>DAOQID010000172.1:0-6571 GCA_035339375.1 Anaerolineales bacterium | reverse complement strand
AGAATCTCAGTCACCCGCTTACGGCGGAGGTGGAGGCGGTGCGGTCCATCATCAAAGGTGTGAACAAGGATATTAATGAGGAAATCAAATGGAGAGCGCCATCCTTCAATTACAAAGGCGAGTACCTGGTGACTTTTAATCTCTGGGAAGAAAAGCGTATTCATCTTGTCTTTCATAACCCGCTCATCTCACAGGTGAAGAGTTCGTTGTTGGAAGGCGAGTACAAAAATCGGCGCATGGCGTATTTTGCAGACATGAAGGATGTGAAGGCGAAGAAGCCATTGCTGGAAAAAGCATTGAAGGATTTGATCAAATTACTGGAGAAAAAACCATGAGAAAAATTATTGTTCATGAATTTATTACGTTGGACGGCGTCATTCAGGCGCCGGGCAGTCCCACTGAAGATACCGATGGCGGTTTTACCCATGGCGGCTGGACAATTCCATACTGGCATGATGATATTGGCGCCCACTTTGGCCAGATCTTTGCTGAAGCCGATACGCTATTGTTGGGACGAAAAACATGGAAGCTTCATGGCGATGCATTTGAGCCCAACCCCGCCGAAGACCCATTTAATGGTTTTAAGAAATATGTCGTTTCTTCCACGTTAAAATCAGCAGACGGGTGGCGTGATTCAACGATCATCAGCGGAGATATAATCGGGGAGATCCGCAAGTTGAAAAATCAGCCTGGCGGGAATATCATTATGGATGGGAGCAGTGTCCTGCTCCATGCTTTGTTTGAGCATGATCTGGTGGATGAACTTTCACTGCATGTATATCCACTGGTTCTTGGAAGCGGAAAACGCTTGTTCCCAAGCGGAAAACATATCAGCCTTAAGTTGATCGAATCTTCTTCGCTGCCTACCGGTATTGTGTATCAACGATATCAACTTGCCTGAAAAACACGGAGTAAATGAGGGCCTGTATGAAAATCCATCTTGTTGACGGCACCTATGAACTTTTTCGTGCTCATTTTGGCGCACCGCCGAAGAAAGCCGCGAATGGTATGGAAGTCGGCGCCACGCTCGGCCTTCTGCGCAGTATGTTGCTGCTGCTTTCAGACCCTGATGTGACGCATGTTGCTGTTGCATTTGATCATGTGATCGAGTCGTTTCGGAACAAGATGTATAAAGGTTACAAATCCAGCGCAGGTGTGGACCCCGTCATCTTGAATCAGTTTCCACTTGCTGAAAGGGCCGTCTCTGCTTTGGGATTGGTGACCTGGCCCATGGTCAAGTATGAAGCGGATGATGCCATCGCTACAGCAGCGGCTAAATTCAAAAAATCAAAACAAGTGGAGCAAGTTGTCATTTGTTCGGTCGATAAAGATCTGACCCAGATGGTTGATGGTGACCGCATTGTGTGTTGGGATCGGCGCCGTGAGATCATATTGAATGAAAAAGGTGTGGTCGAAAAATTTGGCGTTGGGCCGAAGTCGATCCCGGATTTTCTGGCGCTGGTCGGAGACTCTGCTGATGGTTACCCGGGCATTCAGGGTTGGGGTGAAAAATCAACTGCAACAGTGCTGGCAAATTACAGGCATATTGAGGCAATTCCCAGCGATCCTGCGAAATTTGGCCTGGGTTTGGGGCGCGCAACCACCTTGCTTGAGAATTTAAAAAATAACTACGAAGATGCCCTGCTTTTCAGAGAGTTATCGACCTTGCGGACGGATGTGCCATTGAAGGAAACGCTCGCAGACTTGAAATGGCAGGGTGCAACACAGCGCTTGAAGAAAGTTTGCAAGGAATTGGGAAGCGAAAGTATCCTCGACCGAATAAAGATCTGGCGTTGAATGATTTCCAAAGAGTACCCATTCGGGTACTCTTTGAATTTACCCGCCCAAAACCATTGACTCATTTCACATTTCGAGTAGAATACCGCCCAACATGTTCAATTTGTTTGCACTGCCTCGTACCCGTCGTCCCATGCCCACTTCCCAGAGAAGGTCGGGAGTTTTTTGTTTTGACGGCGGAACGAACGCAAATGTGAACTAAGCCTGCATAGTCACAAGTCAACCCAAACAGCCCTCCTTCTCGGAGGGCTGTTTTTATTTTTCGTAACGCCGACTAAGCCCTGTGGGTAAGTCGGCATTACCATACAAGGAGTAAAAATGAGTCCAAAGTCAAAACCTAGTGTCAAGAAAGTCGTCTTAGCCTACTCGGGCGGTCTGGATACGTCTGTGATCGTGCCGTGGTTGAAGGAAAACTATGGCTGCGAAGTCGTTTGTTTTTGTGCGGATGTGGGGCAGGGAGATGAAGATCTGGCGGGGCTGGAGCAAAAGGCCATTAAAAGTGGCGCGAGCGAATTTGTCATTCACGACATGAAAGAAGAATTCGTCAGTGAGTATCTTTTCCCGATGCTCAAAGCGGGGGCAGTATATGAACACAAGTATTTATTGGGCACATCGGTGGCCCGTCCGTTAATTGCGAAACATCTTGTAGAAGTGGCGCACCAGACCGGCGCGGATGCGATTGCACATGGCGCGACCGGCAAAGGCAACGATCAGGTACGCTTTGAATTGACTGTCATGGCGCTTGATCCGCGCCTGAAGATCATTGCCCCGTGGCGCGAGTGGGAGATCCGCTCCCGCGAAGATGCGCTCAACTACGCCGCGAAACACAACGTCCCTGTGACCGCGACCATTAAATCCATTTACTCACGCGATTCAAATCTCTGGCATCTTTCGCACGAAGGCGGCCTGCTCGAAGACCCGTGGAACGAGCCCGAAGAAGTGATGTTCCAGATGTCCACCTCGCCCGAGAATGCGCCCGAACAAGGTGAGTATGTGGAAATTGAATTCGAGAGCGGCAACCCTGTCTCGGTCAATGGCGAGAAGATGTCGCCTGCGAAGATCGTTTCCACGCTCAATGCCATTGGCGGAAATCATGGCATTGGCCGCGTGGATCTGGTTGAGAATCGACTCGTGGGTATGAAATCACATGGCGTGTACGAAACCCCCGGCGGCACGATCCTGCTCTATGCCCACCGCGAACTTGAGTCGCTCATCCTCGACCGCGAAACCCTGCACTACAAACAAGTGATCGCGGTCAAGTATGCCGAACTCACTTACAACGGTCTGTGGTTCACACCGCTGCGCGAAGCGCTCGATGCTTTTGTCAACTCCACGCAGGGACCTGTCACCGGCACCGTGCGGCTCAAACTTTACAAAGGCAACATCATCAGCGCAGGTCGCAAATCCAAGTTCAGCCTCTATCGCGAAGATTTCGCCACCTTTGGTCAGGAGGATGTCTACGACCAGAGTCATGCCGAAGGCTTCATTCGCTTGTATGGCCTCAGCATGAAAGTCCGCGCGCTCAACGGCCTACCCGTTTCCGGTCTCGATATGCCCAAGCCGGATTATTCGAAGTTCAAGAGAGATTAGTGAAAAGTAATTGGTAAATGGAAATTTCCATTTTCCATTTACCAATTACCAAGGAGATTTTATGACCCTTTGGGGCGGACGCTTTTCCCAAAAACTAGATGACCTCGCATGGGCGCTTAACGCCTCCCTGCCAGTCGATCAACACATGGCATTTCAAGATGTGGAAGGAAGCATTGCCTGGGCTGCGGCGATTCACCGGGCAGGCATTCTTACGGATGAAGAACACGCCTCGATCTCAACCGGGCTGGATACCGTCCGAAATGAATTCGCTTCGGGTGAGTTTATCTTCCAACCTTCAGACGAGGATATCCACACCGCCGTTGAACGCAGACTAAGCGAACTGATCGGGCCCGCTGCTGGCAAACTCCACACCGGGCGAAGCCGCAACGATCAGGTTGCCACAGATTTCAGGTTGTGGATGTTGAACAAAATTCCCGAACTTCATTCCGCAATCCTCATTCTTCAAAATGCGTTGGTCGAACAGGCGGAACTTGCGGGTGAGACCATCATGCCCGGTTATACCCACTTGCAGAGAGCGCAACCGATCCTGTTGGGGCATTGGTGGCTGAGTCACTACTGGGCGTTGAAACGCGATGTGGAACGATTACAAGACCTGACCAAACGTGTATCCGTTCTGCCTTTGGGAAGCGGAGCTTTGGCAGGCGCTCCCTTTGCGCTGGACCGCGATGCCCTTGCAGAGTCTCTTGGCTTCGATGAAGTTTCGCAGAACAGCCTCGACGCCGTCTCTGACAGGGATTTTGCCGCTGAGTATTTGTTCGTCTGTTCGATGGCGTCTGTCCACTTGAGCAAACTTGCCGAGCAAATTGTCTTGTACACCACGGCTGAGTTCGGTTTCTTCGAGCTTTCCGATGCCTTCTCCACGGGTTCGAGCTTGATGCCGCAAAAGAAAAACCCCGATGTCTTCGAGCTGACGCGCGGCAAAGCAGGGACAATGATCGGCTTGCTGACGGGGTTGATGTCCACGCTCAAGGGGTTGCCCTCAACCTACGATAAGGATTTACAGGAAGACAAAGCACCCGTCTTTCAGGCAACGGACACCTTGCTCTCGATCCTGCCTGTCATGGCGGCGGCGCTTCGGACGATCATGGTCAAGTCGGAACGAATGCGTGGCGCGATTGATTCCACGATGATGGCGACGGATTTGGCGGATTATCTCGTGGAGAAAGGCGTGCCATTTAGAGAAGCGCACTCGCTGGCAGGGAAAGTCGTCCGCGCGGCGGGGGAGGCGAAGGTTCGGATGGAGGAACTGCCCCTCGAAGCGTATCAGGCAATTAGTCCAGTGTTTGAAGCGGATGTTTATCAGGTCTTTGATCCGCTGGAATCGATCAATAAAAGAAATACGGTTGGAGGCACGAGCCTTCAGTCTGTCAAAAACCAAATCAAGAAGATCAAAGGAGAATAAATCATGTCTACAGTTGTATGCCCCGAATGTGAAGCCCAGGTTGAATTGGCTGCCGGAACCGAAGCCGGTGAGATCATCGTCTGCTCGGATTGCGGAGTGGACCTCGAGGTAACGTCGTTGGACCCTGCAACGGTTGAGCTTGCGCCGATGGAGCAGGAAGATTGGGGTGAATAGATTATTGTAGGGGCACGATGTATCGTGCCCCTACGGAGAATATTATGCAACGACGATTGAAAATTGGCGTCCTTTATTCCCGTGTGCGCGTTGAAGAGAAATGGATCTTCGGCGCGATGGAAAAACGCGGCATTGATTATGACCGCCTTGATGACCGTGCCATTCACTTTGATCTGGAAAAACCTGAAGCATGGCAGCAATATGATGCGGTGTTGGAGCGCAGTATCAGTTACAACAGCGGCTTGTACGCCTTGCGTTTGTTGAATTCGTTCGGTGTGCCGACGGTCAACACGGCGGCAGTGGCTGAGGTATGCGGTGACAAATTGATGACCAGTGCCGTGCTTGCACGGGATGGCGTGCCGCAGCCTCATAATGTGACGGCATTTTCATCCGAGGCGGCGCTGGATGCGATCGAGGCATTTGGCTACCCCGTGGTGTTGAAGCCGGTTGTCGGTTCGTGGGGACGGTTGCTGGCAAAGATCAACGACCGCGATGCGGCGGAAGCTGTGCTGGAACATAAATCGACTCTGGGTTCAGTTCAGCATTCGGTCTTTTATATTCAGGAATTTATTGAGAAGCCGGGTCGTGACCTGCGCATCATCATGATCGGTGACAAAGTGCTGACTGGCATGTACCGCAACTCGGAGCATTGGATCACGAACACGGCACGCGGCGGCAGCGGTGAGCTATGCCCGATCACACCTGAGATCGAAGATATTTGCCTGCGGGCTTCAAAAGCGGTGGGCGGTGGTCTGCTTGGTGTGGATCTGGTGGAGCACCCTGAGAAGGGACTCGTAGTAAATGAGATCAATCACACGATGGAATTCCACACGATGCAGCCGGTCAGCGGATTGGATATTGCTGGCGAGATCGTGGAGTATGTGGTGAAGACGGCAAAAGAGCGGTAATTGGTAACTGGTAATTGCCAATTACTAATCACCAGTTACCTAAAGGAGATATTTTGACTACTACAGTGTCAATCATCGGCGGTTCGGGATATGGCGGCGGCGAACTGATCCGTTTGCTGCTTGGTCATCCCAATGTTGAAATCAAGCAAGTCACTTCGCGTTCGCATTTGGGCGAATATGTGTATCAAGTCCATCCGAATCTACGCAAGCGGACTCAGCTTAAATTTGTTGACCCTGCCGCGCTGGAGCCGGTGGATATTCTCTTCCTCGCTCAGCCGCATGGACAGGCACAAAAAAATATTGAAGAATACGCCAAACTTGCCCCAAAGATCATTGACCTTGCTGCGGACTTCCGCCTGCGCGATGCAGATTTTTACGAGCAATGGTATGGTGAAAAACATGTCGCGCCCGAGTGGTTGAGTAAATTTGTGTATGGACTTCCCGAACTTCATCGCGCTGAAATTTCAACAGCGAGTTATATCAGCGGGGTGGGGTGCAATGCCACAGCAAGCAACCTTGCATTGCTGCCGTTGGTCAAAGCCGATCTGTTGGATTTATCTTCCCCTATTTTTATCGAGATCAAGGTCGGTTCCTCCGAGGGCGGCGCGGAAGGGAACTCTGGCTCGCTGCATGCGGAACGGGCGAACGTCATTCGCACATTTTCGGCGTTCGGTCATCG
>DAOQID010000171.1:0-6612 GCA_035339375.1 Anaerolineales bacterium | reverse complement strand
ATAACTACCCGCTTCACCTCGGACCCTGGATGCTGGGCGGCTTCGTTCCGCTTTTTCTTGGCCTCGGCCTGGTCCTGCTTCACTACCTGACCGAGAAGGAATAATCCACTAGCAAATCCTCGGCAGCATTTCACCTGGCAGCATATCAATTAATCGGGTTCCCCCAATGGCGGTCCGCAATCTCACTTGCGGACTTTTTGTTTCGATCACCTTCCCAATGATGCAAGCCTCTTCGCCATATTTTGTCTTCCGCATGGCAGAGAGGATGGATTCCGCATCTGCTGCTTTGACAATGGCCAGCAGTTTGCCTTCGTTGGCAATATTCAACGGGTCGAAGCCGAGCATTTCACAAGCCGCCCGCACCTGCGGTTTGACAGGTAATGCCGTTTCCAGCAATTCGATCCCCACTTTCGATTGTGAAGCGATTTCATTCAAGGTAGTGGCCACTCCACCGCGAGTGGGGTCACGCAGCACATGGATTTCACCTGCTCCCATCATCGCCGCGACCAAATGGTTCAACGGCGCAACATCCGATTGCAGGTCGGTTTCAAATTGAAGATTCTCGCGGGCCGATAAAACCGCCACTCCATGATCGCCCATCGTCCCAGACATGATGAGGACATCCCCGATCTGTGCATTCGCGCCAGAAATATTTACACCCGTCTCCACCACGCCCACCCCTGAAGTGTTGATGAAGAGTTTATCTGCGCCGCCTTTTTGCACCACCTTTGTATCGCCAGCCGCAATATACACCCCCGCCTCCGCCGCCGATTCGCGCATGGACCTGACCACTTGTTGCAGAATCTCGAAAGACAGGCCTTCTTCAACTACAAATCCGCAGGTGAGGGCAATGGGCCTGGCACCCACCATCGCCAGATCGTTGACCGTACCGCAAACCGCCAGCCTGCCGATATCACCCCCTGGGAAGAACAACGGAGAAACGACATGCGAATCCGTTGTCAGCGCCAGCCGCTGCCCGTTGATGTTCAACACAGCCGCATCGTCCAGTGCGCGAGGCGCGGCCTTTCCAAGATCAGGCAGAAAGAGTCGGTTGATCAAGTCGTGGCTTAGTTTTCCACCGGAGCCATGTCCCAACACTACGGTATCCCGAGGTTGAACAGGCACAGGGCAGGTATAGCCTTCAAAATCAATTTCGTTTTCCATCAATAACCTCTTCACCTATTCCCGATGATACCGATAATAGGCCGCACAAGCCCCTTCTGCTGAAACCATCGGCGCGCCCAGCGGAGAGGATGGTGTGCATTGTTTTCCATAAGCAGGACATTGCGGCGGCTTCTTCATACCTTGCAGGATCTCCCCTGCAATACATAAAGGCGATTCCTGTGTGATGATCTCACCCACAGAGAAACGCGCTTCGGCATCGAACTCGGCAAACTCGGGGCGCAGCCCCCAACCGCTTTGCGGAATTAAACCAATGCCGCGCCACTTTCGGTCCGCAGGTTGAAAAACGGTCTGCACCACCTGTTGAGCAGCTTGATTTCCCTCAAAGGTTACGGCACGCTCGTAGGCATTCTCCACTTCTGCCTTGCCTGACTCCAATTGCTTCACTGCCATGAGCACACCGCGCAACAGGTCCACTGGCTCGAACCCGGTGACCACGATCGGCACCTTGTATTTTTCTGCGATCGCAGGATATTCGTGATACCCCATCACCGCGCAGACATGCCCAGCCGCGAGAAAAGCCTGCACACGGTTGTGCTTTGAACCCAAAATCGCCTCCATTGCAGGCGGCACACAGACGTGTGAAACGAGCACCGAGAAATTCTTAATTCCCTTTTGTTTGGCCTGCAACACAGCCATTGCATTGGGCGGCGCCGTGGTCTCAAAACCGATCGCAAAAAAGACGATCTCTTTTTCGGGGTTTTCCTGCGCAAGTTTCAACGCCTCCAGCGGCGAGTACACCACCTTTACATTCCCACCTTTTGCACGCACATTGAACAGATCCACACTGGAGCCCGGTACACGCAACATATCGCCATACGAAGTGAAGATCACCTCAGGACGGGCAGCAATCGCCAACGCTTTGTCGATCTGCTCCAGCGGGGTCACACAGACTGGGCAGCCCGGGCCATGCACCAATTCAATGCCGCCAGGCAGCATCTCATCCAACCCATGATGCAGGAAGGCGTGCGTTTGTCCGCCGCAGATCTCCATCAACACCCATGGCTGGGTGACAGTTTCGCCGATCTCTGCCAATAATCCGCGCACTTTTGCAGGGTCGCGGTATTCATCAATATATTTCATACACTCCCAAGTTCCTCCCCCAATGCATCGATCTCATGGATCATCTGTAGCCTGGCTTGCGCCTCCTCCTCATCAAGCACACTGATCGCAAAGCCGACATGGATCAACACATACTGCCCCACCTGAACCTCAGGAACATACGCAAGGCAGGCTTCCTTTACGATACCGCCAAAGTCCACTTTGCCCATTTTGAGCGAACCCTCATCATAGATTTTTTGCAGCTTCCCCGGAATGCCAAGACACATAACGAACTCCTTATTGAAAAATCCTGCTACCTTTTGAAACACATCGTTTCTGGTCTGTCTATCTTTCAGACGAGTAATTTGCGATCACTGCCTGCCCCAATGCCAGACCTCCATCGTTTGCGGGTGTTTGCCGATGCGAGAACACTACAAAACGATCATCCGTCAATTTCTCACGCGTCAAGTTCAGCAGGGTTTGGTTTTGCCAAACACCGCCTGAAAGCGCCACTTCATTGATTCCTGTTTCATTGCGCGTGTTCCTGCAAACTTCAACCGCCAAGGCACACAGAGTCTGATGAAACCGCGCACCGATCAACCCTACAGGTTGTTTTGACCTGATGTCTGCGATGACGTCTTGAAGCAGTTCGCCCAACAACACGATCCCGTTCCTGATCTGATATGGATAGGCCTCTGCCCCGTTGATGAATCGCTTCGAAAGAACTTCCAACTCGATTGCGGCTTGTGCTTCGTAACTGACATCGCTTCGCACCCCGCCCAGGCTGGCTACTGCGTCGAACAGCCGACCCATGCTCGAAGTATGCGGCGTGTTCAAATCCTTGCGCACCTGCTGACGGACGATCTCTACAGCGGTCGCATCCAGTCCCTGCATGAAGGGCAGGTCGTTGATCTCCAGCCCAAGGGCTTCTGCATATCCAACAGCAATGCGCCACGGGTGGCGGGTGGCAGAGTCACTGCCGGGGAGTGGGAGATATTGAAGGTGTGCAACCCGCTCAAAGTCCGCGTAGGAAGCGAGCAATACTTCCCCGCCCCAGATCGCCCCGTCGGTTCCATAGCCCGTTCCATCGAAAGACAATCCGATCACTCTGCGGTCTGTGAGCCTGTTATCGGCCATGCAAGCGGCAATGTGCGCATGATGGTGTTGGACAGGCACCCGCCTGCCTTCCATTTTTTGCGCCCACTGAGTCGTGAAATAATTTGGATGCATATCATGAGCAATGACCTGCGGCTGCACGCGGAACAGATGCGAAAGCCGCTCAACATTTTGCTCAAAAGACTCGTACACTTCGACATTTTCCATATCGCCGATGTGCTGGCTCAGAAACGCATAACGGTCGCGGGTGAGGCAGAAGGTATTCTTCAACTCGCCGCCCACTGCCAGTGTGGGCCTGCTCTCGAATGGCAGCAAAACGGGGTATGGGGCATATCCCCGCGCACGCCGCAGGAAGGTTATGCCGCGGCCATCGGCACGCACCACCGAATCATCGCAGCGCACGTGGATATCGCGATTGTGCAACAGGAAGGCATCGGCCAGCGGGGAGAGTTTTTCAAACGCATCTTCATTTGTGATGGAGATGGGTTCTTCGCTAAGGTTACCGCTGGTCATCACCAGCACAGGCGGCACAGACTGGGCGTTTAGTTTTTCATCTGTCTGATTGAGAATGAGATGATGAAGCGGTGTATATGGCAGCATTGCGCCGAGGGTATCCATGTGCGGAGCAACATTGGCAGCCAGGCTGGTATGTGCCTTGAGCTTCAATAAAACGATCGGTTTTTCATGCCCGGTCAGTAATTTCGCTTCCTCTTCATTGATTTCGCAATATTGCATCACAGTATCGAGGTTGGCAAACATCAGCGCAAATGGCTTGCCTGCCCTGCCCTTGCGTTGACGCAATTCATTGACAGCGCGTTCGTTCATGGCATCGCAGGCAAGATGAAATCCACCCAACCCTTTAATGGCAACAACCCTGCCCTCCCGCAGAAATTGACGCGTTTTCAAGACCGCCGAAAGGCGCAATTCAATATTCGAAACATGCCCCGTAGACAGGCTTCGCAATTGGACAAACGGTCCGCAAGTGGGGCAGGCCACAGGCTGGGCATGGAATCTTCGGTCGGTTGGGTTTTCGTATTCAGCACGGCAATCTTCGCACAGGGGGAAATCTGCCATCGTGGTTGCAGGCCGGTCATATGGCAGGTCTTTGATAATGGTGAAACGCGGACCACAGTTGGTGCAGTTGATGAACGGGTACAGGTAGCGCCTGTTTTGCGGGTCGAAGAGTTCGCGCTCACAATCGGCACAAAGGGCAACATCAGGTGAAACGGGCTGGAATGCACCTTCAATATGATTTGAAGGTTGAATGGTAAAAACCGAATGGTTTTCAACCTCAGCCTCTTTAACTGTGACCGAATCCAGCGTTGCCAATGGAGGCAGTTCACTCGAAAGTTTTTCAATGAATAAAGCCACCTGTACCTCCGCCCCTTCCACATGAATATCCACACCTGCCGATGTATTGAGCACCCAGCCACGCAAACCAAGGCGGACAGCCAGCCCGTACACAAACGGACGGAAGCCCACTCCTTGAACGATGCCGGTAACGTGAACGCGAATGCTGCGCATTGGAGAAATTAGTGGATCATTTGCTTTTTATATTTTGTACAAGCCAGTCGGTCCATGCTTCCATGCCTTCCCCAGTTTTGGCAGACACCGCAAACGTCACCAGCCCCGGGTTCAGCACTTCCACACCCTTGCGGAAATATTCCATATTGAAAGGTACATAGGGCAGCAGATCTATTTTATTGATGATGAGTGCCTGCACATCGCGGTACATGCCCGGGTACTTATACGGTTTGTCGTCGCCTTCGGGGATGGAAGCGATCAACACGTTGAGATGGGTGCCGATCTGAAAATTAGCCGGGCAGACGAGATTGCCCACATTTTCGACGAGGAGCAGATCGATCTCACTTAACGGGAGAGTTGGTAAGGCATCCGATAACATGGCCGCATCGAGATGACATTCTCCGCCGGTGTTGATCTGCACAGCGGGCAAACCTGCCGCCGCAGCTTTTTCCGCGTCAATGGATGAGGCCAGGTCACCTTCCACTACGCCGAGTTTTAACCGTCCGCGCAGGGTTTCGAGGGTTTTTAAGATAGTGCTGGTTTTCCCCGCTCCGGGGGAGGCCATGATATTGATGGCAAATACCCCCGCCTGGTCAAGGAAATTGCGATTACGCTCTGCCATGCGGTCATTGGCAGAGAGGATCTTTTCTACAACTGGGATGCGTGTGGTCATTTTTCTCCGTGGTATGCGTCTATTCAACGTCAATGCTATCCACCCGAAATTCCTCACCCTGAGTGATGCGTACCTGCATACTTGCACAGGATGGGCATTCGAAGGTTTCATCATCGGGGTGGAAGGTATGCCCGCAGGCGCTGCAAGCCATTTCTGCGGGGATGCGTTCAAAGTGGAGCCTTGCACCCTGCGCCATGGTCCCTTCGGCAACAATATTCCAGTAGAAGCTTACTGAGTCATCCACAATGGATGCGAATTGCCCGATCACAAGGTTGATATCTGTGACTCGGCTGGCTCCAGCCTCTTTTGCATGGCGGAGGGAAATATCGAGGATGCTTTCAGTAACGGCAAGTTCGTGCATGGCAACCACCTTAATTATTGCCAGAAAAGGGATTTTCATAAGTGAATAAAGTCATTCCATTAATGGACAATTTTCCTCTGATTTGTTGATCCTCCAGAGGGGAGAAAACGCCAATTGAGGGTGGACAGGTAACGGGTCCGTATTGAACGCGGGCGAGGGTGATGAAATCCCAAAAGGGATGCATCCACAATTTGTGTAGTCATTCCCATCCGTTTGTTGTCTCTTTCGGTTGAAAGTTGATAGTGTTTGATAGCCCCGCTGGATAAAATTAGACTTGAAGAAAGGAACTAAACCATGGAAATCCCACGACACTGGCGTCTTAAACAACAACGATATGGATTGGTAGGCGAGGTCTGCCCACACTGCGATTACAAGATTTTTCCTCCGCGTGATGTGTGCCCCAACTGCGGAGACGAGGCCAAGGAATTATTCACTTTTAGCGGCAAGGGCCAGGTTTATTCGTACACCACTGTTTATGAAGCTCCAGCTGGCTATGATGCAAATGCCCCTTACACCGTGGCAATCGTAAAACTAGATGAAGGTCCCATGGTGACGGCTCAATTGACCGACGTGGACAATTCCGAAGTCCAGATCGGCATGCCCGTGGAAATGGTCACCCGCAAGATGCGCAATGATGGCGACGAACGCGGTTTGATCGTTTATGGGTATAAATTTCGCCCTACTTCACTACATACCACAGCCTGACCCCCATATA
>DAOQID010000170.1:0-6643 GCA_035339375.1 Anaerolineales bacterium | reverse complement strand
TGGGCAGCAGCTCAACTCCACGATCAATGATCTGATGTCGCCGTTGCTTATGCTCATTCTGCTCGAAAAGCTGGTGGAACTTCAGGTGGAGGATGACAGCGGCTCTGTAAACACTACCCAGGAGACCGTTCAAAATGTTGTTTCGAATCAAACGGAAAAATCTGTTCCATCAGGCCGTCCGGTGGGGGGCTTTCTGAGTCAGGACTATCATCCCGGTCACAATGGGTTGGATTTTGGGGTTGTCGTTGGCACACCCGTCGAAACGACCATGGATGGCAAGGTGGTATATGCAGGCTGGAACAACCAGGGTTATGGAAATTTGGTCATCGTGGAAAATGGGGATTACAAAACCTATTACGCCCATCTTTCCAGCATCCCCGTATCGGTTGGCGATACTGTGACCGCTGGTGTCACCATCGGCCTTTCCGGGAATACGGGTAATTCCACAGGTCCGCACCTGCATTATGAGATTCGCAAAAACAACGTGCCCATTGACCCAACTTCAGCCACCCTTGGCGGATAAGGTATTGTTTCATGCTGCCAATGACCAAACCATCTTCTGCATCAAACATGGAGATCATGGCATTGCTGCGACAGCTTGCAAGAGATCAGGCTGTTGTGCGGATGTTAAACATTTATAAAGGCCTGCCCATTTCGTATGATACGTATGTCTATGCGGTTGGTGCTTCTGAGATCCAAATGCCAAGCAGTAAAAATCACATCGCCTGCCTGTATCATCAGGGTGAAACCTTTTTGCAGGGCGATACACTCCCTGTGGTCATCCGCTCAAAAGTGACGCGCTTAAATCTGGCAAAAGACTTTGCGATTCTGACAAATTTTGAGATCGTCAAAAATGATATCGGCAAGCGGATGCAGATACGAGTGGAGCCTGATGAGCCGCTGGTGGCTACCATTCAATTCAGGGGTTCAGCCTATGAATTCCTAGCACCGGTCGCCGATATCTCGGCAAATGGCGCAAGCGTTTATTTCGATGGTGATATGTTTCCCAGCCGTTTGGCTCAACCTGGCAACGAATTGACCATGTCCATTTCACTGCCCGACTCAGCGGCCCGCAAGCTCAGGAAGGCAATGCCACTGCCAAAGATCGAGGGTCGGAAGATCGCCTCATCCCTGCAAACCCATCTGCATGGCGGCCAGGATCGGCAGGGAATTGTCACAGCGAAGGGCAAAATCATCGCGGCCCGTCATGAAACGGCATCGAAGCGGTATCGCTTGAACACCCAGTTAACCTTCAAAGACCCGCATCGCATGGTGCTTTTGCAATACATTTCCCAACGCCAGACCGAAATCATTCATGACCTGCGGATTTTGTCTGAAGACCTTTATCACAACAAATAGAGTTCATAGAAAGACAAAGAAAGATCTGTACCTGCCCAGTGTGCCAACTGGTTTTCATAAAACCTGTTGTTTGTAGTGAATGGTATGGCAATACGGAATGAGGCGTAAGATGCATTTATGATTTTTCCCGGGCCCATTTCGATTTCACCGATCAACAACACGAACGGCCAAAGCTTTGACCTTCGTGTTTTTCAGCGTATCACAGCCCAGGTATTATCCGTCACTGGAACCACTGCCGTGCTGGAAGTGGAGGGACACCCTGTGGTTGCCCAACTCACTTCTGCCGATCAATCGGCGCTGCTCTCATCACAACGCACGGCACAATTTGTCATCACCCAGTTGGGCGATAACTCTGTCACATTGAAGCTCATCAAAAACGAACAGACATTTCCTGCTGGTACTGCCTTTGGTCCTGATCTGGCCGAGCGCTTTCTTGAAAACAACAACCTGCCCATCACCACCTCAAACTTGGTGATGACCCGCGCCCTCCTCCGTCAGCATTTGCCGATCACGCCGCGTACGCTCAAAGAATTGCAGGGCGCACTTTCAGAATACGGCGATTGGGGTGAAGCGGAAGCAGACCTGGCCGCAGCGATCAAATCCGCTGGTCTTCCGCTGACGGGACAAAGCCTCGCTCTTTCCGCGCGTCGGCCTGCTCCAACCGCCCAGGCATTTTCTCAACTGATGGCGACTCTGGCTCAAGCCGCAAAGCAGAATCTGCCCGAAAACCTTCTCGAACAGTTGAGATCGAACCTGCAATTTTTGAATTCGCTGATCCTTGATCGGGGCGGAGATTCTTCCCGAATGGCTGACCAACTCAAGGCTTGGGCAGAGGCGTTCGGCAGGTCGTTGGAAAACATTCTGTTGAGTGAGATCCAAAACGGAGCCGAATCCATTTCGAAAAATAATCTGATAGAGCTTGCGAAATTACAGAATTTGCTCGAACAATTTGGAAGGCAGGAGACCGCCCGATCGCTCAAGGAATTTCTGACCGATATCCGCCGCGAACAGTTGATGAACGTGAGATCTGATTCGCCGTCAACCACCGAATGGCTGGAGATCGGATTTGCCCTTCCAAAAGCGAACAAGGATTTTGCGTCGGCACGTTTGCGAATCGCAAGGGATGGCACTGCCAAAGCGATCAACCCTGCCAGCACGCGCCTTGTCCTTCAAGTGGATCTTTCCCCCGCCGAAACTGTGGAAGTGGACCTTTCTTTTGCAGGGAAACAGATCCGCAGCTCGGTTACGAGCCCCAACCCGGCATGGTGCAAACAGGCGCAGGCAGAACTGCCCTCACTGACAGACGCACTCGCCGAACTCGGTTACACCCTCACAGATTTTCAAGTGGATGTGCAAATGCCGCAGTCTTTCAACAGACTGCAAAGCGGCACAGGCAGCATTGACTTGATGACAGTTAATATTGAGGTGTGAGATGGGATATAAACGCTTCAGGGTCAGACCGCGCAGTGAAAACGAATCGGCGCCTTTGAGGGCGACCGCCTTGCAATATGACTCTGACAGGGATAAAGCTCCGCGCGTAGTAGCCAGCGGACAGCGCAAAATGGCCGAGCAGATCCTGGCCGAAGCAAAGAAACACAATATTTCCATTTATGAAGATACCGCTCTGACCGCCGCGCTTGCGGCTGTGAATCCCGGTGAAGAGATTCCACCTGAGTTGTATCAAGTCGTGGCGCAGGTGTTGGCTTATGTATATCGGGTGACGGAGAAACAGGGGAAGTAATTCCGTTTTCAAAACCGCGGCAGCAGAAAAGACCTGGAATTCAAAACAAGGAATGCACCCGCCATAACAGGAGGGTGTATTTTTTTCTTCTGATATCTTTATTTGACCTCTTGCATAAGTTTTAAGAAATGCCATTTTGAACCACGGAGTTTTTTTTAATTGTTTTCTCTGTGCCTCCGTGGCTCCGTGGTTAAGCTTTCAGGTTTTGCAAGAGGTCATTGCAAAAGTCTGAAAAGTCCGCTTTTCACTACGAAGATACCAAGGCGCAAATTTTGTGTCTTTGAGATTTTGTGGTTGCGTTTTCAAACACGCTCCACACAAAGACTACAGCCAGTTTAAAACATGACTCGCCCATGAAACTTGATTTCGGGGCGAGTCATGCTTTGTTTTACAAATTATCGCTTCAGGTTGACCAGTTCCTGCAGGATCTCATCGGAGGTGGTGATCACACGAGAGGAGGCCTGGAAGCCGCGCTGGGCGAGGATCATGTTGGTGAATTCCTGTGCCATATCCACGTTGGAGGCTTCAAGGTGACCGGAGGCGATTGTGCCGCGTCCGCCGCTGGAGGCAGCGCCGATCTCGGGTTCGCCGGAGTTAAGCCCGGACATGTAGGTGGTGCCTTCGCTCTGGATCAACCCTGCGGGGTTCGTGAAGCGTGCCAGAGCCACCTGCCCAACCTTTTCAGAAAGACCATTCGAGTAAACCAGTGACACACCGCCATCATTCGGGGAGATGTACACATCGGTGACAGAACCAGCCGCAAGGCCGTCTTGACTCGTAACCGTCGCGCTGGTGGTGGCCTTCAGTTGAGTCATCTTGGTGAAATCAAAGGTGACCGGGATCGGGGTGGTCGAACCTGCCGAACCGGGGATGGTCGCCGGGGTGGTGACGGTCGGCGGGGTGGTGGTTGAAACCTGTCCATTTGCATCAAAGGTGATCGTACCGGTACCGGTGCCAGCCACAGGCGGGGTTACCGAGGTATCCATCACCTGCCAGGTCCAGACGTTCGTCGGAGTGCCAACCACGCCGCCGCGGGTGAAGCGGATCGATGCATTCTGCAAAACGCCCAGCGAGTCGTACACGGCAATGGAAACCGTGGCTGTGCCAGTGCCGTCTGTGTCAGAACTCAGGTTGCCGCCGAGAGCTACGTTTTCTGTGGCACGGGCAAGGGATTTGGTGGTGTCGATCTGAATATCATCCACAGGGGCGTTCGGGTCTACAGCGCCAGTGGCATCTGCCATCCAGCCTTGGGTGCGCAAACCAGTGGCCGCATTGACAAGGTAGCCATCTGCATCGAGGCCCATGGAGCCTTCACGTGAGTAGCGGCGGCTGGCATCCTGCCCGTAGACGAAGAAGCCATCACCTTCCACACCGAGATCGAGGTTGCGGCCGGTGCTTTGCAGGGTACCCTGCGTAAAATCGGGTGAAACGAATCCCATGCCAACGCCGAGGCCGATCTGGGTGGGGTTGATCCCACCCTGTGCGGCAGAAGGCGCCGAGCCCGGAGCCATCATCTGGGCAAACTGATCCTGAAACAGTACGCGGCTGGATTTGTAGCCCGTGGTATTGGCATTGGCAAGATTATTGGAAACGACATCGAGGTATTTCTGGTGCAGGTTCAAAGAACTGATAGCGGTGAACATTGAGCGGATCATGATATTTCTCCTTTTGGTTGTGTTTCAGGCTTCCTCCAGGAGGGCCAGCCTGAATTGAATTTGAATTTGAAAAACGGACTATCCTTTTACATCGATCGTGGATTTCTCCACTGCGGGGTCGGCAAATACGACACTGTCGATTTGCGTAAATACACCTTCGCCGCGCTGGGTTGTATCCAATGCCGTGACAACAGTGCGGCTTTGGACGTTGACAATGAAGGCCAGGTCATCCACCATCACAAGAGATGATTTCCCGCCGCGCTTCTCTGCCTTGTCTATGGCATCTGAAAGGCGGTTCACATTCTCGCTGTTCAGGCTGATCTCGCGGCTTTGAATGCGGCTTTGTGCATGGTTCGAAAAATGCACACGCTGAACATTTTCGAGAGTTTCCAGAAAGCTCAGGCTTTCTGCTGTGGTGGCGTTGGTTGTGACCGTACTGGCCTGAGTTGCAGGCTGTGCGCCGACCCCATTTACCCGTCCGAGTTGAACGTGAAATGGATCTGCCATGGTTAATCTGCCTTGATCTCAAGAATATCGATCAGGTCCACAACCTCATCCCCCACAAGGACCTGTGGATTCTCCACATCGGTGGCAACACCCTCCACCACCCCTTCGATCACCTTCCCATCGGCGCGGCTGGCTTTCACCGTCTTGCCGACCAGGCTGGTCAGGTATGTGGTTTGGCTGGTGACAGAAACAGACTCCATCGAAGTGTTGATGCCGCGCAATTCCTGCAGGGAATTAAGCTGCGAGAACTGCGACATCATCTCCGCGTTGTCCATCGGCTCCAGCGGATTTTGGTGAGTCAACTGCGCCAGCAGGATCTGCATGAACTGACCTGAATCAAGTTCGTTGCTGGCCGGGTTTGCATTGGCCGTGTTGTTCGCGGTCACCTGATAAGCGCTCAAAACATTGTTTACTTGCATACGGTTTCTCCTTTTCTACAAAATATTTTTCAGATCAAATAGTCGATCTCACTGGATGAGCCAGCCCGTTGCACTTGCATCCCCTCATCCACCTCCACCTGCAGAACGCTCCGCGGCGGGGTCTGTGTAAACTGCTGGCTTTGTCTAAAACCACCTCCTTCATGACTGGGTTGATGATGCTGGTTGATGTTCAGGTTTGCGAGCTGCACACCTGCATCCTTCAAAGACTGGCGCAACTGCCCCGCTTGCGACTCAAGCAGCTGCCCGGTACCTGACTGTTCCGTGATGAAGCTCACGCTCACACCCTGCGCGTTGTGCGTCATCTGTACTTCGATCGTCCCCAGATCCTGCGGATTCAATTGCATGCGTATCGAAGTCTCTCCGCTCTTGAAATGCGGCTTCAACTGGCTGGTGATCTGCTCAACCACCTCTGCCCCCAGGTCAAGCGGCTTCATGGCAGCCTTCTCCATCTTCTTGATTTCGGCGGCGCCCTTTTGCTGCTCAACCACACCTGACGCATCCAAAACCGATTCCTGTTCAACCTCTTTTACATCGGCCTTTTTTTCAGGATCGAATTTCACCAGAGCGGATTCCGAATCCGCCTCGGCAGATTGCTCCGCAAATGCAGTTCCCTGCTCGAAAACAACCGCATCTTCTCTACCCTCAAACCTGCCCGCCACCTCAAAACGACTCAGCACCTCAACATCCCCTGACACTTCCACACCCACCGAAACCACATTGGACAATTCCTTTGTCGCCACAGGTGTTGACTGAGGTTTTACTTCAACAGCTTCGAGTTCAACCGCTTCCGCTTTCGCTACGTTGACAGGCTTTGTCGCCATTTTCACGACAGGCATTTCAATATCAGCCGAAACTGCTTTGGGCAATTCCTTAGTCACCACAGGTGTTGACTGGGATTTGACCTCAACAGCCTCGAAGTCAACCATTTCCACTTTTTCTGC
>DAOQID010000169.1:0-6801 GCA_035339375.1 Anaerolineales bacterium | reverse complement strand
GACGGTGGTCATGTTCCTCGGCGATCAAGGCACGAACAGCGCGATCTCGGTCACGGTGGATGCAACAGGAATGACATACACCTTCCGCAATGAAACGGGTCAGCCGTTGTGGGTAGGTGGCAATGGGAGTGGGAATGGGAATGGGAATGGAGGAAATCATTAATCAGATGTAAAAGTATGGCGCTCTACTAAAACCAATAAAAACGCCTCTGCTTCGGCAGGGGCGTTTTTATTGCAAATAGTTAGGCAATATCAATCTTGCGGCAACCAACGTTGTGAGAGATTACATCACCAGGATGATATTTGGATTCGTTTAGATGGTGGTAGAGGATATTTTCATGGGAAAGCCTTGTTGAGAGCCGACGATTTAAGTCACTGCGTTTCAGTGTTAAACAAATCATTGGGTATAAAGAAATATATTAACTTGACATGCTTCCCAATTTATTGAACAATTACTGAAACGAAATCCCTACTCAGGAAACCCATGAATATCCTGTACACCTATATTCCACAAGACCGTTTGCGCGCACTGGCCCATGGCGAGGATCTGCCCACCCATACATCGGGCAGCGCCCTGTTTGCGGACATTTCTGGTTTCACTCCATTGACCCGTGCCTTTGCTGAAGCGTTTGGCCCCAAGCGTGGTGCAGAAGCCCTATTGGGTGTGCTTAACCCGTTGTTCGAGGCGCTGATCGAGCCAGTGCATCGCTTCGGCGGCAGTGTGATCGGTTTTGCGGGTGATGCAATTACCTGCTGGTTCGAGGCTTCTCCAAGGCATTCTGAACCATCCCTTTATCATTCCTCCCTGCGGGCAACGGCTGTTGCGTTGGCGATGCAATCAGTAATGAAACCATTTGCTGCTGTACATGCACCTGATGGTTCATTAGTTACGTTAAGCATCAAAGTCGCGATAGCGGCTGGTTCTGCGCGACGTTTTATGGTGGGTGACCCAGCAATTCAGCAGATGGATACCCTGGCGGGCATCACATTATCACGGATGGCGGAGGCAGAGAAATATGCCAGTCAGGGTGAGGTTGTAGTCAGTGGGGAAGTTGCAGAGAGCTTGAAAGATGTCCTGAACGTCAGTGCATGGCGCGATGAGCAGCGGTATGCGGTGGTCGATGGTTTGAAGGTGGAGGTTCAGGCAGAACCCTGGCCGATGTTGACAGAGGACGCATTGAGCGAAGTGCAGGTTCGTCAATGGGTGTTGCCATTCATCTTTGAACAACTGAATAGTGGTGTGGTCAATTTAGGCGATTTACGCCCAGTGACACCTCTAATGGTCCAGTTTGAAGGCATTGACTTCGATGCGGATGAGAATGCCGGGAGTAAGTTGGATTCGTTTGTGAGTTGGTCGCAGCGTATTGTTCATCAGTATGGCGGCAGTTTGATCCAATTGACGATCGGCGACAAGGGTGCGTTTATGTATGCTGTTTTCGGAGCACCTCTTGCACACGAAAATGATCCAACGCGGGCTTTACAAGCGGCTTTGGCCCTGCGTGATATGCCGGTGGACCTGGCCGCTTACCTCAAACCACTGCGTATTGGTTTAACATATGGAACGGCATGGACTGGAAATTATGGCGGATATGAGCGGTTCACCTATGGGGTTATTAGCAGTGAAGTAAACCTCTCAGCACGCCTGATGGGCAAGGCAGAGCCAGGACAAATTTTGGTTTCAGGGCGAATGGGTCAATATCCGGGCTTTCGTTTTGAGCATGTAGGGAATCTGATTTTCAAGGGCTTTGACACCCCGCTGCCAACATACAGTTTGTTGGGTGAGCAGGTATCGGATGCACAGGCTTTTCAGACAGCAATGGTAGGGCGCGATGACGAACTGGAGAAACTTGCAACATTTGCCCAGCCGCTCTTCGCGAATCACTTGGCGGGCGTGGCAATTGTCTATGGTGAGCCGGGCATCGGTAAATCGCGTCTGGCGTATGCATTGCATCAAATGCTCGGCGAACGGGTTTCCTGGTTTACCGGACAAACCGATCAAATCTTGAGTCAGGCGTTTAACCCCTTCATCTACTGGCTTAAGCGGTACTTTGATCAATCGCCAAACGCTTCAATGGAGCAGAATAAAGTTAATTTTGAAAGCCGCCTCGATCAACTTGGCGATAGCCTGCAAGCATTGACCGTTTCTCCCCACTCGCCAATCTCCAATTTGCAATCTGAACTTATCCGTACGCGGTCCTTTCTAGGTGCATTGTTGGGCTTTAATTGGCCTGATTCACTTTATGCACAATTGGACAGCCCAAAATTACGCTACGAAAATACGCTTATCGCCATCAAAACACTGTTGTTGGCAGAAAGCCAGCTGCGACCTGTTGTATTTGAATTGGAAGACGGGCACTGGTTGGATGACCCTTCGCGTGAGATGTTGCTTGCAATTAGCCGTAATGTGGCTGCATACCCTCTGCTTGTTCTGATCACCTCACGCTATAACGATGATGGCAGTCAGCCTGTCTTTGCTTTGGATCGGGAAATGCCCATACTCAAACTTGATCTTGAGGCACTTACTCGTGAGGCATTGGAACGGCAGGCTGCTTCCGTCTTGGGAGGAAAAATATCCCCAGCTTTGTTGGCTTTACTGTGGGAAAGGAGTCGCGCCAATCCCTTCTTTGCAGAACAGATGTTGCTGCATTTTCACGAAACGGGCATATTGATACAAACCCAGATGGGTGAATGGGAATTCCAGTCTTCGCCTGTCACTTTGTCCATCGATGTTCACACAATGCTGGTGGCACGCATTGACCGTTTAACACACAAGGTCAGGCAGGTGGTGCAAGCCGCTGCTGTGTTGGGGATCGAGTTCGATGTGCAATTGCTCTCGAAGATGTTGCATACCGATGCCTTGCCCGAGGTCCAGGATGCGGAGCGCGGGCAAATCTGGCAGCTAATGCGCGAGTTGCGATATATCTTCAAACATGCGCTTTTGCGGGACGCAGCCTATGATATGCAGTTACGTTCCCGTCTGCGAGAGTTACATCATCTGGCAGCAGTTACTGCAGAACAAGTATATGAAGACCAACTGTCATCCTATTATGACATCCTGGCATATCATTACCGCATGGCATATCAATTGGGGGTGGAGAATGTGTCTGAGCAGGCATGTTTTTATTTGCGCAGGGCGGGCGAGGCAGCACAAAAGAATTTTGCCAACTCTGTTGCACTGGATTACTATAATCAACTATTACCCATGCTTCAGGATTTATCCGAACAAGCACAAGTGTATTTGCAACGAGGGGCGGTACTGGAACTGATCGGCAGATGGCCCGAGGCTGAAAATGACTATCGGACAGCATTGGATTTGGTGGATGGGAACACGGGTATGCAAGCAGGGGCCCAATTGGCGCTGGGGAAGTTGTTTCACCTGCGCGGCGATTTTTCCCCTGCGCTGAAATGGTTTGAACAGGCACAGATGACATGGACAACGCTGCAGGATCAGGCTGGTTTGAGCCAGACACTGATTGCAACCGGCTTTGTCTTATGGCGCAAAGGTGACCTTCAAGATGCCCGTCGGTATTTGGAAGAAGGCCTGACATTGGCACGGATGCTCCATGACCAACCCGGTGTAGCCCTGGCACTTGAAGGTTTAGGGAGGGTGGCACACGTCCAAGATGACTATGCGGCGTCACAGGCGTTGCACACAGAGAGCCTGTCGCTCCGCCGCGAACTGGACGATAAGCAGGGGATTGCGTGGTCGCTCAACTATCTGGGAATTGTGGCTGCTGGTCAGGGTGACTATGTTGTTGCGCAGGCATTATTCGAAGAGAGTCTGGCCCTTTTTCGTGATTTGGGTGATAAGTTTGGCATTGCAGAGGTGCTCGAAAAATTGGGGATAACAATGCGGTTTCGAGGGGAATGGGGCAAGGCACGGGTATTTTATGAAGAGAGCCTCGATATTAGCAGAGAAATAGGTGATCGGTCATCCACAGCCTGGGTGCTATACAACCTGGGTGCGGTGGCACACAGCCAAAAGGAGTATGAAACGGCACGGGCCTTGTTGGAAGAAGGTCTGGTACATTTTCGTGAGTTGGGTCATAAAGCGGGTATTGCCTGGGTGCTCTCTTTTCTGGGTAAACCACTGACAAATTTGCAGCAATTCAGTGCGGCCCGTGCAGCTTTCCGTGAGGCGTTGGTTGTTTTTCAGCAATTGCAAAGCACCATCGGTGTGATTTTTTCTATTGAGGGCGTGGTGAATTTGTCCATTGCACAGGGACAATTAGAAGAATCCGCCCAATTGATTGCCTGGGCCACTGCCGCACGAGAATCCATTAATAATCCACGCCCCGTCGGTGAACAGGAAGAAACCGACCTTGCACTTGCAAACCTTCGCACTGCACTGGGTGAAGACACCTTTCATACAGCCTGGATGGAAGGCGGGAGGATGACGATGGAAGAAGCCATCCAATTGGCCTTGCATGATGTCCCATGATCTATTTATGTGTTTGATTTTTGAAAGGTCATCTATATCCCCTGATATATTGGAAGGTTTTAGGGCGTATAATTTCCCTCATGTCTGAAAAAAAGAACCAGCCTGATATGCAGCGCATCCTGTCGATCAGTCAGGAACTTGTTGCAGACCGTCCACTTGATGAGATCCTGCATCGAATTGTTCAAGTTGCAGCTGACCTGGTCAATTGTGAGTCGGTTGGCATTCTTTTGTCGGATGAATCTGCGAATACCCTGCGCTTTGTCGCTGCGACTTTGTATCAGGATCGGCTTTTTGATTTTCCAGTGCCCATTGACGCGTCTATTGCCGGGGCGGCGTTTACCAGTAATGAATTGGTAAACGTACCGGATGTCAGTGTTGATCCGCGCTATTATCCTAAAATTGCCGACCTGCTCAATTTCCCGGCGCGTTCTCTTCTGGCTGCTCCACTCAAATTCAAAGATCGCAAAATTGGTGTTTTGGAAGCGCAAAACAAAAAGGACAGGGAGGAATTTGATGCAGTTGATGTCCAGATCATGACGGCACTTGCAGCGCAAGTATCCATCGCGCTTGAACATGCGCGGCAGATGGAACGCTACAAACAACTGGCTCAGGATGAACAGAACCAGCGGCAAATGGCCGAAGCCATGCGGCTGGCAAGCGCGGCATTGACCAGTACACTGGATTATGACCAGGTGATCGACAATATCATGGAGCAGGTCAGTTCTGTTATTCCATTGGATACCTGCAATGTGATGATGATCGAAAAAGAAGATACCGCCCGTATTGCCCGGGTATATCGCGGGCGCGGTTATGAACAGGTTGGCACTGCCGCCACTCTGCAAGACACCACCCTGAACATCTCGGATGTAGCTGGTTTGCGCCGTATGTGTGAGACCCGTCAGCCTGTCTTGATCTTTGATGTGGCACAGGATTTGGAATGGGTCTATTCGCGCCCGGAACACCATTGGATCCGATCGTATATTGGCGCACCCATCATAATACGAGACTCGGTGGTCGGTTTTCTCAATGTCATGAGCGGAACACCAAATTTGTACAACCAGGCTCTTGCTGAACGATTACAGGCTTTTGTTCATTATGCGGCTACCGCCATTGAAAATGCGCGGTTGTACCAACAGGCACAGGAGGAAATCGCCGAACGGATCAAGGCAGAGGAGGAATTGCGCCATCATCGTGATCATCTTGAAGAGTTGGTCAAGGAGCGGACGGCCGATATTCACCGTCTTGCAATTACCGATTCGCTTACCGAACTTTTCAACCGCCGCCATCTCATCAGTTTGGGGGAACGGGCCATCAATCTTGCACAGCGCTATCACCATCCTTTGGTGGCCATGATGGCAGACCTCGATCACTTTAAAAAGATCAACGACACCTATGGACATGCTGCTGGGGATGAGGCCTTGCGCAAACTGGCTGCTCAAATACGTCAGGTCTTTCGCAGTACTGACATTTTAGGGCGTTATGGCGGGGAGGAGTTTGTTGTTCTGATGCCTGAAACGGATATTGTCAGTGGACATAAAATCGCCGAACGTTTGCTGCATTTGACCCAAGGGGTGAGTATAAGCAGTGACAAAATTGAATTTGGATTTACCATTAGCATTGGCCTGGCAGAACGATCTCAGACCAATGCTCGAACGCTCGATCAACTTATTGATCATGCTGATAGTGCCTTGTACAACGCCAAGCAATCAGGACGCAACCGGGTTGAGGTGTATCAAGTTCCAAGGTGAAATACCGTTTGCATTAAGCGCGATAGGGTTCTTCTTGCACAATATGCCCGTATACGATCTTAAGAAACAATGCAGGAATGAACCACTCGAACCCTGTTATAGGTGGGATCACGTAATAATTGATCAAAATTGCCAGCATAATGACTCCCATAGCCGTAGGGCGCTGAAGATATAGCGGCAACTTTTGAACTCCTGCGGAAACAATGACCATGACTACATACCAGATGATGCCATAAGCCAGATTCATGTTTCCGAACACAAGCCCAATGAGGATAGGGTGAATGTGGAGGAGAGTGAATGCAAAATGGTTCTTTGCCAGTGCGGTGAAACCCGTCTCTTCGGGTTGGATGGGGGAGTGATAAAAGCGTTTGCAACTGTTGAGCGAGTTGGCGACCACGCCGCCTAGCACGTCTAACGCAAGCAGGAGGGCAGTGGCATATTGCCACCAAGACCAGTCCATTGCGTGGCTCCACCAGTACAAGCCAAGCAGAGCAGTAGAAAGAATGCCAAACAGCCAGACGAGATTTTGCTCTGCCTGTGTTGCGCCTGTGCCGAAAAATCCGTCTGGCTTGCCTGAGTAATTCCATTCGATGTTTGTTTTCATGTTAACCT
>DAOQID010000168.1:1348-6860 GCA_035339375.1 Anaerolineales bacterium | reverse complement strand
CAAAAGCAGAAAAATTCTGGATGAACTTCAAACTTTATCAACTTTGGCGCTTTGTTGTGCTAAATATCAAAATCCTCATGGTGGTATACCAAAGTAAACGTTCGTAAGATTTTTTCCTTCTTCCATAACAAGCCGTATGAGAGATGTAAAGGCATCTCATCATACGGCTTGTTTATATGACTTCAATATTATTGTGCTTGCACCCCCTGCATGGAAGTGCTATAATCGCGGCATCTCCCCTTGATATTTGACAATTCATTTTTGTCAAAACCCAGACGTAATTTGGTCGCGCCTGGAAGCCGCAACGATAACCTTGAGCAAAACCCCACACACACCAAAAATTTCCTGAGGAAATTCGCCAGCCCTTAAAAAGGGACTGGTGTCTTTCACATTCCAAACCATATCCCATAAGAGACTACACCAACATGAAAATACTTGAATTAGAGAATGAACCGCTATCCAAACTGCGCGGCATGGCAAAGACGCTCAATATTCCAAATGCGAATCGTCTGAAAAAAGAGACCCTTGCCATGATGATCCGCGAGGCGGAGGCGCAAAAAGAAGGCATTGAACTGCGCGGCGGCATTCTTGAAATAATGAGCGAAGGTATTGGCTTTCTACGTGCCACCAATTACCGCATCAGCGATCAGGATGTTTACGTTTCACAGGCACAGTTGAGAAAATATGACCTTCGCGCAGGCGATCTGGTGATTGGGCAGGTGCGTCCTCCCCGCGAAAGTGAAAGGCATTTTGGTCTTCTCAAAGTTGAATCAATCAACGGGCTCGAGCCTGAGCCAGGAAACTCCCGTAGAGTTGTTTTTGAAAATCTCACCCCGATCTTCCCCGATAAGCGTTTTGATCTTGAAATTGGACACGACCAACTGGCCCCGCGTCTCATCAACCTCATTGCACCGATTGGACGTGGCCAGCGCGGATTGATCGTTTCTCCTCCCAAGGCGGGTAAAACCACGATTTTGAAGCAAATTGCAAACTCAATTTCAACCAAATATCCAGACGTTCACTTAATCATTGCCCTTATTGGCGAGCGCCCTGAAGAAGTAACCGATATGGATCGTTCCGTGGATGCGGAAGTGGTTGCATCCACCTTTGACGAACCCGTTACCGCCCACGTTCGTACAGCGGAACTGGCTCTCGAACGCGCCAAACGTTTGGTGGAAATTGGCCGCCACGTGGTCATTCTCATGGACTCGATTACCCGTTTGGCTCGTGCGTATAACCTTGTTGTGAATCCCTCAGGCCGTACCCTTTCTGGTGGTATGGATCCTTCTGCTTTGTATCCGCCCAAGCGTTTCTTTGGCGCAGCCCGTAATGTGGAAGATGGCGGCTCGCTCACCATCATTGCCACCTGTCTCGTGGATACCGGCTCCCGCCTTGATGATGTGGTCTATGAAGAATTCAAGGGAACGGGCAACATGGAATTGATCCTTTCCCGCAAGCTTCAGGAACGCCGCATTTTCCCCGCCGTGGATATCGAACGTTCGTCCACGCGCCGCGAAGACCTGTTACTTGGCCCAGACCTGCTCCAGCGTGTCTGGCTTATGCGCCGCATGTTCATTCAAATGATCACACCGCCTCCTGGTGGGGCAGGGATGGACCTTTCCGTTGCCACGGAAGCCATCATCACCCGCATGGAACGTGCCAAGAACAACATCGAATTCCTCGAGAATCTGACAAAGGACGCGTAACGCGAACTGTCGATTTGTACTACAATTGAAAGAATGAAAACCCTTTTTGAGAAAATTAATGCCTTCTTCACTTCCATTGGCGGCAGATTTAAGCGCAAGCCAAAGGAAGTGTCGGCGGTGAATGAACCTCCCACCACACCGCGTGGACAAGGTGCAAAGCCCAGGGTGGATCGTTTTACGATCATCAGTTGGGCAGTGACTTTGTTGATCGTTGTGTCGCTGTTGGGTTCGACCCTTTTTTATAAGAGCACCCTTGCCAATGCCGCTCCCGTAGTTGTGCAGCCCACCCCGGAAGAAGCTCCAGTTGCTGGTCAGCCTCAGGTGGGCGTACCCGCTGCCGGGTCGGGTGGAGGCGGGGTTTTATCCATTCTTCGACGATTGCAATTGAAGACGAATATCCCGGAACGGCCTCGTTATGCGTCTACCACGTACCGTGTATCGCGTGGTGATGCAATGCTTTCGATCGCAGACGACTTCAAACTAAAATCTGAATCCATTCTTTTTGCCAACGATCAATTGGAAGATAACCCACACAACCTGAAACCTGGTATGGAGTTAACCATTCCGCCAGTGGATGGGGTGTACTACGAGTGGCAGGAAGGTGACACTTTTGAATCGGTTGCTGAGAAATTCAGCGCCAATGCCGATGATATTGTGAACTTCCCTGGAAACGACGTTGACCTCACCGACCCCAAGATCGAACCAGGCACAACGGTAATGGTTCCAGGCGGCACGCGCGATCTGCGAAACTGGGCGGCAGACCTGCAAACCATGGGCAGGGGAGCGGGGACCGGTACAGGTGGTGGCAATGCCACCAATGCTTGTGGCGGCGGACCGGTAGCTACTGGTTTTGGCTGGCCTGCCGATGACCACAGCCTTTCTGGTAACCCGTATGGGCCAAGCCATCTTGGCATTGATATCTCTGCACCCGAGGGTTCAAATGTATATGCAGCAGGGGCAGGTGTGGTGACTCAGGCTCAAGGCGGCTGGAATTATGGCTATGGCAACGTAGTGCAGATCGACCACGGTAACGGCTATGTAACGGTTTATGCCCACTTAAGCTCTTACGTTGTCAGTGTGTGTCAATTTGTGGGGCAGGGTGCAGTCATCGGCTATTCTGGCAATACCGGTAATTCCTTTGGCGCACATTTGCACTTTGAAATCCGCATCGGCGGCCAGAATATCAACCCCTACGATATTGTTCAATAACAATGCAGACCTGACGGTTTTTCAAAAAAACCGTCAGGTCTTTTGATTCCATGAACGAAAACTCCCTCAAAAAAGCACTTTCCAAATTAAAGCTTGGCGGCTTGCGTTATTTTGATTCCATTGGTTCCACCAATGATGAGGCGCTTGCCTGGGCTGCCACCGAAGGCGGGGCGGCGGATCTCTCGCTCGTTGTTGCGGATGAACAGACACAGGGCCGCGGCCGACTCAACCGAAAATGGTTCACCCCAAAGGGCAGTGCGCTTGCCTTTAGTTTGATTTTGCGCTCTTCAGAAACCCTGCGCCCGAATCTCTCGCGGACCGTGGGGCTGGCGGCGCTTTCAATTGCAGAATCCTGCTCTAAAAACGGACTAACCCCATCCATCAAATGGCCGAACGATATTTTGATAAACGGAAAAAAGCTGGCGGGTATTTTGGTGGAAACCGTTTGGTCTGGGGATGAACTTGACCTGCTTGTCATCGGAGTGGGCATCAATGTCTTCAAATCATCTGTCCCTCCTGCCGACCTGTTACAGTTCCCTGCCACCAGCCTGGAGGATGAACTGGGCACCCCGCCCAATCGGGAGGAAGTCTTGTCCAGTATTCTTGAGGCACTTATTCATTGGCGTGCCCGAATGGGAACGGATGAATTTATCAAAGCATGGGAAAATCAACTTGCATTTCGAGGTCAGCAAGTGCAGACCTTTGCAGGGACTGATGTACCCGTAGTGGGGGAACTGCTTGGCCTGGAGCCTGATGGAAGCCTGCGCCTGCTTGATAAACATCGCAAATCCATTGTTGTCCGCTTTGGAGATGTCAGCCTGAGGCCAGACGCATGATATACTTTTAAAAATAATGAGGTGACCATGAATGAATTTGACAATCTCCGTGAAGATGCCGCATCCAGTTACGACGAGGCCCCAGCGCCAAAATATTTGGAGGTGAAAGGACCTGCACCAACCTTCACTGCCAAGCCTCGTTCGAGGCGTATTCTTGGAATGACAGGCCAGCAGCGTTTCATCCTTTCTGTCATGTTCATGCTTGCCGTGTGCGTGATCGGCTTTATGGCTCTTTTTATCACTGGCAAGATCGGTTTCTGAAATTTCCTGAAATAAAACTGCCTGACACAAATGGTCAGGCAGTTTTTGTTTTAACTATGTTGTAGGTTCGTTGGGCAGTTACACCAGTTTTGGCTGTTCTTCCACTTTTTCAGCTTCAAGGACCTGTGCGCCTGCTTTCTTCAAATCCTCTGCAGAGATGCGTGCCACAGAGGCAACATTGTCACCATCCTGCGGCTTGATGAGGTGGACACCCTTCGTAGCGCGGCCCGATTGCTTCACATCCTTCACTTTCAAACGCAGGGTCACGCCATTGGAGGTCATGATCGTCAGATCGTCTGCTTTTTGAACGACGCGGGCCGCGGCGATCTTGCCAATCTCTTTCAGGGCTTTGGGGTCGATCGTGTAATTTCCGCTGGTGGCACGTCCCTTGGCGGCGTAATCACTGAGCGGCGTTTGCTTGCCGAAGCCCCTGGTGGTGACGACCAGCAAAGCGCCGTCTTTTTCGACCACATCCATGCTGGTGACTGCATCGTCTTTCTTGAGTTTAATTCCCTGCACACCCGCCGCCTGGCGGCCCATGGCACGGACCTTTGCTTCGCTAAAGCGCAGCGCCTGTCCATTTTCGGTGACGATGATGATCTCATCCTTGCCGGAAGTGAGGCGGGCCCATCCCAATTGGTCGCCTTCTTCCAGTGACATGGCGATCAGGCCCGAGGGACGGACTGACGCGAATTCTTCCATGCTGACGCGTTTAATTTTTCCTCGAGAGGTCATCAACATGCAGAAGTTGTGCGAAGAAAAATCTCCCACGGCCATGGCTGCGGTGATTTTTTCATTGGGATCAAGCGACAACACGTTGACCAGCGGAATGCCCTTCGTGGCGCGGTCTGAATCGGGGATTTGATACACCTTTTCAGAGTAGACCTTCCCCTTATCTGAGAAGAACAGCATGGTGTTGAGGCTGCGCGCAGGGATGAGCATCATCACTTCGTCTTCATCCTTGGTGGTATGCCCCATCACACCGCGTCCGCCGCGGCTTTGTGATTTGAAGGCATTGGCTGCCACGCGTTTAATGTATCCGCGTTCGGTCAGGCTGATGAGTACAGACTCATCGGGAACCAGATCTTCTTCGTGAATATTCTCTTGCGCTTCCGCTGCGATGCGCGTACGGCGGTCGTCGCCATAGGTCTCTGCCAACTCGTTCAAATCAGATTTGATGAGTGCAAGGATCTTCTTGGGGTGGGCGAGCAGGTCTTCAAGGTAGGCAATGGTTTCGCGGACCTGCTTGTGCTCTTCTTCGATTTTCCAGCGTTCGAGAGCTGCCAGTCTGCGTAATTGCATATCTAAGATGGCTTGTGCCTGCACTTCGCTGAGTTTGAAGCGCTTGACCAGATTTGCTTTGGCGGTGTCCACATCCTCTGCTTCACGGATGACTTTGATAATGGCATCAATATTGTTGAGTGCGATCAGGTAGCCATCCAAAATATGCAGACGTGCCTGCGCCTTGGCCAGGTCAAATTTTGAGCGGCGTGTAATGAC
>DAOQID010000168.1:0-1248 GCA_035339375.1 Anaerolineales bacterium | reverse complement strand
AGCGCCAGCATCTGCACACCAAATGTGGATTGCAGTGCCGTATATTTGTAAAGTTGATTAAGTACCTTCTTGGGCTGCGCGCCGCGCTTCAACTCGATGACAATGCTCATACCGCGCTGGTCAGATTCATCGCGCAGGTCTGAGATCTGGTCAATTTTGTCATCGCGCACCAACTCGGCGATGCGTTCAATCAGGGTGGATTTGTTGACCTGATACGGGATCTCGGTAATGTTGATCTGGTAACGGCCAGCTTTTGTCTCTTCAATGTGGGCAATGCCGCGCATCACGATTCGACCCCGGCCTGTTCCATACGCCGAAAGGATCCCGTCCGCCCCGACGATCATGCCGCCGGTGGGGAAGTCGGGGCCTTGTACGAATTTCATCAAATCGTTGACCGTTACATCATCAATGGTGTCGTGATGGTCGATCAAATAATTGATCGCGCCGACCAATTCCCGTAAATTTTGCGGCGGGATGTTGGTGGCCATACCCACGGCAATCCCTGATGAGCCGTTCAATAAAAGGTTGGGCAGTCGGGCAGGGAGGACAAGCGGCTCTTCGAGCGAGTCGTCAAAGTTGGGGCCGAAATCCACCGTGTCTTTTTCGAGGTCAGCGAGCATTTCCTCTGCCATTTTTTGCAGGCGGGCCTCGGTGTAGCGCATAGCAGCAGGGGAGTCGCCGTCTACAGAGCCGAAGTTGCCCTGACCATCCACCAGTAAATAGCGCATGGAGAAATCCTGAGCCATGCGCGCCATGGATTCATACACAGCAGAGTCACCATGCGGGTGGTATTTACCCAGCACTTCACCGACAATACGGGCTGACTTTTTATAAGCCGTATTTGCGCGGATTCCCAGCTCATGCATGGCGTATAAAATACGCCTGTGGACTGGTTTCAAGCCGTCGCGGGCATCTGGAAGGGCGCGGGCCACGATAACGCTCATGGCATAGTCAATGTATGCCGAGCGCATCTGGGCGTCAATGTCGATGGATTCGATGTTGCCTGTATTCAAGTTCTCTTCTGCCATAAAATATCCTTAAAATGGGGGGAATTCCGTCAAATTGGCATAAAAAGACACGAAGATGGGGGAGAACTTCGTGTCTGCATTAGATGAAGAAAGGTCTTTATGATAGGGTAATTATACCACCCCCATACCTGTTTTACCTGTCACAAACCCAACAAAAAAAGACCCTCAACTGTGGGTCTTTTTTTGTGCCGAAGGAGGGACTTGAACCCTCATGAGCGTA
>DAOQID010000167.1:5899-7061 GCA_035339375.1 Anaerolineales bacterium | reverse complement strand
TCAAATTATACGCCCCCAAACAACAACTATCCCTCCCCATTCCACTCGATATCGAAAGTGGAAGCCTCCAACAGCGAGAGCTTCTCACGTTTTGCAATTGCGCGCGTGGCCAGCACACTGCGCCATTGCAAAATGAACGGCAGCGGATCGTTGAAATCCAAAATCACATCATTGCTGAAGAAGTAAGCCTTTCTCCAATCTTTCAGGCTGCCGTTTTTCAAGGCGGCGGGCAGGCCATAGAGCAGCATTGCCGCCGAAAGCATGAACGAAGAATCATCCACAGGCGTAATGCAATCCATGAACGGATTGAAAAAAGATTCAGCAAACCGCGGGTGTGAAGCCAGCAAATGCACTCCACTCGTGGCACGCGGATTACATTCCAGGGCAGTAACCTGTCCATCGGGTGTTTCGATAAAATCAAAAGCGATCTGACCCGTAAATTGATTCTCGCTCACAAAAGACCTGACCCAATTAAAGATCGCCGAATGCTCCACATGCTTGAAAACGATCGTCGCCCCACGCCCTGCCGTAAAATGCGAAGGATAGGTGGTATGCGCAGTGATTCGCCCTTTATGGCAGACACTATACGTACAAAACGCCTGACCCTCCACATATTGCTGTGCCACCCACGGCTGCCCTTTTGTAAACTTTAGTGTGGATAATGCCATTTGAAGCGGAGGCAGGATCAAGGTCCGCGCAGCGAAACGCGAATAAGCAGGCTTCAGCACCAGTCCGCGCCATTGGGCATACGCGTGGAGCAGATCCTCCTTGTTTTGGATCAGCATCGTCTCGGGCACATGCAGCTCGTTTTCCACCGCCTGCACAACGAACTCCCACTTGTTATGGAAGCGCCTCAACTTCTCGATCGGCTCTGAAAACAAAGGCAGGCTCTCGTGCCCCATCGCCGTATGGAATATCTCCTCACAGGTCGGAACCAGCAGATCGATCTGATTCTCCGTCACGATCTTTTTCAACGCGAAAAGAAACGCATCCCTGTTCTGACGTGGAGCTGGCACCACAAAATTGGCCTTGATCGCCTTTGACGGCTGACTCAAATGTCCGCGCAAAGACTCTGCCATAAAGACAGCATGACCCGCACGATGAAACACGCGAGCCAGATCAAGTGTTGCGGGCGCACGCCCGCCGGTTAATAAAATGTTTG
>DAOQID010000167.1:2671-5799 GCA_035339375.1 Anaerolineales bacterium | reverse complement strand
TCTTCGCGTGCTTAGCGGTTAATAAGTTAGTACCATCCCGCCAATGGACAACCCCGCGCCCGTGCCGACCAACAGCACCTTGTTGCCGCGCTGAATGCGTCCATCGCGCACCCCTTGATACAGTGTAACAGGGATTGAAGCCGCCACACAGTTCCCAAGCGTTTCAATTGTCTTGATAATTTTCTCATCCTTCCAGCCGAACCGCTCCAGCATCATCAACCCCACCTTGCTTGCCTGATGTGGAACAACCACATCCACATCCACCATGCTGTTTGAAAGCCCCGGGTACAACTCTTCCAGAAATTCATGCGCAATGCCGCGCACCATGCGCAGCACAGCAGGGCCATCCATGTGAAACAGATCGTCCTCGGGGTTATGCCCCGCAAAGCGCGGATGCAAGCGCGAACCGCCGCCCATGATCGTGGTGAGATACGCGCCATCGCCAAACGATTTGAAATGCGCATGGTGAATCTGCGAAGCCTCTCCCGCCCCGGCACGTGTCACCACCACTGCTGCAGCCGCATCACCCACCAGCGAAGCCGACTCAGGCTCTTTGGGGTTAATGCCGCACGAAGCCACATCGGCGCTGCAAATGAGGATGTTTTTATAACGCCCGCTGCTGATGAAATTCGAAGCCACATCCATCGCTGCCACAAAACTCAAACAAGTGGTGTGGACCGTCATGGCAGGGATGCCCGAAGCACCCAGCCCCAATTGCCGCTGAATCAACACCCCCGTATCGGGAATCGCCTGCTCACCCGTCCCCGAAGCATTGATAATGAGATCAAGCTGTTCGGGCTTCAATTTCGCCTCGCTCAATGCTTCACGCGCCGCCTCTGCCGACATAAACGACGAAGTTTCATCCGTCACCCAACGACGTTCGCGCACCCCATTGCGCCGCTCCACCCAGCCCGCAGGCACACCGCACATCGCTTCCAATTCCGAACTCGGCACGACCCGCTTCGGTAAATACCTTCCCAAACCAATGATTTTGAGGGGAATGTTTACTTGCATGTTTGCTCCTAAAAGTTACCTCGATAAACAGGGATGAACAAAGATGTAAACCAGGCTTTATCTCTGTTTATCTCCGTTCATCAAGGTTAAAAATCCATCTTCTTAAAATACGGTATCGCCCAATTCGAAACCTTCCCGATCAACTTCCATGGAAGCTGGCGTCTCTTTGGCAAATGCCGTGTGTACACCGCATTGTATTCCGTCACCGACTCACCGCCGCGCACCTTCTTAAATTTACCAACCCCGCCGCTGGCATGGACGAGTAATCCGCGTTTCACACCTTCCTGCAAAGTCACCAATGTCAACAGGCGGTACAAACCTTCATCCATCGGCAGAGAGGTATCGTAGCCAAAAAGCGGCTGGGTCATTGCGCCGTTGCGCACGAAGAATCCCATAATGCCATTCAACTGCCCATCCTTCTTAAGTCCAACCATATGCAAGATCGCATGGTCGCGCGCGAGTTTCAAAAACTCAAATGTGAACTGCGGGTTGTAGTAGGAATATTTTTCAAGATACAACAGGTTATACAACTCCACCGCGCGATGCAATTCCGCATCTGAAAGGTCTTTACCATTCACCGTCTCATATCCGTTCTTCTTCAACACGCGCACATCCTCCCTGCATTGGCGCGTCTTCAAAGACTCCACAGGGTCCATATACCAGACTTGACGGCTGAGAACCAGATCGTAACCAAGCCCTTCCAAGGTTCGATAAACATGCGGATTTTTCTTCTGATCCACCGAACGGAACACAATCGCCCGATCAGGGAACCAGCCGATCAACGCTTCGCTCGCCGCCGACAACTGGTCGCTGTTTACTGATGGATACAGGTTCGTCGAAAGCAGGTAGTTATTGACAAAAACCACCCTGTCCAATTCGGCTTTTCGGAAATACCACGCCAGCGGATTCATCACCGCCTTCACAGCAAACTCTGCCGCCGCATTATTCAAATGCTTCACTTCCTCGAACGCGCCATACGAAACATAATGGCTATACGGCGAAACCGTGTAGGTGTTTTGCGGATGAAAATCTGAAACCGTGATGGGAATCGTTGTCTCTCCAACTTTGACCGCCATCAACTGTGTGGAATACACATTGCGGATGTATTTCTGCGGGTCCCCGGTCATCAAAGGGATAAGGTAATGGCGGGCATACTCACCATCGTCGGTGGATGGAAACGGCAGGGTATGGATATTTTCACGGGTAAAAAGCTGTGGAGGGTGCGTCATCACACCAGATAAGTTAGACAATGCTTCTCTCAGGGCTCATCAACCCTGTTGCGGCGCGTTTTCCAGCAAACGGATCGTCTCGTCACAATGCGACGGGACAACCACTGTATCGGGGTGGGTCAGGTAATAGGTGTGCAACTGTCCCAGCGTTTCGCGGTACAAAGCAGGGTCGGGGAAAAGGAGGTTGGCAATTTTATGCGGCGGGCGGTTGGTCACAATGGATTGTTTCAGCCAGGCGGCATCTGCTACGAAGAAAAACAGCTTCCCGTTTTCATCGCGGGCGAAGATGCCCATTTGCCCCAGAGCATGCCCGGGCAATTCCACACCGATGATGGAGCCGTCACCGAGCAGGTCATAACCCGTTTTGAAGGGCGCATATTCCTCGGCCAGTAACACAGGCCTGGTCATATCCACTTCCTGTGAGCGGGCATCGAAATCTGTGGGGATCTGTCCGCGCAGGTAGGCATATTTCATGTCTTCTTCAGGCGGCAGGTGGCGCAGATGAGCAAACGCGTGCGGAAAATACACATACCTCGATTTGGGCAAGTCGCAAAGCGCCCCAACATGGTCCGCATGGAAGTGGGAGACAAACACATGTGAGATATCGGAAGGTTGCAGGTTGAAAGCGGACAGTTGATTTACAACCAGGTCCTCTTCTTTCAGGTGAACGGGTGTCATCCAGCGATAAATGCGCTTTGGGAATTTTTTGGTTTCATCGAAAAAGCGATAGGAATAGCCTGTATCGAAAAGCATTGCGCCGAATTTCGGGTGGCGGAATAATGCGAACATGGCAGGGAAATGGATCGTGCGCCAGCGTCCGCCTTGCATGGCGATGTGTTCGGGAGCAGTGCAATAGCCTGCATGAAGAATATTGATTTTCATATG
>DAOQID010000167.1:0-2571 GCA_035339375.1 Anaerolineales bacterium | reverse complement strand
CGATGTGTTCGGGAGCAGTGCAATAGCCTGCATGAAGAATATTGATTTTCATATGAATGTTTCCGTCATTGCTTCTTCGGGCTATCACCCTCACAATGACGGATTGGCCTCCTTCCACCATTTCAAAAAGCGCTGCACACCTTCTTCAACGGAGATTTTGGGTTGATAACCAAGTTCATTTTTTGCAGCAGAGATATCGAGCGTGGTGCTGTTCGCCATCATACTGACAGAGAGTCTTGTCAGCGGCGGCTCGGGGCTGAACGGGATAAGCGAATAAAACAGTTCAAGCAGGCTGGCGGCGGCATTTGCGGTTTTATAGGAGATCTTGCGCGACGGATGCCGATACCCCAATTCGTCGCAAATGCGTTCGATCAGTTTCCAGATTTTGACAGGTTCATCATTCGTAATATTGTAATTTTTGCCAAGCGTGCTGGCTGGCGATTCCGCGCATAACAACAGCGCATCCACCACATTTTCGATATAGGTCAGGTCAACGACATTCTCACCGTCACCCAAAATGGGAAGCCTGCCCGAGCGCAAGCGTGGGATCAGGCGCGGAAAAATAACCGTATCGCCTTCGCCAAACAACGCACGCGGGCGAATGGACACCACGGCAAGTCCCTGCGCGAAACCTTTGTCAATTTCTTCTTCGGCTAAAAGCTTTGTGTGGGCATAACTACTGATGGGTTCCGGGAGCGGGTCATTTTCTTTTACGCCAATGCGTGAACCATAATCAAAGTAAAGGCTGGGTGTGGAGACATAGACCAGACGCTTGACCTTGTTCTTCAGACAAGCCTGCACAACGTTGCGCGTACCGATGACATTGGATTGATAGAATTTTTCAAAATTTCCCCACGGGGAGGGCAATGCCGCACAATGGAAGACCAGATCAAGGTTAAGAAAGGAATCGGTCAGTTCATCCTTTTTGGAAATATCGGCACGAAACGGGTGGATTCCTTCCTCTTCGAGCTGATCCAGTTTCGCTGGGTTGCGTCCAAGTGCGGTCACATTCCAGCCCATGCCATGCAAGCGACGAGCAAGAGCGCCGCCGACAAATCCTGTTGCACCTGTGACGAGGGTTTTCATAAGCTGATTTTATCGCCAATTGGGTCAAACAAAAATCCCCCACCACATGGGTGGGGGATGGATCAAACTTCTGGATTAGGCAGCGGGAGCCTGTTCAACTGGTTTCTTCAAGAGGTAGAGCATTCCTGCGGTGACAGCGGTGCCGACGAGCAGGGCAACCACGTACATGAGCAGGTTATCTACTGCGTTCGGGATGGGCAATACGAAGATGCCGCCATGCGGAACATGAAGCTGGCAGCCAAACGCCATGGAGAGCGCACCAGCAACCGCGGAGCCGACCATGATGGAGGGGATCACCGCGAACGGGTCGCGTGCGGCGTAGGGAATCGCGCCTTCAGTGATGAAGGAAATGCCGAGGATGGCGGTAGAGGAAGCGGATTCACGTTCGTCTTCGGTGAAGCGGTTCTTGAAGAGGTACGCGGCAAGAGCCAAACCGAGAGGCGGGGTCATGCCAGCGGCCATGACAGCAGCCATCGGGGCGGTGACCTGTGTGCTGAGCAAACCAACAGAGAAGGTGTAAGCCGCCTTGTTGACGGGGCCGCCCATGTCGAAGGCCATCATTGCGCCGAGGATCAAACCGAGAATGGCGGCGCTGCTGGCTTGCATACCGGTCAACCATGCAGTGAGTGCCTTGAGTGCAGCACTGACAGGTACACCGACGACATAGAACATAACCAAACCAACGACCAGCGAGCTGATGAGAGGCAGAATGAGCACAGGCTTCAAACCAGAGAGGTTGCGCGGAAGCTTGATCGCGCCATTCAGCCACTGGGTGAAGTAGCCAGCAAGGAAGCCAGCGATAATGCCGCCGAGGAAGCCTGAACCGGTAACGCCTGCAAGGGTACCGCCAATCATGCCTGGGGCCAGACCGGGGCGGTCAGCAATGGAATAGGAAATGTAGCCCGCAAGAATCGCAACCATGAGACCAAACCCGCCCTTGGCGCCAATGGCAAAGATGTTCGCCCAGAAGGTCGTCCAGGCGGTGGCTTCCATGGTGGAGCCATCGAGGGCGAGGGTGGCATCGTAGGCATAGATACCACGAGCAGCGAAACCGATGGCGATCAAAAGACCGCCTGCGACGACGAACGGGATCATGTAGGACACGCCCGTCATGAGGTGCTTGTAAGCACCTGAGAACGAATTGCTATTGCTTGATGTTGACATTTTCTCTCTCCTTGAAAATTATGAATTCAGAGCGGCGTTAATGACGCCAACTCCATCTTTGATAGCCGCATTGCTGGCAGTTTCATAGATCTTCTTGCCAGTAAAACGGCTCAAGTCCACTTTGACATCGGCGGCAATGATGACCAATTCCGCTTCTGCGATCTCGTTTTCGGTCAGGCGATTCTCCACACCGATGGAGCCTTGTGTCTCAACTTTGATGATGTGACCCAATTGTTTTGCGCCTTTTTCAAGACCCTCGGCAGCCATGTAGGTATGGGCGATCCCTGTGGGGCATGAGGTAATTGCAACGATCTTCATTCA
>DAOQID010000166.1:0-7137 GCA_035339375.1 Anaerolineales bacterium | reverse complement strand
GGTCACATTGCAGTGCGTTCGGTTCGAGGATGAGAATGGATGCTCTTTCGCGTTTCATTTTGTCACCTTGTTGGGAATACCCCCGAAGCCTTCATGCTGACTTTGAGTTCTTCCAGTTTGTGGGGAGTCAGTTTGAGAATATTCAAAGATTCAGGGTGGATCTGTGAATCAAGAATGACTGAATTTTCCAGTTGATAATCTACAGCGAAAGCGTTTGCCAGATTGACGATGGCAGGCAGGCGCTGGTTGCCCCGCGCAAACGAGGGCGCATGGTGGAAGCGGATCGCATCCACAAGGATCACGGGGAAATTCCAATGCTCGGCGATCAAACTGCCGACTCGGGCGTGGTCGATGCCGATCAGCTTTTCTTCCACCTGCCATAACGGCATTTGATATTTCTCCACATAATCGGCAATTCTGGAGTAATTGGATAGCACCGCCTGATCGAGCAATAGTTTGCCGATATCATGAATCAAGCCTGCCACATATGCCTGTTCGGGGTCTGGATAATGAAAGACCTGGGCCAGCCATTCAGAAGCCATACCGACCACCAGTGCATGGCGCCATAATTCCCCCGCACCCAGGCGGTAGCCTTTCAAACTCCGTCCCATCATGCTGGTTGCAGAAGATGTCAGCAGGATCGATTTGAGTCGACGCAGGCCGATGTGCATGACCGCATCATGCAGATTCGAACAAGTGCGGGAGTATCCGAGTGAGGCCGAATTGGAAATTTGCAGGACCAGCGCGGTCAATACCTGATCGAGCCCGATCATACCCACCAGAGAATCGATCGTCACATCCTGCCTGTCAACCTCCCGCAAAATATGCGAGACGCTGGTCGGCATGGGTTTGAGCAACTCAATGGAGCGGATGATATCTTCAACGCTGATGGCTGGCATATCGGTGTTTTCTGATGGCTTCCTAGTGAACCAACTCGGGCAGGCTGGTGAACAGGGTGTGTGTGAACGTGATGGAGTGTTGCAGCATCCATGACCCGAGCAGTACCAGCACGAGAATGATGCCGATGATCTTGGGAATGAAGATTAAGGTGGATTCGTTGATCTGGGTCGCTGCCTGCACCAGGCTTACCAGACTACCGATCAACAGGCTGACCAGCAAAATGGGTCCTGCCAGAATCAACGCCATGACAATTGCATTTTGTCCGAGGGTTAGTACGTAGGCTTCAGTCATTGTTTACCTCATGAACCGCCAGCAAAACTCAAAACCAGGCTGCTGGCCAGCAGATACCAGCCATCCACCATGACGAACAGGAGCAGTTTGAACGGCAGGGAAACCAGGGATGGGGGCAGCATCATCATGCCCAACGAAAGCAAAATGCTTGAAACAACCAGATCGATCACCAAAAATGGAATGTAGATCACAAAGCCCATTGTGAAGGCTGTTCTGAGTTCGCTGATGACAAAGGCTGGGAAGAGGGAAACGGAGGGGATGTCATCCAGTGTGGCGGGTTGGGTTTCATTTCCCATGTCAATGAAAAGTTGAATGTCTTTTTCGCGGGTCTGCTTGAACATGAAGTCGCGGATCGGGGCTTGGGCCAGTTTCAATGCAGTTTCCTGGTCGATCTGTTGGTTGATGTAGGGCTGGATCGCCTGTTCATCCATTTGTTTGTACACAGGCGCCATGATGAAAAAGGTCAGCAAAAGTGACAACCCAATGATGACCTGGTTCGGCGGAATGGACGGTGTGCCGATGGCATTGCGCACCATTGAAAGCACGATGACGATGCGGGTAAATGAAGTGCCAAGGATCAGAACCGTCGGCGCCAGTGACAGCACGGTCATCAGCACGAGCAGTTGCACACCGGAAGTCACCTGTTTGGGGTCGGGAGATTGTCCATCCACGGTGAGTGAGACACCAGGCACGGCGGAGCATCCGCTGGCAAGCAGGACCACTGAAAACGCAAGGACGATCAACAGCACAGGCCTTTTAAGCGGGCGGTGAGATTTCTTTTGCTCTGGTGATGTGATGAGAGGAAGGGATGTGTTGAGCATGGCTGGTTTTATTCTTTTGAATGTGCATTCAAGGTGGGAATGTTGAAAGACCGTATGACAGAGCCGAAATCCAAACTGGCGGCAGGTTGGGTTTCCTGCTCAGGCAGGGAAGGATCGCCTTCAATTGGGGCAATGAGTGCGATACTTTGGTCGGTGGCGCCGATCAGCAGTTTTTGGTCGCCGATCATGACCAGATGAAGGGCCTGCTTCGGTGACAACCGAATGCTCTCCACCAGATGCAGTTGACGGGTCTTCTTCGTCAACGGGTTGGCTTGTGACCAGCGTTTGAAGATCACAGCACTGCCCAGAATGAGCAGCAAAACCACGATCAGTTTTACGAAGGCACTGAGAAAATAAAAGGGGGTGGAATCAAGCGGGTCTTGCGAAACGCTGGAGGCGCCGCCCATGTTGATAAGCGCAGCGGTGGCAAGCAGGCTGAGGGTCGCGAGAGAGGCGAGCAGCTTTTGTTTCGGGCTGCTGGTCGCGATCCACTGTCTAATTTTGGCAGGGAGGTCGGTCATTAGAAGGATGCCTTTTCTGAATTGACTGAAACCATGTTGGTGATGCGGACGCCGAATTTGTCATCCACCACAACGACTTCACCGTGTGCCACCATGCGGTCGTTGACAAAGATGTCCACCGGGTCGCCAGCGAGCCGATCCAATTCGACGACGGAGCCGTGCTGCAGTTCAAGGATCTGGGCGAGTTTCATGCGGGTGCGTCCCAACTCAACGGTCACACGCATGGAGACATCCAGCAGCAGTTCGATATTCGATTCGTTCACGGAATCGGATTTGGCGGCTGGCCTTTCAGCGATCGGTTCAGCAGTTTTGTTGACGGGCATTTCTTCGGTTTCAGTGTTGATGTTGTTCATTTTAGTTTTCCTTATCAAAATCCCATCTGGGCTTCGTCTTGTTCACGGTAAACGCGGGTGATCTGCACGCCCAAACGCTTGCGGGATTTTCCAACGCGGGCATAGAACTGTTTTTTGTTGGCAACCTGCACCACCAGCGGACTGTCAATGTTGGTGTTCAATTCAATGACATCGCCCGGGGCAAGGTGAATCAATTCTTTCAGAGGCAGGTCTACGGCTCCTAAAATAACAGTGACCGGGACAATGGCTTTCATGGTGGCCTGGATTGCCATCTGGCGGGCTACAGGATCCTGCTGATGTTCCTTGCGTCCTGCGATCCAAATGTGAGGGTTGAGGATCTCGGTGATGGGTTTCAAGGTGTTGAATGGGATGAAAACGCTCATTGTGCCGGTGACACCTTGAATGTTGATCTCGATGGTTAACAGCAATACCCGTTCATTGCCTATCATCATTTGTACCCAGTGTTGATTCACAGTGCTGTCTTCGAGTGAGGGTTCAAGCGAGACCACCTTGCTCCAGGCACCTTTCATATCGCCGAGCATGTGTTCCACCAATCCGCGGAGCAGGGATTGGTCGATCTCGGTCAGGGCGCGTTCGGTAAAGCGGCCTTCAATTTTGCCGCCGAGGCGCTGCTCAAGGATCAAATAGCTGACGTTGAGACTCATGGTCAGCACCATGTGACCGGGCAGGGGGGCCAGTGAAATCAAATGGAAGAGGGTGTTTTGCGGAAAGTCCTTAATGAAGTCGTGGAAGCGTCCCTGCTCGATGTGTACGAGACGCGGGCGGACGTTGGTGCGCAGAAAGGTGGGCAGTGAGGTGGTGAGGCGTTCGCTCAGGTCTTCATGTACCAATTCCACGGCACGCATTTGCTCCTTCGAAAATCTGGCAGGTGACCAGAAGTTATACGGCTGGATTTTTTTCTCACGTTTCCCATCCGGTCCCAACGATTCAGCGGACGGATTCACCTTATCCGTCAGGTTGACGTTATCGCCGCCGTTCTTCTGGTCGAAGTCAATGGCGCCGGAGAGTAATGCATCAATTTCAGATTGAGCTAACATGGTTACTGGACCACAAATTCGGTAAAGTAAATCGAGATGATATGAAGGTCGGTTAGTTTTTCAGAAAGGGTCTGTTGAATTTCCATGCGCAATTTTTCCTTGCCTTCGGCGGTGTAGAGGTCTTCGTATGTTTTGGTGGAAAGCAGGGTGATGACGGTGTCATCCATGATGGGCAGCCTTGAGTTGAGTTTTTCTTCAAATGCGGTCAGGTAGGCTGTTTTTTCCTCTTCTGGCAGGGATTCGTATTCCGGGTTGTCGGGGGCAAATTCGACCACAATGGTCACACGGATGTATTTGCGTCCGCCGGGGTCCAGCAGATTGATGATCTTGGTGGACATATTGAGCATGATGCCTTCGCCCGGGGTGAATTCGTGGGTTTCCTGCGGGGCTTCGGTGGCTTCCACTGCGGCTTCTGTGGCGGGTGCCAGCGGGGTGGTTAAAGTAGTTTGATAGTCGTAGACAAGGCGGAAGGGCTTGGGGAGTTCATCTGGGGCAAAGATCACGTAAGCTGTGATGAGCGAGATGATTGCCGTAATGACCAGAATGACCTGGGTGATCACATTGAGGATTTTTAGGATTTTGTCTAACATAGGTCTCCGCTTCAGAAGTTGCCTGGGTTATGGAATGATGACAGGTGAGGTGATGTCTATGATGTTGCTGTCAACCTTGTAAATGATGATGATCTCCACGCGTGCATTCAATTCCTTGTGTTGTTCAGTGTCGTTCGGGAAGATCGGCGCATATTCACCCTGCCCGGAAATGATCAGCCTTTCGGGCGAGATGCCTGAGTTGATCAGATACTTTGCCACTGAGGTGGCCCGCGCCAGCGACAACTCCCAGTTGCCCGGGTAGGCGGGGTTCGTCGGCGGCGTGTTGTTCGTGTGGCCGACCAGCCTCACTTTATTGTCGATCGGGCGCAGCATTTCCACGATGGTATCGAGCACTTGCAGTGATTCTGCGGGTAATTCCGTTTGGTCGTTTTTGAAGATCAACCGCTCACTTAATGAGATCAATACACCTTCAATATTGGTCTGGACGCTGACCTGGTTGCCCAGGTTCTGCGAAGACAGCATGGAAGTCAATTGACCTGCAACTTCTTCCGATTGGGTGGGACCTTCAGGAATGCCCGGTACCACGATCGGTTTGGATGAACCATCTTCGCTTGTGCCGCCCGCTTGATTGATCTGGCTGTCCACGACCTGTGATGCGCCGCCAAGGGTGAAGGCCGTGCGCATGCTTTCGGCCAGCTGCTTGTATTTCTCCACATTGACCTGCCCCATGGAGTACAGCACAACGAACAACACCATCAGCAGGGTGATGAAATCTGCGTAACTGACGAGCCAGCGTTCGTCGTGATGCTCTTCGTGGTCTTCCTTGCGGTGTGCCATGGCTATGCTTGTGCCTTCCCGGTGTTCGCTGCAGGTGCTTTCTTGTCGGCACCTTTGGCCTTGTCACCTTCTTTTTCACCCTGTGCTTCTGATGGAGCCAGGTAGGCCATTAACTTATCGCGGACAATACGCGGGTTTTCTCCCGCTTGAATGGAAAGGATGCCTTCCAACTGCATGTAGCGGTTGTGGGCTTCCTCTTCGCTTTTGGCTTTGAGTTTTCCAGCCACAGGCAGATAAACCAGATTGGCGGTCAACAGACCCCACAGTGTGGCAAGGAACGCAGAAGCGATCGCCTCACCCAATGCCGCGGGATTATCCAATTGTTTCAACACGCTGATGAGCCCCATCACGGTGCCGATGATTCCGAAGGTGGGGGCGAACCCGCCTGCCGCTGTAAAGAAGCCAATGCCTTGTTTGTGGCGGGTGCGCATCTGGTCAATGGTGTTTTCCATGATGGCAGAGACCTGTTCCGGTTCCGCGCCATCCACCACCATCATGAGTCCTTTTTTGAGGAATTTATCGGTAAGTTTGCGGCTGTCTTCTTCGAGGGCGAGCAATCCTTCGCGGCGTGCCTTGTCGGCCAGTTTCGTCAAAAGCTCGATATCGCCTTTTGAATTGAACTTATTCGTCTTGAATGCCTGCATGATGAATTGCGGCAGTTTCAACGCGATCTTCAACGGGGAAGTAACGACCGTGGCGCCGATGGATCCGCCGATGATGAGGATGATCGCTGCCGGGGCTGCGAACAATTCCGCAGGGGAACCACCATCCAGAATCAAGGCGGTGATGATCGCTGTGAGGGCCAAAACCAGACCCGAAATGGTCGCAATATCCATATGCTGCTCCTAAGTTTGTTTCTTTTTGCCTTCGAAAAAGGATCGCTTCCTACCTGCCTGAAGTTGGGGCGTCAAAAGGGGCCAAAGTCTTCCTTCGATATTCGATGAAACGCTCGGCGATTTCCCGTGGAGTATCTTTAACGATCAATTTTTTATTGTTCACCAGGGTGACAACCGTATCCGGAGTTGCTTCCACCGTCTGAATTAATTCAGGGTTGATGTAAAAGATGGCTCCATTGGTGCGGGTTAGAAAAATCACGGGTATCGTCCTTTTCGGTTGGGAGGCTTTTTCGGCATAAATTTAGCATAGCGTCCCCATATCTCCTGTAAATAGGCCGTGAAAGGAATATAAAGATTGGCTAAAAATATTTAGCCTGAAGAATTTCCCCTCTTGAAAACAGGTGTTGATCGGCTTGTGCTAGGCGTCTTTTGAGATCGTTTTTACAGAAACCGATTGTGAAACGGTCTGGCGGTACATAAATTCCAACGTGGCGTTGGGGCGCTGGGTGACCACAGGCCCTGTGGTTTTGCCCCACACCAAATTGCCGCGGCTGTCGTACCAGTCATTTCCATCGCCGCCTGAGAGGACGGTATCTCCAGACGGGGTGGAGATCGCTGCGGTTTTTCCATCCTGCAATACGGTTTGAAGGAAAAGACCGCTCTCGGGTGAATACCCCTCAGCCGCCTGCCCAATTCCTCTTACATGTTGAGATCCTTTGAAAATATCCACCTGCTCGATAATGCCCGCATCCCTGGCCTTGAAAGTCACTCGTGTTCCATCGCTTAGCATGAATGTGGTGAATTCATCGCTTGCCTTGAGGTCTTTGAAATCTCCATTGCTGTTCCCCTGCACATCATCAACATCCACATGCGGGTCGCCCCACACGGTTGTGCTTTTGCTGGTCCATTTATCAAGGATGGTGAATGTTGCCCCATCTGCGAATTTGAAAAGATAGCGGTCTGATTCGG
>DAOQID010000165.1:4708-7180 GCA_035339375.1 Anaerolineales bacterium | reverse complement strand
TGCAAGAGTTCTACTCAAAAAAGGAGCTAAAAATGAGTAACGACCCATTTATCGAGAAGGCGCTTGCGGCCATCCGCGCAATGGATTTTGAGATCATCGAAGGTCTGCGTGATGAAATTAAACCCGCACATGTACCCACCCTTTTGCAAACCTGGAACCGTGACCTGCCGTGGGACGTCAAAGATGCCTATGCGGCCCTGCTGATGGACCAAACTGGCGGCACAGTAAAAGAGTTTATGGAAGATGCACTCGGCTCCCCCACTGCTGAAACACGCGCCTATGCCATTTGCATTTTGAAAAACGACTTCAATCTCTTCAGCGATTTCCTTGTAGATGGCGGCGTGGATGCCTCCAAAGTGGATGCAGCGATTGCGGCCTACCGCTCGTAATACTTTCAGGCTTTGCATCGTCCAACCCACATGACCAACAGAACCATTTCCCACATTATTGAACCACAACTTGTCGTGGAGGGTGCGGGTGTATTATTGCGCCGCTCCGTTGCCCCGCGGGCAAGCAATGAATATGACCCGTTCTTACTTTTTGACCATTTTGCCTTCAACAACCCACTCGAAGGACCCATTCGCGGTTTTCCCATGCACCCGCATCGCGGCATTGAAACCGTCACATACATGCTGGATGGCTCGGTGAACCACCGTGACAGCCTCGGTAACGCAGGCACCATCGGCGCAGGTGATGTGCAGTGGATGACGAGTGGGCGCGGGATTTTGCACGAAGAAATGCCCAAGCGCGGTCAGAGCGGCAACATATACGGTTTTCAACTTTGGGTAAACCTGCCTGCAGCCCAAAAAATGGGACAGCCGCGGTATCAGGAAGTGAACTCGTCCACCATCCCTGTCGTTGAAAAGGATGGAGCAACAATTCGGCTCGTCGCTGGAGAAGTGAATGGCGTACGCGGCCCTGTCACTGAAATCGCCGCTTCACCTCTTTATATGGATGTAAAACTGGCCCCCGGGGCGACGTTCACATACCCCATCCCCAGCGGACATACGGTGTTGGCATACGTGTTCGAAGGTGTTGGCGAATTCGCAGGCGAGGTCGTTGAATCGGTCAGCATGGTTGTCTTCAACGATGACGGCGAACATATCGAAGTGAAAAGCGACGCGGCAAGCAGCGGCGTACAATTCATGCTCATCGCAGGTGCGCCGTTCAAGGAACCCATTGTCCCCTACGGGCCATTCGTGATGAACACGGTCGAAGAAATTCAACAGACCATTCAAGAACTACGCAACGGAACATTTATCAAATAAAGAAAAAATCTCTGAGAAACCCTCAGAGATTTTTTATAGCAAAATTTAGCTTCGTGGCTTTAAGCCAGATTGCACCGCACAAATTACTCGGCTAAAATTTACACCTGTAATCCGTTGAGTTCAAAATCCAATCTACACAAGGTGAATTACCATGACACAGGTTCTGTATGGTCCACGGCTCGGCAGGGAAGGTCAAACACGAGTTGGATGTAGTGCGGTCATTTTCGATAAAGACCGTAAAAAGGCATTGCTTACTCAGCGTACCGACAATGGCCGTTGGTGTGTACCTGGCGGCGCCCTGGAAGCTGGAGAGAGCGCAGCAGAAGCCTGCGAGCGCGAGGTTTGGGAGGAAACAGGCTTGAAGGTCCGTGCAACGAGGTTGATCGGTGTGTACAGCAATCCAGATCAATTGGTCGTGTATCCCGATGGGAATAAGGCCTTTTTTGTCGTCCTCAGTTTCGAAGCAGAGATCATCGAAGGTGAATTGGGGTTGAGCAATGAAACCACCGCCTTCGGCTATTATTCTTTGGAGGAAATGGACGGCCTGCCGATGCATGGTCAACACAGACAACGCGTGGAAGATGCCCTGCTCGGCGGCGCAGCCTTGATGAAGTAAGGACTTAAGTATGACCCAAAACACGTCACCACAGCAACGGCGGCGTGTTTTTTTGTTAAACTTTATTCACGGAGGAACCATGCTAGGAAATTTGTCAGATCGATTTTACAAATGGGCGAAAGGTTGGCTCATTTTCGTGCTATTCATTTTGGATGGGTTCTTTGCGGGTTTTCTGCTGCCCCTCATTCAAGGATTGATGCAGGATGACCGAGGCGGAGTCCAACCGCTTGATTTGATGCTGTTCGCGACCCCCGAAAAGATATTTGCCATGATCGAACGCTATGGCGAATTTGGCCGTCCGTTCTACCGCAATGTGGAATTGACCGTGGATATCATTTACCCGATCGTTTATTTATTCTTCTTCGGGTTGTTCATCTCATGGCTATTCCAGCGCGGATTTTCCGCAAACAGCGCGATGCGCAAATACAACATCATTCCGCTGGGCGCGTGGTTTTTTGACCTGCTGGAAAACATCATTATCGTCATCTTGTTATCCATTTTCCCCACTCAGCCTGCCGCCCTCGCCTGGGTTTTGATCCTGCTGACCACGGTCAAATGGCTCTTTGCAGGCGCCAGTATCTTATCCAT
>DAOQID010000165.1:0-4608 GCA_035339375.1 Anaerolineales bacterium | reverse complement strand
TGATTGATACACAAAAAGAGGGCCGTGATATTTGTATCGCGGCCCTCTTTTATCCTTACATTTTCTTCCACCACACGCCTGTACACTCAGGCAGAATCACCCAGTTGTTTTGCTTCACCTTGTCACCCAACTCATCGCCGAAGAAAAATCGGGAGAGGAATTCGGCTTCTTCAAGCGATTCAAACTTGTAATCGGTTCGGATCCACTTATGCTGGAATCCGACTTCCTCCAGCCAGGGATAATAATCTTTGAGATGTTCCAGCTTGATCGGAGTTTCGTTGCCCGTGCCCAACGATTCAAACAGGACGATGAAGCTGTTCGGCCTTAAGACGCGTTTCATTTCACCCAGCCATTTTTCCAACTCAGCCCGCCACGAATCGGGATTCCAAACTGCAAGATAAGCCACGCTCCAACCAGAGACAACCAGGTCGGCAGAGGCATCATCCACAGGCAGCTGACGATGGTCGGCCACATCCACCTGCCAGTTGACCAATCCACTGGCGAGGAATTTCTCACGGCAAACCCTCAACATTTCCTCTGAAATGTCAAACGCGCGGACATGCGAAACATGCGGAGCAAGTAAACAGGCCAGCCGTCCCGTACCCGCTCCAATATCCAGCACAAAGCGGTGTTCAAGGGGCGTGATCTCGCGCAGAGATTTCAGAATATTTCCCTGATGATCCTCGCGGGCGATCAACGCCTCGTATTTATCCCCTTCGGTTTTGTAGATTTCTTCTTGTGTAGGCATGAGCCAATTATAATTGGCGAATGACACAACTTTCTCCAACTGCCCAAAAGATCCAAGACCTTCTCAACTCACTCGGATATAACTACACCGTGATCGAACACACCGAGTCCACGCGCACAGCGCAGGAAGCTGCCGATCGGGCTGGCTGTGAACTGGGCCAGATCGTCAAATCGCTCATCTTTCGCGGCAAAACCAGTGGAAAACCGATCCTGGTGCTGACCAGCGGCGTAAACCGTGTAGACGAAAAACGCATCAGCGGATATGCAGGCGAACCCATCAGCCGCGCGGATGCTGATTTCGTAAGAGCAGTGACGGGGTATGCCATCGGAGGCGTGCCACCCATCGGCCATAATGAAAAAATGGAAACTTATCTCGATGAGGATTTTCTGCAATACGGGGTGGTTTGGGCAGCGGCAGGCACCCCCAACGCCATTTTTGAATTATCGTTGAACGACCTGCAAAAAATGACCACAGGAAAGGTTACGCAGGTGAAATGATGTTTGACCAGATTTACAACTTTCTCCGTTATTCCGAAGATCTATCCTCCAGCGGAATGCCGACCGCCGAACAGCTAAGTGAGGCAGCAAAACACAAGGTTCAAGTCGTCATCAACCTTGCGCCGCATGATGTCCCCAACGCGATCCCAAATGAAGGTCAACTCGTGGAGTCGCTTGGTATCGAGTACATCAACATCCCCATCAATTGGGGCACACCCACCGAGGATGGGCTGGATAAATTCATGGATGCCATGGATGAGCGCAACGGGAAAGTCATCCATGTCCACTGTGAAGCGAACTTCCGCGCCAGTGCGTTCGTGGCCATGTATAGAATTTTGCGCCTTGGATGGAAGGAAGAAGATGCGTTCGAGATCATGCACAAGATCTGGGATGAGGACGCCTACCCCGTGTGGAAGTTGTTTATCGAGGGCATGGTCAGTCAGAGCGGAAAAAACTTATAAAAGCAAACATGAAACATCCCGAAATTAATCATTCAATTCTTTAGCCGCAGATTTCGCGAATTTACAAAAAAAGCCGATCCATTTTATAGGGTCGGCTTTTTTTATAACTCGTCCGTATCTTGCATAAGTTGCAAGGAATGTCTTTGAAAAGTATTTGAACCACGGAGCACTGAAATACAGAGTTTTTATTCGTTTTCTCTACGTTCCCGTGGCTCCGTGGTTAATCTTTCAGACTTTTGCAAAAATTCGCGACTGATTCCTTAGGTATGAGGTGAATCATGTAGTTGTGGAGCAAAAATCCTATCTTGGAATCGGCACAAACGCCAAAATCGTTCTGGGGAATTTATCGGTGACCATGATCAGACCAGCCGTATCCAAAACAACCAGACCCTCCCAGTTACGGATATCTTCGGTCAAGGTCAGGTAGATGGGTCTCTTGCTATTGACCAGTGTAAGCCCAGCATCAGAATATTGATATCGGATCAAACGTTCCACTTGCGGGAATTTGGCATGGGTTTCACCCGTACCGAATCTCTCCAAAATCGGGTCGCTTGAAGGCATCAGGTCTTCGTCGCCGGGGAAGAAGTAATTGATGCCCCAAATGGTGTTCCCAAACCCCATGGCGATATCGGTCAGGCGATATTCGAGGTTATCGATGGGCAGGGTTCCCTGTGGATTGAGGTCAAAATCGAAAACATGCACAACAGGCTTGGAGACGATATCTTTCCCGGTGACCTCATAAAAAGTCAGGATTTTATCGTCCATTATCAAAATAGCTTCATCGGAGTGGTTTTCAGATTTTGCCTGAGGGGGGATCTCAGCCAGTTTTGTTGTATCAAGTGTCAGTGTGGAAAGATCGGGGTTGATGGTCCCAGAGATGAGGTATCCCATCATGTCGGTTCCTTCGCCCGCTTCAATGGTCATGAAGACTCGGTCACCGGAGAAGGCGATCGACTCAAAGCCTTGATAATTGCGGATCTGGTCGGTGAGGTTGGGGGCGATCAGTTTAATGGGGCGGGGTTCAATGGGGGCGCCGCGTGCTCCACCGATGTAGAGACTAAGCTCCGCTTTCGGCAGGTAGAAGAGCTGACCATCACCGCTTTCATCGAAGATATTCGGGTATTGAGGCAGCATGATGAGATTCTCACCATACCAGGCCAGCCCGGAGAATTCCGCTTCAGGTGTGGATGCAGGTCCGGACATGGCGATCTCGGTAACAGGCATTTCAGTGAGTTTGACTTCTTCGGTCAACTGGGCAGGTGCGGCAGGTTTTGAATTCATGGAAAAATAAACCACTGCGACAACCGCCAGTACGATGACAGCCAATACAATATACAGATTTCGTTGTTTCATAACAATTCCTCCAACATGTTTTAGATTTGGCCGCCTGTGGTTCTTTGCGCAAGGCGGCAACCAGTTTGTGTTTCGTAAGATTATATTCGCATCCCGTCTTTTGTAACGCCGCTTTAAAGATGCTTTAATTTACGGGCGTCGAAGTTTATATCCTGTGGTAAAAATACGCAAGGCAGATGAACTGCGAGAAAGGGAGTTGATATGGGACAGTATTTTTCACTGGTTTATGAAGGGGAGCCGATCTCACTTTTCGGGCGGGGCCACCTGATCGCCCTGACGATCATTGTTCTATTTTGTTTTTCATTTTTGTATTTCCGTAAAGTGTGGGGGGAAAAGGAAAAGAAGATTGCCCGCTGGGTTCTGGCAATATTGATCGTGGTCAATGAGTCGGCCTTGCATATCTGGTCGGCATATTGGGGGATATGGAATATTCAAACCATGCTGCCGTTGCACATGTGCAGTGTCATGATCTGGGCCTCGGCTTACATGCTGGTGACGAGAAATTACAGCATCTACGAAATGGTGTATTTTCTTGGGCTTGGTGGAGCCATGCAGGCGGTATTGACCCCAGCCGATGCCGCCGCGTACAACTTTCCACACTTTCGGATCATGCAGACTTTCACCGCGCATGGATTGTTGATCGGAATCGCCATTTACATGACCGTGGTGGAGGGATTCCGCCCCACCCTGCAATCTTTCAAACGGGTTTTCATTTGGACGAATCTCTACATGATCGTCATTTTCTTCCTGAATCTTGCCATTGGCAGTAATTATCTTTTTGTGGCGGGCAAGCCTGAATTCCCCACCCTGCTGGATATGCTGGCCCCCTGGCCCTGGTACATCATCGAACTGGAAGCCATCGGGTTTGCGATCTTCTTCCTGTTGTATGTGCCGTTTCTCATCAAGGATTGGAAGGCCAAACAGGCGACCACTGCCTAAAACCGAAACTCGCGCCATGCAAAAGCGTTTTAACAGCAATTCACAAAAAGGAGCTGAGCATGGAGCAATATTTACAAAAAGATTACACAGGCGGCGCCTTCGAGTTATATGGCCCAGCCCATCTGGTTGCGCTGGGCGTCATCGTCATCGCCTGTTTTGTCTTGATCCGTTTTGGAAAAAGCTGGAATGAACAGCAAAGACGAAACTTCCGCTATTTCATGGCAATCTTCCTGATCGTGGATGAATTAAGTTGGCACGCATGGGCGGCATATTGGGGCATTTGGACCGTTCAAACCATGCTGCCTCTGCATATTTGCAGTGTGATGGTGTGGGCCTCGGCTTACATGCTTTTCACCAAAAACTACAACATTTACGAAATGGCTTATTTTCTTGGCATCGGCGGAGCAACGCAGGCCCTTCTCACTCCAGATGCAAATCAATATGGTTTCCCACATTACCGTGCCTTTCAAACCTTCATCGCACACGGACTGCTCGTGATCATCCCCATTTACATGACCTTGGTTGAAGGGTATCGCCCCACTCTGCAATCGTTCAAACGAGTCTTCATTTGGACAAATATCTACATGATCATCGTCTTTTTTATCAACCT
>DAOQID010000164.1:0-7198 GCA_035339375.1 Anaerolineales bacterium | reverse complement strand
ATGCGAAGAAGAAGTAACGAACATCTTTCCTCTTTCTTCTTTATCAATGGAAGAAAGAGGAAAGAAAAATTATCTGCCTTTGAGCGGTTTGAACCCTTCGCCCAGGGCCTCATGTGCGACCCCGATGACCATAAATGCTTCGGGGTCGCTTTCGTGTACGATGGCTTTTAGCGAAGCGATTTCAGCACGGTTGACCACGCAATACAAAACTGGACGTGAGTTACCCGTGTAGGCGCCGCGGCCTTCGAGCCAGGTCACGCCGCGTTCGAGTTCCTCGATCACACGGTTGGAAACCTCTTCGGGTTTGGCAGTGACGATCATTGCCGTGCGGACCGTGCCTCCGCCTTCGAGCACCGTTTCTGAGACGATGCCGCTGACGTACAGCGTGATCATTGCGTACAACGCTTCCTTCCACCCGAAGACAAAGCCCGCAGAAAGGATCACTGCCGTATCCACGATGAGATAGCTCTGGGTCATGGGGATGCCGCGCCAGTTGTTGAGGATGCGCGCAAGGATATCCGAGCCGCCGCTGGTTCCGCGTGCGCGATAGACCATGCCATAGCCGATGCCGCTGATGATGGCGCCATACAATGAGTTGAGAAAGATATCGCCGCTCAAGTCGCTGATGAGGATCTGCGAATATTCGACAAAATAGGGGACTTTCAAAATCAGGTCGGTGAACAGCGAGTAGGTGAGGATCGCCACCGCCGTGCGCATGGCGAACTTGACCCCGCCAAGGAAACGCCAGCCCAGTAAGAACAGCGGAATGTTGCCGATCAACACCATCAAACCGATGGGCCAGCCTGTGTAGTGATTGATGAGTTGCGAAATGCCGCTCACGCCGCCCGAGGCCAGGTTGGCAGGGATAAAGAACAGGCGCAAACTCACCGCCTGTATCAGGCTGGATGCGATGATCAAAAGATAATCCCGCGTGGTGGGCCAGTATTTTTTCATGAAACTTCCTTTTTTAAAACTAAATTTGTGGAGGCATTATAGCCGAGGGGGTTGGTAGCGCGATATATTATGTCGCGCAACAACAATCAATAAATTTGCCAATGCCAACCTCCACTGCAATTTAGCCCAGGCTTGAATGGCTTGCTCTGCTTCGGCGCGGGATGGCTCCGTCGGCGCGAACAGGCTGCGCGAGAACAATTCGGTTAATAGTTCGATCTCGTTGCGTGCGGGTGCAAGCCAGTTTTGCAGGCGGGGTGAAGCATCAAGTGCCGATAAACTTCGGATGAGATCAGAGGAATACAAATACGCTGTTCTGTTTTTCGAAGCGTACCCTGTCACAGGTCGGGCGAGGCGGCGCAGGCGTTTGTACAAGATCTGGATCGTCTGTGCGGGCGGAATCCGCTTGAGGCGCAGGGTGTCAATTCCGATACCAATGCTGGCAAGTGCAAGCAAGGCAAAGATGGAAGCCCAAATGTTTTGCAGCGGCAGTGTGAATTTATTCTGCGCCTGATCTTCTTCAGGTTGTGAATCGGCTGTAGAGGCGGCTGCATCGTTTTGGTCTTCGCGCAAAATGACGGGTTCGCTGGCGGTTGGTTCGAATTCCACCCAGCCGATGCCCGCAAAATAGATTTCCACCCAGGAGTGGGCGTAATTTTCAGTGACGATGTATCGTGCGCGTTCGAGGTCGTAGTTGCCGTTGGCATAGCCCACCACCAGCCGTGCGGGCAGCCCTGCGGCACGCGCCAGCACCGCCATGGAAGTAGCGTAATAATCGCAATACCCTTGTTTTAGATCGAAGAGAAAATAATCGGCCACATCGCGGCCTGCGGGCGGCGACGAAATATCGAGCGTGTACGGAAATTCGCGCAGATAATTCTGGATGGCGATGGCGCGGTCGTAGGCATTGGCTTCGGATGCGGTGAGATCGCGCGCCAGAGATAACACCCGCTCAGGCACCGAATCAGGCAGACCGAGAAACTGCTTCCGCACCCAATCAGGATACACGCTGGGAGAATAGCGCAATTCCTGCACGCTGACGTTGAGGATCGCCGATTCAACGGTGTAGGTTTCCACGGGTGCAAATGCCGCGAGGAGGTCTGTATCAAGCGGGTTGGCATCCTGCGAACGATGCACCCATGCGGCTTGGATCGGCACATCGGTGCTGATGAATGTCCCCGCCCAATACAGGCGTTCGCTGAAATCATCGGGGTAGGTGATTTGGGCGCGGACGATGCGTTGGTTTGCGTTTTCAGTTTCGATCAGCGGCTGGTTCGCCGGGATGTCTTCTGCGCCGATCGTTGGGTTCGACCACCCTGCGCCCGTGTAAATGGAATAGGTCAAGGTGCGCCAATAATAGCGCGGCACATTTGGGTGTGCATTGCGCGACATGGGCGGCAATTCGCCTGTGGAAATGGTCATGGCTAGTTGGGTGGAGATCTCTGGCCCTGCCTTCAGCAGGTAGGAACGCGGCAGGCCGTTGCCGAATCCTGTAACCCTGAAATTATCTTTGACCGATTCCAACCCGAGCGATTCAGCTTGCGATTCGTTCGAGCCTGCACGCCTTTCACGAAAATCATCGAGGATGTCTTTGATCGAAAACGTGGAAACGAGGAAGGCAACCGCCACCAATACAACGGTCAGCGCGCCTGTGGCGGCGAGGGTGTCAATGCTGGTGCTTTCGGAATAATCAATTTTGCGGGCATCCCAGCGCTTTTGCAGGGATTGATAATTGGTCAGCCCGTACAGAAATAAAAGCAGTGCAAGGTGAAACCAGAGAATCTCCTTTTCCTTGCCCGTGTAATCGAGGACGAATGCCAGCACCACAGTGGATGGGAACATGCCCAGCGTAAATTTTTGATTGCGGTAGATCTGCCAGCCTGCCCACACTGCGATCAACCAGATGGCGAGGCACCAGATCAAGGTGCGCACAACGGGGTCTTCGATCTGCACGCCGCGCACCATGGCCGTGACCCACAATGTGATGCGTCCGCTAAACGCCAGTGCCCTTTGCGTGAAAACATCCTGTGCGGCGGCCAGCAGCGTGGAATCGAGTTGGGTGTCGTTGAAGGCTGCATCGAAAAAGTTGGGGAGCAGGGCGAAGAACTGCCTGACCCATTCAAACAATGAATCCCACAACTGACCGATGCGGACGTATAAAACCAGCGGACCCAGCAAAAGCAGGATGAACCCTGAAAATAATTTTCGCACGCCCCAGCCAGCCAGTGCCCATGCCAGCACCGCGCCGATCAAGGTGAGCGGCAGCAACAAACTCACACCCGCATCGCGGACGATCTCGCTTAATGCGATCGGCAGGCAGATGAGCGCGAGCAGTGAAAGCCCGAAGGTCAGGTCTTGCATTCGCAAGGCGGGCAGTTTCATCCGAGCCTCTTCCAGGTCATGTCGCTGGGTGGGCGGGCGGAGATGGCTTTGCCCGAGGGAGTGATGCGCCAAGCCCACTGCCCTTCGCCAGGATGTGCTTCGGGTTGTTGCAGCAGGCTGCGGTTAAGGATGAAGCGTGGAATTCCCAATTGGGCGAAAATGCCTGCAAGGGCATCCGCTTTTTGAGGGGCGCCGAATGACGAGGGGTCCATTAAAAGCACGGTTGGGTGAATGCCCTTCCACATTAAATGGGTGAGTGCGGGAATCCAATCCGTTTTTATGGAAGGGGTGATGACAATGAGGCTGATGCGATTGCCGAGCGATGAGTTGGCGCGTTCGAGCAATTGCGCCAGCGGCAGTTGACCGGGCTCAAGCATGGCCAGCGCGCGGAATATTTCCAGCCGATGCCGTTCACCCGATTGCGGTTTCAGCCAGGTGGTTTGCCTGCCGCTCGCAAGCAGGCCCACCGAGTGCCGCGCGCGCAGACTGCGGTCAGCCAGAGATGCGGCCAGGATGATGCCAAGTTCAAGTGTGTTCTCCCAATCGGCGCCTGCCTGCACACCTGCATCGGCATCGAGTGCGATCCACCAATCGCTGGCGGGTGCGCCATCCAATTGGCGCGCATAAAATTTTCTTTGCCGCGCCGTGGTGGGCCAGTGGATGATTTTCGGGTTTTCGCCCTGAGTGAATTCGCGCACGGTGGCCGCATTTACGGTTTGGTCAACAAGGTTTGGGCGCGGGCGTCCATCGCCCATCCAACCGCCTGGTGTGATCTCCACTGTGGGCAGGGGAATCACAGGCGGCATGACCACCAGCGTTGTTTTTTCAGGCAGAAAAATTTCAACCGAATAAATTCCGAAAGGGTCGCCGCAGCGCAGGGTTGTGCCGCCCAATTCATACACACCGCGGCGTTTGCAAACAGCCCGCGTGCTCCACACATTGACGGATGCCTGATCCACGCCAACCGCACAAGCCGCCGAATAATCGGGCAGGGTTGAATGGTCCACAACTTCAACCCAGGTGGCGGGCACATGGCCGTGATTGGTCAGTGTAAAACGCTCTTCGAGTGCATCGCCCACCTGCGCCCATGTGAATCGAACTTCGCGCGTCAGGCGTACGTTCAGTTTCAAAGACCGCGCCCACCACCATGCCGCCAGCCACAATCCGCTGAACGCCACGAACAACGCCTGCCAGATCTTCGATGGGTCGAGGATCTGCATCACCAGCATGGTGAGCGATAACAGCGGCGGCAGGACGGAATTTAATTTCATGCGCGCGATCATCTTCCCATTATAAGCTCAGCTTTTTGCAGGGGAGGCGGATCGAAAAGATTTTGCGGTAAGATAAGCGCATGTCCATCACTCTCAACCCAAACCGCGAAAAAAGTTTGCTGCGCCGCCATCCGTGGATCTTTGCCAGCGCCATCCGTCATGTGGATGAAACCCACGCATCAGGCTCAACCGTTGACCTGCTCTCGTCCGAGGGGCAGTTCCTTGCCCGGGCATCCTACTCCCCAAATTCGCAGATCCGCGCCCGTGTGTGGACATTTAACGATGAACCCGTGGATGAAGAGTTTTTCCGCAAAAGAATCCGCGCGGCCATTGAAATGCGGTCTGTGCTGTCGGGCTCATCAAAATCCCTGCGGCTGATCCACGCCGAGTCAGATGGCCTCCCCGGGCTGATCGTTGACCGATATGAGGACGTCCTTGTTCTGCAATCGCTCACCGCTGGCTCCGAATTCTGGAAGGAAACCATCGCAGACCTTCTGGTGGAAGAGACGGGCATTGCCACGATCTACGAACGCTCCGATGCCGACGTGCGCGAACTCGAAGGCTTGAAGCCGATCACGGGTATTCTGCGCGGCACAATTACCAATCTCCAATTACCAATCACCGAATACGGCCTCGAATTCAAGGTTGACATCGCGCATGGCCACAAAACGGGTTTCTATCTCGATCAGCGCGAAAACCGCCGCCGTGTGGGTGAATTGTCGAAAAACCGCGATGTATTAAATTGCTTCTGCTACACAGGCGGATTCTCCATCCACGCTTTGGCGAACGGGGCGAAATCGGTTCTGTCCGTCGATTCCTCTGCGGATGCGCTGGCCCTGCTCGAAGAAAATATTGCCTTGAATCAACTCCCCGCTGACCGCCACACTTCTCTTGAAGGCGATGTTTTCCAACTGCTCAGAAAATTCCGCGATGCGAATCGATCTTTTGATCTGATCGTGCTCGACCCGCCCAAATTCGCACCCACCGCCGCTCATGCCGAAAAAGCCTCGCGGGCTTATAAAGACATCAATTTGCTGGCCTTCAAGTTGCTCCGCCGCGGCGGATTGCTTTTCACCTATTCCTGCTCCGGGGGCATCGATGCGGCCCTGTTTCAAAAGATCGTCGCCTCCGCCGCCCTCGATGCAGGCGTGGATGCGACGATCATTGAGCATTTGTCACAGGGCAGCGATCACCCGGTCAGTTTGCATTTCCCCGAAGGGATGTATTTGAAGGGACTGGTTTGTGTGAAGGGGTGATTTCCACTTGCAGGGTTTACCACCTGTCAGTTAAAGGCACTGACGATGAAAAACGCCAGGCACAGGAAACCTATCATAAAAATACTGGGGAGAAAGATGACCCCGATCGCTTTTCCGGTGGTCAAAGAATGAGCGGCCTGCAAGGCGCGGATATTTAACACAAGTCCGTAGATGCCAACCAGACTGTTGAAGCATTGGCCGACAACGGGGATGATGCCAATGACGGCGATCAAAATGGATAAAGGTGCAAGATATGCCGCTTGTGCATAGATCGTGCGGGTGAAATTTCCATGTCCGCCCATGAAAGCGGCGATCAAGTTCTGGAACCATGCGCTGATCGTCAGGCTGATCACACTCAGCAGCGGGGATATCACAGCCATTGCCAGTGCCAGGATCAATGTAAAGGCGACCGTTCCAAACCTTTCGAAGAACTGATTGAGCTCAGACATTGTTTGCAATTCGGCGAATTGTGGGCTGGCCCCGAGCGTAAATGGGAATAACAATCCGCTGATGATGCCTGCATAGGCTATCCATTCAAGGGCGCGGCCTGTTGTTGCTTCAGGGTCATTGAGCGTGTCTTCATAGGCATCCATCCGCAGCATGGAGAGTGCGATCATCCACACTTCGTGAAACGCATAGGACTTTCTCGTTGGCTTGGGTTTCGTGAGTGAAAAAGTATCGGAGTAACTGATGGTATCTTTTTTCTGCGGTGTGGATGTGTAAGCGTAATGATCTGTTTCAGCGGATGGTTCGTCGTCGAAATAGGGATGTGTGGATGAAGAAGCCTTTGGTTTATCTTCATAATACATGGGCTCATAAGACGAGGCGGCAGGTTTTGGAGGCTCGTCTCTGAGGGGTGCGGAATAGGTTTGGTGCGTCGGTTGTGCAGGCGGCGGAGTCACTGCATTTTGGGCTGGCCGCTGGCTGCGTAGTTTTTGCAAAGCCTGCAAGACCTGTGCATTGCCGGGGTTGATCTCAAGGCAGAGTTCCAGCACCTGGATCCGTTTTTCAAGGGAGGAATAGGTCTCCACAGACCAAAACCACGCCTGGATATTCCCCGGCTCCGACCGTAAGATCAATTCGAGAATCTTTCGCGCTTCTTCCTTCCGCCCTTCGCGAATCAACTGGATGGCATTGTTTAGACCTGACATAGGACCTCATGGAAAATGCAGAATACGGGGTTATGTGGTCAACGAATAAAAATGAACGATTTGTAGTGTGAATGCCTGTAATGTAACACTGCCTAGTATAAAACTTTTTTTATGTTTTCAAGTTGATCCGCCGACTTGATGATTTTTGCAGGTCTATTCTTCAATGCGTTGTTCATCGGGTGGAAAG
>DAOQID010000163.1:0-7203 GCA_035339375.1 Anaerolineales bacterium | reverse complement strand
ACTCTTCGGGCTTCATCGCTTTGGACGATTCAACTCCCCATGTATTAAATTGCGGCGCGAGCATCACATCTTTTTTCTTGCTCGAAATATTTTTTGGCGCAATGATCTTTTCACGCTGAAGGATTTTGTAATAACTGCGGATGGCTTCATGGTAATTCTTGCCGAACGCAATCAAAAATGAAAAGCCGAGTTTGTTCGGCTTGTGCTTCCAAATATCGCTGCGGAGATTCAGCAAAGGGCTGATGCCAATTTCACGAATCTCCAAACGGAAATCACCTTGCGGCAATTCAGCGAGTCCCCAACATGCCGCGCCCGATTGCAGCGCCGTCGCGCCGATGGCGTTCCATTTGTCCGAAGTGTTGAAGGTGCAAAAATAATGCGCGGGCAAACCCCACTGCTGCGTGAGACCAGGTCCACGCATCGCGCCAGAGCCGAGCACCGTTGTCACCGCAAGCCGCGAATGCAAATCCACCACGGGGTTGATGGACGTACTCATGCACAAGCCAGGCACCACCGCATAATGGCTGTACATCGAAGGCTTGTAAGTATTGCCGTCCATTTCGGGGAAGTAAATAATTTGTGCAATGTCACTGTCCGCGGGGGATTCGAGCAGAAGCGGTTCGAGGGAGATAAAGTCCATTTGGAAGGACCAACTCACAGTTAAGCGCGAGGCGTTTTTTGTCGCTTGATAGATGATAAAGATGCGGTCATTCTTAATCTGATAACTGGTCTGTGAGTCGAGAAATATTTCCGCCCCGATAATGAGCGGACGATGGCGCGCGCGTGAGATGAGCCGCTGCTGCGAGTCGTACAGATTGAATATGTCGGTCTCGGCGTCCCATACCCAAGTGTAGGTGGGGGAGGAGACCTGGATTTTGCGCTGGTTTTCGGTGATTTTGACCATTTTGAGAAATTGCCTCTTGACAAAGCATTGTCGTTCTTGTAAACTAATGTTACCGTTCACGTGAACGGTAACATTATACAACCCCCACCTGATTTATGTCCACTTCTCACCCCACTCTTCGTGATGTTGCACGGTTGGCTGGTGTTTCGCACCAGACCGTTTCGCGTGTGATCAACGGGAGTGAGGAGGTTTTGCCCGAAACTCGTGCCATTGTGGAAGAGGCTATCAAACAGTTGGGATACCGCCCCAATGCAATTGCCCGTTCCATGGCCCGCGGTCAGACCCGCACCCTGGCTTGCGTTTCCCCCAATTTGACAGATTACACCTTTGCCAGCGTCATCGAAGGCGCGGAAGTTGAAGCCCGGCAGCATGAGTATTTCATGCTGTCTTCTTCTGCTACTGATCCGCAGGCGTTTCAGGAATTGGTGAATGAGTTGGTGGGGCATCGCCGTGTAGATGGGTTGATCGTCATAAACCCATACGCTGATGACCGATTTTTGCACCTCCCTGAAAATTTCCCTGTGGTTTTCGTGGGTGCGCGATCGCATGAAAAGGAAATTTGCTCTGTTTCATTGGACGATGAAAAAGTGGCGTATGAAGCCACCCGTCATTTGATCTCGCTGGGTCATACCAACATTGCACTGGTTACGGGTCCGATGGAAGAGGATTGTTCGCAAGACCGTGCAGAAGGATACCGCCGTGCCTTGCAGGAAGCTGGCATCGCATACGACGAGTCCAAGGTGCTGGAAGGGGATTGGTCGGCTTCTTCGGGTCAGCGGGCATTGCTCACGTTTGTTGAAAATGGTCCTGTACCTTCCGCCGTGTTTGCTCAAAATGACCGCATGGCAATGGGTGTGTTGCGTGCGGCCCGCGATGTGAATTTGAAAGTCCCTTCTCAGTTAGCCGTTATTGGTGTGGACGATATGCCCTTGTCATCTTACTTTGATCCACCGCTGACCACGATGCGTCAGGATATGCCCTTGATCGGACAGGAAGCCACCCGCATGTTGCTGGACATTATTAATAAGAAGGAACCTGCGGTTCGCGAATTGAAATTACCCGCTCAGTTGGTTGTACGACAATCTACATCTGATAAAGGAGGTGGTTCCTAGTTTCAGAGGAAGATACTGATGGAAACCGCTTTTTGTAAGTCTATCGCTCTATATTTTCAAGGAGAAGAATAAATGAAGAACAATCTGTTTTTGAAGGCTCTCAGCCTTTTCGTAGTTGCATCTTTTATTTTGACAGCTTGCGCCACCCCGGCCACCGAAGCTCCTGCTGCAACTGAAGCACCTGCGGCCACCGAAGCACCCGCAGTGACCGAAGCCCCTGCTGCAACCGAGGCTCCCGCCGCCGATGTAGCTCTCCGCTGGCGCACCCGCCCTGACAATCAGGAAGAAATTGATGTCTATAGCCAGATCAGCACCGAACTGGATGCGGAACTCGATGGCATCACCCTCACCTACGAACCGGGTGGTTCCGAAGGTGCCAACTATCAAGACCAACTCCGCGCTGAAATTGCCGCCGGTACCGCTCCCGATGTTTTCTGGATCCCTGGAACCGATGTTGCCGATTTTGCGACCCGTGGTTTGATCTTGAATGCCGCTGACATTGCTGCCAACAGCTCCGACTTTAGCGTTGATGATTTTTACGCTGGTCCGATGTTCCACCTCACCTACAACCCCGAATCTGGCGCTTCCGGCGCTGACTCTGGCGCTTTGTGGGGCCTTCCCCGCGATGTATCCACCTTCGCTTTGTACCTGAACATGGACTTGATCAACGAAGCTGGCGCTCCCGATCCTCGTGAACTCGCCGCCAACGGCGAATGGGACTGGGATGCCTTCCTCGATGTGGCTCAGAAGACCCGTGCCCTTGGTTCCGATGTGTATGGTTACGGCGCGAGCGCCTGGTGGGGTCCTTACGGTGTGTGGTTGAATGCTTCCGGCGGTGGTTTCTTCACTGAAGACCGCTCTGCCTGCGCCCTCAACACCGAAGAGTCCCTCGCTGGTCTCGATTTCCAACGCTCCCTCTATCAGGACTACGATGTAGCCACCCCGTACGGTGAAGATCCTGAACCTCCGTTCCGCGCTGGCAAGGTTGCCATGTTCCAGAATGGCCGTTGGGCGACCCCGGGTGTCCGCACTGTGGACTTCGAATGGGATGTCGTTGAACTGCCCGCTGGTCCTCAGGGAACAGCCGGTAACTGGTTGTTCTGGGGCGCGTATGTGATCAACGCCAACACCGAACATCCTGAAGAAGCCTGGGCTCTCGTACAGGCTCTCACCACCGCTCAGACCCAGGGCAAGATCTCTGCTCTCGGCGCCAACATTCCGAGCCGCGTGAGCCAGGAAGCACTTGATGCCTTCCTCACCTTCACCCCGCCTGCCAACAACCAGGCCTTCCTGAACGGAATTGCCCCCGCTGCAAACCCGACCGCTGAAGGTCCGCTGTGGGCTGGTTCCTGGCCTGAATTTGACAAGATCATGGGCCCGGCCATCCAGGGTGTGTTGACTGGTGCAACCACCGTTGAAGATTTCGGCGCGACCATCTGCGACGAAGCCAACAAGGTGTTCAACCAGTAATATTCCTTGCAACAAAAAGGGGCAGGCAGCACTGCCTGCCCCTCTCTCTTTAAAACATAAAGAAATCCCCAAGCTACAAAACTTTTTTGTGATTTCGTGATTTTTTTGTGCGCTGCATTCTTGAGCCCCGAACCTGTGGAGATGTGAAAATGGCCGCTCACTCACAAGTAGAACCTAAAACGAATCTCGTGTTACGCATCCATTTTTTCTGGCGGATCGTGTTTGCCGTTTTGGCGGCGGCTGGTCTGGTTTCGGCCTGGGCGGGGCCATTTGCTGATGCCGACCTTTGGAAGAAACTCATCGCGTCGGCGGCTTTGCTGGCTGCTTCCATTTTCAGCGTGGTGGGAGCGGTGCAGATCTCACGCCGCAACCATGCGGGCAGGATGATCTCACTCGTGCTGGATTATCTTGCCTTTGTGGTTTGCGCCGTCCTCGTGCTGAATACGGGCGAAGTCTTCATCGGAATTGATGCACTGGGTGCCACTTTCGGGAAGGGAATTCCCTGGTTGGGCATCTCAGTTGTCGGCTATTTTTTGAGCGCGCTGGATGATTACTTCCCGCAAAAAAAGCAGACCTCCGAATCCAGCTTGAAAATGGTGGGCCGTTGGGTGATGCTGGCGGGGTTCGCCATCTTCCTCGTGCAGGTTGGGGCGATCAACGGCATTCTTTATTTCCTTGGCAGGCTTGCCCAGTCCGTCGGGGTGGTGTCGGTGGCGGGGGCGCTGGTCTTTGGCATCTCGCTATGGTCAATGACCCGTGATGAGATTGCGCTGGCATTACATGCAAAGACCAGTCACGAGCAAATGATCAATGGCTGGCTCTTTTTATCGCCGAACCTGCTGGGCTTCCTCGTTTTTTTTGCAGGGCCGTTGATCCTGTCGTTCTATTTTTCATTCACCGATTCAGATGCCTTCAACACGCCCAATTGGGTGGGCTTCGCAAATTACGCCAAGATCCTGAATGTCCGCTTTGCGTGGCTTTCCTCTCCCGACCAGTTTGCGCGTGAGGTTGTGGATATCAAAATTTATGACGAGGTCGGCCGCTTCACCTTTGGCGACGGTGGAATATTGTTTGCCGCTGCCGATAAATTCTTCTGGCTCGCGCTTCGCAACACACTGACCTATGTCCTGTTCGCTGTTCCTTTGAGCGTGATCCCCGCCTTGTTATTATCGAATGTACTGAACAGCAAACTGCCCGGAATGAAGTTTTACCGTGCTGTTTATTTCATGCCGAGCATTGCCGCGGTTGTCGGTATTTCACTCGTCTGGCAATGGCTGTACAACGCCACCATCGGTTACATCAATTACTTCATCACAGTGGGCATTGAGTTTTGGAACAACCTGTTCAATGCAGGTGTGATCGACCCGAAGATCCAATGGGTATCAGATGAAAAGACGGCCCTGTTCGCCGTGATTCTGATCGCTGCCTGGCAGACGATGGGTTTTAACACGGTGCTTTTCCTTGCGGGGCTGCAGAACATCCCCGGTGAATTGTACGAAGCTGCCACTGTGGACGGTGCAGGTGCATGGGATAAGTTCTGGGGAATCACCATCCCCATGCTTGCGCCGACGACCTTTTATGTGGTTTCCACCACCACCATTCAGGCCATGCAGGTTTTTGAGCAGGTCTTTATCTTGATGAATCCAGCCGAAGGGCCGAATAATTCCACCATTACATTGGTGTTGTATTTGTACCGCAGCGGTTTCCAGAACTTCCAGCAGGGATATGCCTCTGCGATCGCATGGGTTCTATTCATCGTCATCTTCGGGCTCACGTTGATCCAGTTCCAGCGTCAGCGCCAATCGAGCATTTACGAAAGCTAAACAGGAGCCGCCATGAAAATCCAATCCTATCGCTTTCTGCAATTCCTGAACAAGTTCCTTGTGTATTTTGTCCTCACCTTTTTTGCACTGGTGATGATCTTCCCGTTCCTGTACATGCTTGCCACATCCTTCAAGATCCCTGCAGATACCTTCCGCTATCCACCGCGCATGCTGCCCCGCAACCCGGTGACCATGGAAGTGACCGGCTACGATGAGCCGCTTCCGCTCTATTACGTGGACGTGGACGGTGTACAAAAGCAATACGCCCTTGCCAAAAGCAACATCAAGGTTGGTGTGTATGCTCCCGTAGCCGACCTCACTGCCACCGTGGAACGCTATCTGACAGAGGTGAAACCGACCGGCGGAGCGACGAACCAGCAAAAGGTGGAAGTGAACGGAAAGCAGGAAAAACTGTTCGATGTCGAGGTGGATGGTCAGGTCATTCCGATGATCCTGGTCAGTCAGACCACGGTGGGTGAGTTCATTGACCCTCAGAATCCTGAGAACAAGGTTTTTCAAAATGTCCGCCTGAGCGAGCCTGTGGAGAATATCGGCTGGCATCCTGAAAACTATGTTGAGGTCGTTGAGTTGAACAACATGGCACGCGCACTGACCAACACGGCGTTGGTGACCATCCTTGTGGTGGTGGGGCAATTGCTTACATCTGTGGTTGGCGGTTATGCCTTTGCCCGCTTGAAATTCCCCGGGCGCGATACGGTCTTTGTCTTTTATCTCGGTACCATCATGATCCCCTTTGTGATGCTCATCGTCCCTTTGTATCAGTTGATGGTGCTCATCGGCTGGACAGACCGCCTTGCCGCCCTCGTCATTCCATGGATCTTTACGGCCTACGGTACCTTTCTCATGCGTCAGCATTTCATCACCTTCCCCAAGGAGATCGAAGAGGCTGCACTGCTTGATGGCGCGTCCCGCTGGCAGATCTTGAAGGAGATCCTCATCCCTGCCAGTGTGCCAGCCCTGGCCACACAAGCCACATTTACATTTTTATATGCGTGGAATTCGTTCTTCTGGCCGCTGGTCATCATCAATGTGGGGAACGAACGAAATCACGTGCTCACCCTTGCGCTCAATGTGCTGCGTGGACGTGCCTCTGACACACCAAATCTTATTCTGGCTGGGGCGGCCATTGCCATTGTGCCGCCGCTGATCGTTTTTATCTTCGGTCAACGCTTCTTTGTGGAAAGTGTTGCCAGCAGCGGTGTCAAAGGATAAAAAAAGTATAATGAACCACCGCCAGCCGAAACAGGGCTGGCGGTTTCAAAAAATTATGCAATTATTTTAATTTCAAGGAGAAAGCGCATCATGTTACAAAAGAAGGATGGCCGATACGAGGTGTACGGCAACCCCATTACAGAACGCCAGTCTCGCGCAGCGGACGCATGGAAGGCCATGCTGGCAAAGAAATTCAACTATGACCCCAACGAAAAGTTCAACCTCACAGTCGAAGACCACCCTTATGGCTCGGAAATTTTCGGGCTGAAGAATATCGTCCGTGATGGCAGCGGACAGCCCGTGGATAAAAAGAACGGCGTGATCGTCAGCACCATCCGTATGGGCTTTGGTCATTATCGCATTGCCATGGCGGGTGTCTCTGCGGCGAAGGCGATGGGCTTTACCCCATATTGGCTTGACCTGCTCGGCATCCCCGGCATCAGCACCGATGTGATCAACTGGTGCAATACCAATTACAGCAAATACTCGCGCATCTCACAACGCTATCCTTGGTTCGATAAGTATGTGTGGGAATCCCTCACCACTGGCGAACCGTCCCTGCCCGGCTTGGATCAGCTCTTCAATTACATGACCAGCACCTGGCCTTGGCGCTTCCTCAAAACCGAAGTCAAAGACTTCAAGATGAGCGAACTCTTCAATA
>DAOQID010000162.1:0-7203 GCA_035339375.1 Anaerolineales bacterium | reverse complement strand
AGTTAATAAACCAGGTACGACCAAGCAGCCACCAGTTGGTGAAGTAATACACCGCAAACCAGACAAGGAAGATGAAGACGAGTGTGAGCGCGCCTTTCGGTTGATTCTGTTTATCTTCCATTTGATGGTCGGTCAGTTTGGTGGAGTCGATAATGGGGTTGTGCGTGCCCGTGAGCAGCAGGAGGTTCGAAGCTTCGAGGCGCGGACCCGTTAGAATGGACACGAGAACGATGGTGACATACATGATGCCGCCGATCACTGCGAGCACAGCACCGATGCCGAAGATGGCGAGGGTGATTTCAACGGTACCAGGGACGACGCCTGCGAAGGTAATGTCCCAGTTACGGCGGGCAACGCCCTGCAACCCGCTGGCGATCATGCCCAAGGAGGTGAGCAGCATTCCAACGCCGAAGACATACGGCTGCCACTTTGCCCAACTCTTGAGTTTGAGTTCCTTGCGGAAGATGAGCGGGATGACGTAGTAGGTAAAGCCCATGAAGGCGAGCGTGGTGCCGCTGACCACGGTCGCATGGAAGTGACCAGGTAGGCGCAGCGTGTTGTGAACCAGCATATTGATCTGTTCGGTGCCGATGGTGACGCCCGTCACGCCGCCGATCCAACCAAAGAGGAACATGGAAAGGACGAGTGAACTAAAACCAGGCTCTGCCCACGGTGCATTGCGAAGCCAGCCGAACAAACCTTTTCTGTGTCCCTTGGCGCGCAGGGCAATTTCCAATGCGGCAGGGATGGAGAAGGCGTGCATCATCGAGCCGAGCACGGCGAGATACATGGCGTAGGACGTGTTGACGGCTTTCCAAGCGAAGGAAAGACCAGGGTCCACTAGCAGGTGATGCGCCGAACCAAGATTGATGAAGAACAGATACAAAATGAAAGCGAGGCGTGAGAACTTTTCATTGACGGGGCGAATGCCAACGGTCATTTGAGCGAGCGCGTACCAAATGGAAACCATCGCCGCGAGATTGACTTGCTGGGCGGGATGCCCGAAGCCCCAGAAGAAGTTGCGGTAAATACCGGGGTCGTAGGTTTTGAGAATACCCAGTGACCAGAAGAAGGCGGGCACGATGGCGGCGGCGCCTTCGAGGAGGGTGTAGGTGGCGAGAATGGCGGCGGTCATCAAACCGAAGACGACCAGCGGCAATGAACCCGTGAAGCGTCCTTCGCGTTTGGCGACGACAATATTGATGAAGAAGGTAATGACGGTGATCAACGCACCAACCGCGAAGAGGATGTAACTGAGGTAGAAAAGCGGGTGCGCTTTGAGCGGAACATAGGCGGAGAACATGACGCTGGAATTCGGGTCAATCAGCACAACGGCATTCGCCATCAAGCCGCCAACGGTCATCATGCCGAAACCTGCCCATGCCAGTTTGGGCGAAGCGTGACGCGCGTTCAGCAGCACGGTTGAACCGAAATGTAAACCAGCCATTTCGAAGAACACGATCCACGCGACAAGCATATCGATGCCATGTAAGGTCAATAATCGGTAGAACCAAGCAGCGGGTAGTAAATGAATCGCCTGCCAGCGGGTAAGGGCGATCAATAATGCCGCAATGCCGCCGAGAGTAAGTGTCACCACTGCCATCACCGCATTAGCGATGATGAGGCGTTCGGTGTGCATATCCACTTTGAGGGTGGTTACCGGGCAATCGCGGTAGTCGTCCTTCGCACCTGCCGACCAGGGAGTTGTGGGAGCAAGAGATGTCATCTGTGTTTCTCCTATTTCACGATGATTTTGCCCACCATCGTGTGATGACCGACAAAACAATATTCATTGCAAACAATGGTGAAATCACCAGTGCTGGTGGGGGTAATGGTCGCTACGTAATCGTACCCAGGCACAACTTGAAGATTGATGTTTACAGGTTGAAGAGAAAAGCCGTGCTGTAAATCCATTGAAGAGATGTGCAGGCGGTATTCCTGTCCCTTTTCAAGCTGCAAGACAGGATACCACTGCCAGGTGCTGGCACGCAGATAGATATCTGAACCCGCAGGCGCGGCGACAATCGGGAAACCAGTCGCTTCATCCTTGCCGACGGTGTATTGTTCCACAAAGGCATTGACCTTCGCCCCGTAGTCTGCTGGCGAGGTTCGGTAGGTTTCTGTGGGCACATTTTGCTTGCCGTAAAAATACCAGAGCGGCATCATGATCGTCAGAAAAATGCACCAGACCAGGGCAACCGTGAGCCAGGATTTTTCCATCCGCCCCATGGGCTTCCACCAATTTTTTTCAGGCGCTAACATAGTCTATTCCTCCAACCCTTTTATTTGGCAAACGGGACGTTCATCAAGTCAATGATTCCCCACACGTTGTAAAGCACGGTGCTGATCAACAGCGACAACACGAACAGCAGCCAGATGTTGTCAAAGATTTTTTGACCCACATGCTGCGGCTCTTCTTTTTTATTTTCGGGCATGGCAATTCTCCTCATGATGTGATTGAAAAATGCAGAATGGCATAACCCATATTACTGTAATTGCCCCGATAAACGAATTGTTATATGTAATCATTGCAATAAAAAAAGAGTGATTTTTACATCACTCTTTTTTGAAAAAGAATTAGTTCTTTTTCAACTAAAGCAACCCTTTGCTTTGAGCCAGCTTCGCAGCCTCCTTTCTGGAATTGACACGAAGCTTTGAAAGAATATTGCGGATATGGCTCTTGACCGTGTTCAAACTCACGAATAATTTTTCAGCCACCTCTTTGTCTGAAGCACCTTTCGTAACAAGGGAAAGCACTTCCAGTTCCCGCTCGGTCAAAGAGTTGTCTTCATGATCTGCCACGGAACTGCCTGGCTGATTCAAGCTCATCCTGCGAAACTCGGCAAGGACCCGCCCCGCCAGCGACGGTGTAATAGCAGCCTCACCGTTCATGGCGCTTTGCAACATCTCCACCATTTTATGCGAGCGGATATCCTTTAGAAGGTACCCCTGCGCGCCGCTCTTCAACGCTTCAAATAATTTCTCGTCATCATCGCGGACAGTGAGCACAACGATCGTGGTATCAGGCAGGATCTGTTTGATCTGGCGGGTGGATTCCAAACCATCCATGGTTGACATTTGAATATCCATCAAGATCAGGTCTGGTTTAAGCTCCTGTGCTTTGATCACCGCCTCCAATCCATCGTTGGCATTTCCGACCACTTCCATATTGGGCTGTGAACTGATCACCGCTGCCAGCCCTTCACGAAACAAGGCATGGTCATCCACCAATAACACGCGTATTTTTTCCATAAACTAATTCCCTGTTTTTTCTGCGGGGAAGCACAAGCTGACTTGTGTACCCTGCCTGGGCGCGGAGTTGACCGTCAAAACTCCGCCGACTCGCAATGCACGCGCTTTCATGATCTGTATGCCAAAGTGTCCTGCAGGGCGGGGTTGGGAAGAGTCGAAACCGCCCCCATCATCTTCGATTTTCAATACATACCCCTCGTCAACCTGGCTGAAACTCATGTTGATATGAGCCGCATGGGCGTGATTGACCGCATTGGTCAACGCCTCGCGGACAATGTGAATGACCTGCTCATTCATTTCCGGTGAACATTTGCAGGTAGCCTGCTCGTTCAATGTCCATCGAATCGCCAAATTCCCTTTGGAAGAAAATTCCTTTACGATCATGTCAAGCTGGTCGCACAGATCCTGACTGATCGGGTTCTCATCCATCAGGCTATTGATCGCATTCCGCACATCGCCTGTGGCTTTCTCAATGGTTTCGCGAGTGCGGTGCAGTCTCTCCATTGCAGCATCTTCCTTGCCGTTGGAAAGAAAATCCACCACCTGATCGGTCATCAACCCGAGGTAACTCAAGGTCTGCCCCAGCCCATCGTGCATCTCCGCCGCAATACGGCGGCGCTCTTCCAGTGTTGCAATTCGTTCCGCCTGTTCATACAGCCGTGCATTTTCCAATGCGATCGCGGCGGTGTTTGCAAGTTTCGTCAGCATTTCCGCCGACTCTTCTCCGAAACGCTGCGGACTTGAACTGCCCACACACAATGCACCGATGATCTGCCCACTGGAATGCAAGGAAGCTGCCAGATGACTCCCCCGATATTTTTGTGAGAGGATCGAGCACCCGTCACGGCAGGTATCAATGCTGCAAACCACAGCCTTCTCGCTGCTCACAATGGTGGTTGTCAGATCGTGGGCACTGATAACCGTCGTATCCCCGATAGCCGCATCCGCTGCACCACTGAACGTTTGAAGATTAAGATGCTGCTGGTTGGCATCCAGCAAACATAAAAAAGAGACTTCACCATCCATCAGCGCGCGTGATTTTTCAGCCACTGAATTCAACACCTGTTCAATATCAAGCCGCGAGGTGATCTCCTGGCTGACGATATTCAACGCTTCCAATTCCTGTGTCCGTTGAAAGACACGCTTCTCCAAATTATTATTGAGGTCGATCAATTCCTGGCGGGCGGAATTTAAGTTGACGCGCATCCCATCGAAGGATTGAGACAAGTTCCGCATCTCTTCGGGACCTTGAACCTGCACCGGGTATTCGAGGTCATTTTCTCCAAGACGGGCAGCCGCAGCGCCCAACTCCGTCAACGGCCGAAGCAGGGATTGACGTGTGACCGCCGCCCCCACCCCAAGCAACACCAACGCCAGAAGCAAAAAGATGATCTGAATATTTCGGAGGATGTTCAGTTTTGTTGTGGCAGAGGCTTCATATAATTGCACCACCCTGTCTGCCTGTTGTGCCAGCAAGGCAGATTGCGCCTCCAGATCCTGAACGGCAGATTGCAGTTCAATATCACCCTGCGGCATGGATTGGATCGCATCCATGGATATGCGGAACCGCCCCCAATCTTCCCGCACACGGCTCAATGCCGCCTTGATCTCTACATCGTTCGTCTGAGGCAGGGTCACAAAATCGTCTGGCAGATAGATGGTCTCGCCGCCGTTTTCCAATGCTGAAAGTGTTTGCTCAAATGTCGTTTCCGCCTGCGCCAGCGTTGCCTTTGTCTCATCATCCTGATGCTCGATCGCCAGCCTTGTCATTAATTGGATCAACATCCTCTGCCGCCCTGAGAGGTTGATCACAAGCGCATCCTTTTGCTGGGTCTCGACACCCCAAAATGTTGCGCCAACCGAAGTAAGCACAAGCAAAACAAATGCAATGAATAAAGCACCTAACCGACCTTGCAGACTCTTAAGCACCATCCACCTTTTTGAAACAGGTTGATTTTGATTTTGGAATTATACACCGGAGGGTATTGCCGAACTGGAAGCCGAAAAGATGAGGGTCTCTCAAGTTATCCTATAGAATCTTCGCCGCAAAAAACAAAAACGCGACTCGGAACGACACTCTTTTGGACTTGTTATCTCGAAGTGGCTACTCCCTGGTTAATGATGGGGTAAAACAAAAGGATTATCGATCAAACTGTTTTTCATACACCCCAAAACCGAATCCGCCCGCCCTGTATCATGACAAACTCTTACCATACTGACCCTGCCGCAATCATCTACTTCTGGCTTGACAGGCGTATCCGTTCAACCATTTTCAAAATCGCTGTGACAGCCGCATCGGGCTTGTCAATTTCGATGGTATGACCACTCTCTGCAAAAAGTTGCTGGCTGTTGGACGACAATTGCAGCAATTCGGTCTGCCAATCCTGCCAACCTGACATGTCATTAAGTTTGGCGGTCAGAACGATCAGAGGCAGATCGCCAAAAGATGTAACGGCTTCCGCTTGCCCCCTGCTTTCCAACATTCCACGAGACTCATCACCAAAATAGGTCTGTAAATATGTTGCGCGAGACATTTTCGCCAGGTACATTTTTTGCGCATCCGATGGCAGGTTTGGAATTAGCCCGAGTGGTCCTGCAAGCAAGCGCACAAGCCCAATGTGAGCCAACAGCGTGAAAGGCACAAATGGACGCGACCGCAGGTTACTCTCCGCTACGGGGTTTCCAGAAGATTGCTTGAACTGCCTCGGACTCATCGAGTCAATCAGCACGACCCCGGCGACCTCCGCTGGATACATGCCGGTAAACACCCGTGCAGTGAGGCCGCCAAGCGAGTGTCCCACCATCACATATGGGCCAGGGATATTGGCATTATGCAATAAGGTATGCAATTCTTTTGCGAACTGCTCCGCGTTGCGTGGCAGAGGTCCCTCATCACTCCAACCATATCCAGCCCGATCGTAGGTGCAAACTCGTGTCTCCTGCGAGACATCTGTCTGTACCCAGGCCCACCCCGTAGACCAATCACCCAGACCAGCGTCAATGACCACAGTCGGGCCACCTGTACCGGTGCAGTTGATATGCAAGCGATAACCGCCGACATCCACCAACTGACCGGGAGGCGGATATGCCTTGGCATCAGCAGCCTCTGCCACAGCCTCGTAAATGCCCCCCACCAATGCCAATGCTACGATCAACCCCACGACCCGCCCCAGCCAGACCAAACCTGTGTTCATTTGTTTTTCCTTTTGGTTGATATTGCTTTCGCAATATCTTCTCCAGGGGTTAGATCCACCCCGGAGGGAACATCGCTGGCCTAGCCAGGCGGCACGATCATCCAATAAGCCATTTCCTTGCGTTGTGAATATCAGTAAATACCTTTTCGTTTTGTCCGCGATTGACCATGACATTTTCGTGGAAAATATAATCATCCAGGTCATCTGCTGCGATATTTGCCCGTCGAAAGAGCGATACATCAAAGCCGAATGAGGCGAAGATGTTTCTGGTGCGATCAGGCAATTTATAAATTTCCAGGATCGATAACTTTTGCTTCACTTCACGAAAATCAGTGAAAATGGATCGGCAACCCTTCTCTTTGGCTGTTTGCGCGATCCTGGTGATAATTTCCTCCACTTCGCCCACAGTCATATCCCCTTGCAGTTTTGCTTCAACCACATGTAATTCTGAATTGTAGATAACCGTATAAGGCATGATTTCACCTCGCCGAATGCGCAGAGAGGGCAATACCGCTGTTCGATCTTTTGGCCTATTTCACACAGCAACATGCGTTCTCACTGGCATGTTGAGGCGGCCAGCATGAATCAGCATCAACCTGGTCAGGATGCTTTGCCACCATTCCTCCGCAACTCCAGCATGGAGCAAGGACCGACTCAATGAGGGGAACCTGTAACAGGTCCGCACCGATGCGGGCGCGTTCAGTTGAATCTGCATAGGGGGCAAGGCCTATTTTTCCATCCCATGTGAAAGAGAGCT
>DAOQID010000161.1:0-7222 GCA_035339375.1 Anaerolineales bacterium | reverse complement strand
GTAGGGGCGACCCGCCCTGTGCAAAAAAGTGCCTTGTCTGGCAATGTAGAAGCGCAAGAAAACGTCTTGTCTGACCGTGAAGGGTCGCCCCTACACGAGGCATTATTATTATCCCGCCGCGCCGTCGAGATTTACACGCGCCTGCGTCATCCCGAGTTGCAATCAGCGCAGGAAACGCTGGCGGAGATCGAAAGAGCATTGCAAAAGTCAGAAAGATAAAATATGTCATTGCGAGCGAGCCCTTTGGGCGAGCGAAGCAATCTCCTCATTAATGGTGGATTGCTTCGGGCGAAATGCACCGCCCTCGCAATGACATCAAACAAATATGGGGAATTCATGACATTTGTTACAACCTCAAAATGTAGATTACTTGTAAAATACGCCCGTCATTGGAGACCGAATGGCCATCAGGGGAACACATGCCAGGCTCGCTACCCAAAATTTGACAAAACCTCAAATTTCAGGAGACCCAAATGACCCCCAAGTTTTACCCCCCCGAACCGTACCGCATCAAGGTCACGGAACCCATCCGCCTGATCTCGCCTGAAGCGCGGGAGATCGCGCTGAAAGAGGCAGGTTATAACCTATTCTCAATGAAAGCAGAGGACATCTTCATTGACCTGCTGACCGACTCTGGCACAGGCGCCATGAGTCAGGAACAATGGGCAGCGATCATGCGCGGAGATGAGTCCTATGCGGGTGCGCGCTCGTACCAACGCTTGAAAACCGCCGTGGAAGATATTTTCGGGTTCAAGTTTTTTGTCCCCACTCATCAGGGGCGTGCCGCGGAAAACATCCTCTCGGCCTGTCTGGTGAAACCAGGCAATTACATCCCATCGAACATGCATTTCGACACCACCGATGCCAACATCCGCGCGCGCGGCGGGCGCCCCACCAACCTCGTCATTGACGAAGCCTTCGACCCTGCGAATCCGCATCCCTTCAAGGGCAACATGGATATCAACAAACTGCGCGCCTTCATTCAAAAGGTCGGGGTGGCGAATATCCCCTTCGGAATGGTGACCGTTACAAACAACGCAGGAGGCGGTCAGCCTGTTTCGATGGAAAATCTCAAAGCGGTGGCGGCTGTCTATCGCGAGTTCAACATCCCCTTCTTCATTGATTCCGCGCGCTATGCCGAGAACGCCTACTTTATCAAACTGCGCGAAAAAGGATACGAAAACAAATCGGTGATCGACATTGCGCGTGAAATGTACGCGCTGGCCGACGGCATGACCATGTCCGCGAAAAAAGATGCCATCGTCAACATCGGCGGGCTGTTGTGCCTAAACGATGAAACCTTGTTCGGCGCGATCAGAAACGAATTGATCCTGCGGGAAGGTTTCCCCACTTACGGCGGGCTGGCAGGCCGTGACCTCGACGCGATGGCGGTCGGTTTGTACGAAGGGCTGGATGAAGCCTATCTCGCCTCACGGCTTACGCAAACCGCGTATCTTGCGGCGCGGCTCAACGAGGCTGGCATCCCCACCATTCAACCCGCAGGCGGGCATGCTGTTTACCTCGATGCGGCGCACGTCTTCCCGAATATTCCGCAGAGCGAATTTCCCGGGCAGGCGCTGGCTGTGGAGTTGTACCGCGAAGGCGCGATCCGCGGCGTGGAGATCGGCTCAGTGATGTTCGCCTACCCCGATCCTGATTCTGGCAAAATGATCCACCCCAAGCTGGAATTGCTGCGGCTTGCCCTTCCGCGCCGCACGTACACACAAAGCCACATGGATTATGTAGCAGACTGCGCCGCTCAAATCAAATCCCGCGCCGACAAAGTGCGCGGCTACAAATTCACCTTCGCACCTGAATTGCTCAGGCATTTCACCGCACGGTTTGAACCGCTTTAGCACACGTCATTGCAAGGAGAGAATCCTGTTCGTTGGGAAAGCACCCTCCTCGCAATGATATAGATTAAATAAAAAGTCACCAGCAGATTGGATTGCTTGTGACTTTTTATTTTACGAAAGATAAAGAGAAGTAACTGCTACAATAGGGCACAGCTTTATCTACAGAAAATTGGAGAAACCATGCTATCGAACCTTTCCCGCTGGCTGACTTACACCTGTGCTTTACTGTATGCAATATTGGGCCTGTTTTTATTTTTATTCCCAGCACAACTTGCGCCTGTCTTCGCGTGGAAAGTAACCGCCTTCATGACCATCACCATCGGCGGCTGGTGTCTCGGCAATGCATGGCTGGCTTATATCAACGCCCGCCGCTGGGAGTGGAAACTGGTTTACTCCTCGCTGGTTTATCTATGGCTATTCGGCATCGGTGAGTTGATCGTGCTGTTCGTCTTCCGCGACAAGTTGAAACTTGAACATCCGATTGCCTGGTTGTATTTCATCACGCTGATCGTCAATGCTCTTGCGGCATTCGTCGGCGTTTTTGATTATCTTCGTATTCGTCCGTCCAACCAATCCAACGGACCAACTTTCACGAAAATTCAGAGCCTGCCCGCATTTGCATTTGTACTGTTCGTTGGCTTCCTCGGCTTGTATGGATTAACCGCACAGATCGGCGATATCGGCACCAATGCGGGCATCTTCCCTGAAGTCATGTCATTGTTCACCTTGCGGAGTTTCGGGGTTTTCTATTTTGCGCTTGCACTGGGAGTTGTGCCCTACTTTTGGGACAGAAACCTGAACGCCATCCTGCACCATTCCTTCGCGGCGTATCCGCTGGTTGTCTTTATCACTACCGCTGCATTTATATACATCCGCCTCTTCGATTTTGCCAAGCGCCCAGGCGGACTGGCGTATTTCGGTGTGTATCTTGCGGTGGGAATTCCGTTGATCTTCGTCTTTATCAAATATGGCACAGGAGGCAGTAGAAATTAAATGACACGACTCATCGCAATCGGCAGCCTTGCCGCTTTATTCTTCAGCAGCACCTTCGTCCTCAACCGCGCCATGAGCTTACAGGGCGGTCACTGGGCGTGGACATCCAGTCTGCGCTTCGGGTTCATGCTGATCTTCTTGATCTTATTGCTGCTCGCCACACAGGGCAAAAAAGCGCTGGTTGAAGTAAGGCGCGTCTTTCTGAGTCATTGGCTGTTCTGGATTCTTGCAGGCAGCATTGGCTTCGGTGTTTTTTACTCACTCATCACGTTCAGTTCACAATATGCCGCGGGCTGGGTCGTTGCCACCACATGGCAGACCACCATCCTTGCCACCCCCATCGTGTTGGTCTTTTTCGGGCGCAAGGTGCCCACCAAAGGTTTGCTTTTCACGGGAATCATTTTTGTGGGGATCATCCTCGTCAACATTGAACATGCCGCGTTGACCAGTTTGCGTGAAGTGCTGTTCAGCGCCCTGCCTGTTTTGATCGCCGCCTTTGCCTACCCCATTGGCAATCAACTGGTTTGGGAGGCGCGCATGGGTCACAACGCAAGGATTCCCAAAATCGAAAATCCGATTCTGGAAAATGGCTTCGCCCGAGTCCTTCTCTTGACCTTGGGCTCGATCCCGTTTTGGGTGTTGATTCTCCTGTTTAGTTCTCCCCCCGCCCCCGCCAGCGGACAATTGCTCAGCACGGCGCTTGTCGCTCTGTTGTCGGGCGTCATTGCCACGACCCTTTTTCTTTACGCCCGCCATCTCTGCCACCAGCCCTACGAGATCGCCGCCGTGGATGCCACCCAATCCATGGAAGTGGTATTTTCCTTGATCGGCGAGATCGTTTTTTTACACGGAGCATTCCCTGGGCCGATCGGTTTTGTGGGAGTTGCACTCACCATCCTTGGGTTGATCGCCTACATGAAGGTGCAAGCCAACTAGCCGAATACGGATGTCAACTCCGCTCTGATTTACGAATCACCAATTTCAACCCTGACCATACTTCACTCACGGCGCACACCTTGATATCCACAAACCCAAGCGGCAGTGCGATCTCGCGGATGACGTCTTCGGTGATATCCGTCGGCACTTTGGATGATTTCTTCGGCCAGGAAACCCACACGAAACCATCCTGCTTCAATTCCCTGCGCAGTTTGGACAATATCCCATCCAGAAACGCGCTTTCCGTGGCAAAGACATGAACTGCCTCATACGGCTCTCTGGCCGTTTCAACCAACGATACCCCGCCCGATAATTCTCCCAACCATGAACGATATTCCTTCGGCGCATTGATCGTCAAAAGGGTCAGTGTGGGCTTGAGGCCGAGTTTCTTTGCAAGCGGGGTTCCAGAATAACCGACAGATGCCATTACTCCTCCAGTAATTTGAAAGCGATCCTGCGTCCACGGCCCTGGGCGAGGGCGAGGGCAAACCACATGCGGGTCATGCCATCCAGCACGGCGGCAAGGTCAAGGTCGCCGATGTAGATCGGGCGCAGGCCAATCTCTGCGATCAATTGATCGGTGATTGTCCGCGACTCTGCATGGCCGCAGTAGAACAAGTCAATTTGCACGCCGTTGATTTGCGGCACTTCAAAATTTTCCCACCCCAGGGCGTTGAACGCCCGAATCAATTTTGCTTCAGGTGACTTCTCTTTCAAGGCGGCCAGATTGTTCATGTGCGCATTGCGGACGCTGTTGGTCGAGTCGATCACAATTTTCCCTGCAAGGGTTGCGCCGTGCTGCTCGGCAAAATCTGCCACCGCACCGCCAGGCATGGAAAGCAGAACGACATCCGCCGCAACCAATGCTTCCGCCACAGACACCACCGCTCCCGCAGACCGCAGGGAGGCAAATTTTGAGTCAGCGGGGTTCCGCACCCCAAAGCGGACCTCATGCCCAGTCCGTGCCCACTTCCTTCCAAGCGTGCCGCCAATGTTCCCCGCGCCAATGATTGCAATTTTCATTTTCAGTTCCTCTCCAGATAAAAGAGCTGCATCAATGATAACGCATGCTGAAAAATCTGATATGCGCCACAAGTAAGGGGGCCTGCGAGAGAATCCTTTGTCGAGGATGGTGGAGGAAACTCACATACAGGCTCCAGCCGCCGTCCTCGGCGGCGATTTGCGAGGCGCGAAGGATACGTACGCAACGTGAACGTTGAGGTACAAAGGCGCACACAAAATCATGACAAGCGATAAAATCAATTCATCATGACATCCCGCTGGCTTGACCCTCAACCTGTCAACACCGATCCACTCCATGCGTTGGGCCTGCCCCCGCTTGTCGCGCAGACTCTGCTTCGACGCGGGATCAGCTCTCCCGTAGAAGCAGAAGCGTTTCTTCATCCCGATGCAACCCCACCTGTATCTTTTCCAGATATCGAAAAAGCAGTCGCCGCAATTCTTGTGGCTATACGAAAAAATGATTTGATTTGTGTGTGGGGTGATTTCGATGTGGATGGGCAAACCTCCACTGCCCTACTGGTGCAAACCCTGCAAATTTTGAAAGCGAATGTGACCTACTACATTCCGATCCGCGGCAGGGAAAGCCACGGCGTTCACATCGAAAGCCTCAAGCCCATTCTCGATCATGGCGCGAAGTTGCTGCTCACTTGCGATACGGGCATTGCCGCACACGAAGCCATTGAGTATGCCAATTCACGCGGCGTGGATGTGGTTGTGACCGATCATCATGACCTCGGCGAAACGCTTCCAAATGCAAAGGCCATCATCAACCCGAAACTGCTGCCAGAGGATCATCCGTTGAAACATCTTGCAGGTGTGGGCGTGGCATACAAACTGGCTGAAGCCCTGCTTGCTGAAAATCATCCCTCTGAACTTGCGAATCTTCTCGACCTCGTGGCGCTCGGCCTCATCGCCGATGTGGCACTGCTTAAGGGTGAAACACGCGCGCTTGCGCAAAAAGGGATCGAAGCACTGCGGGCAACCAATCGGTTGGGGTTGAAGGTCATTGCAGAACTTTCAGGCACCGCACTCGAAACGCTGACCGAGGAAACCATTGGCTTTACATTTGCTCCGCGCTTGAATGCCCTGGGGCGTTTGGGCGATGCCAACCCTGCAGTTGAATTGCTGCTCACGAAAGATCCGCCGCGCGCACGTGTGCTATCTGCACAGATCGAAGGCCTCAACGCACAGCGGCGGCTGTTGACGAGTCAGGTGTATGAAGCGGCGGAAGCAAAATTGCGCGAGGCTCCCGACCTGTTGACCGAGCCAGCCATTGTGCTCTCTCACCCTGGCTGGCCTGGTGGTGTGGTGGGCATTGTAGCCAATCGGCTTGTAGACCGTTATCACAAACCCGCATTGCTTCTGACCGAATCAGAAGACGGCATCGTGCGCGGCTCCGCTCGCTCGGTGGAAGGTCTGCACATCACCGAAGCCATCGCCACTCAAAAAGACCTGCTGCTCGGTTTCGGCGGGCACCCAATGGCAGCAGGCCTTTCCATGCCATTGGATAAACTTGCAGACTTTCGACGTGGACTTGGTCAGGCGGTGGAGAAACAACTGGGAGAGATCGTCTTCGATGAACCCACGCTTCAGATCGACGCCTGGCTTGATCTGGCGGAAATCAACATTTCCCTCGCCGACGCATTGGAAATGCTCGCCCCCTTCGGTGCGGGGAATCCCGCGCTGACTTTGGCAACCCGCGGCGTAACCTTGAAATCTGTCACCACCATCGGAAAGACCAAAGAACATCTGCGCCTGACGATCGAAGATGGGGCAGGCAAAACACAAAGCATTTTGTGGTGGGGCGGCGCAGGCGAAGAACTGCCACCCACCGACAATAAATTTGACATTGCCTATTCCCTGCGTGCCTCCACATTCCGCGGGCAGAAGCAGGTCACTTTACAGTTCGAAGAGTTTCGTGTGGTGGAAGAAAAACCCATCGAGGCGCGAAAAACCAAGGTCGAGATCAGAGACATGCGCCTGCAGTCATTCCTGCTTAATTTGCAACCATCCACCCTCATCTGGGCCGAAGGCGCCGACAGGGCTGTCGGCACTCCACGCTTTGAGCTGCGCCCCGCCGATGAATTCTCGATCTACACCACACCCGCCTCCCCCGCTGATTTGCGCAAAGCATTGGGCATTGTCAAACCAAAGATCGTTTACGTGTTTGCCATTCCGCCCGCCGAAGAAAAGCCAGAGGAATTTCTAACCCACCTTGCAGGCCTGTGTAAATTCACGCTCAACCAGCGCCGCGGCAAGGTGACCGTGCGCGAACTGGCCGCAGCAATGGCAACCCGCGAAAGCGCGATCCAGATCGGGTTGGAGTGGATGTCGGCGGGAGGTCAACTCTCGGTGGCGTTTGACGAAGACCAGATCACCCTGTCTGCTGAAAAGCAGGAGAAAAATCCATACCT
>DAOQID010000160.1:0-7419 GCA_035339375.1 Anaerolineales bacterium | reverse complement strand
GGCAAAACGCACATCCTCTCGGCGCTTGCGGCGAAGATCATCAGGGAAGGCGACCTGCAAGATGGGCAGGAAGTGCTTATCGTCACCCTCGTCAACTCGGCGGTGGATAATTTCGACAAGCGCATCAAACAGTTTTTCAACAACCCCATCGAATCTTTGTACAAATATCGCGTACGCACCCTGCATGGGCTCGCGCACGACATCGTCCGTGAGAAACCAGCGCGGGTGGGGCTTGAAGAACGCTTCAGCATCATCGACGAGCGCGAAGCGGGCTTTATCCGCCGCGAATCGGTCAATGCCTGGCTGGCATCCAACTCGCTCGATGATTATCTCGACCCCGCCCTCGACAATTCCAAGCAGGATTGGATTCGCCGTTCACAACTGCCCGATCTGGTGGATTCTCTTGCCCTGGCATTTATCCGCTCTGCGAAAGACCGCCTCCTGACTCCCGAAAGCCTGCGAGCCAAACTGGATGCATCTTTCGCCCCGCTGCCGCTCGCCGAACTTGGCTACAGCATCTACGCGGATTATCAACGCGCCCTCGCCTACCGCGGCGCCGTGGATTTTGATGACCTCATCCGCTATGCGTTGACCCTGCTCGAAAGCGACGAAGAATTTCTGGAACGCCTGCGTTATCGCTACCCCTACATTTTGGAAGACGAAGCACAGGATTCAAGCCAAACCCAGGAGAGGATACTGGCTTTATTATCTGGCGAAAACTGGGTGCGTGTGGGCGACCCCAATCAGGCCATCTTTGAAACCTTCACCACAGCCTCGCCCGAACTGCTGCGGAAATTCATCCGCGAAAACCCAAGCCAGGATATGCCCGAGTCGGGGCGTTCGCAGCCGTCCATTCTTGCGGTGGCGAACCATCTCATTGACTGGGTGCTCAACGCCCATCCCGACCCCAACGTGCGGACGGCGCTATCGCTGCCATATATCATCCCTGTCCCCAAAAACGATCCACAGCAAAACCCGCCCGAAAACCCCGAGGGCATCAAATTCATCAGCAGGAAATATTCCCCTGAAGATGAGCTTGAAGCGGTGGCCAAATCGGTGAAAAATTTTGTCGCTTCGATTGCAGAAATCCCCGATGAAGAAAAGCCGACCATTGCCGTCCTTGTTCCGCGCAATGCCCGCGGCGTGGAAGTGGTCAACGAACTGCGTAAGCGCGGCATCGAACCGATCGAATTGATCTCCAGCACAACCGAAACCCGCGCGGCGGCAGGCTCGTTGAATTATCTGCTGTCGTATCTTGCCGACCCGCAATCTGCACGGAAGTTATCGAAGGCGTATGAAGTGTGGCGAAGGGATTGGAGAGAGCAGGCAACAGGGAATGATGATTCAAGGGCTGGGGAAAGCGACCCCGAGTTATTGAAAGAGGTCACTGCCATTTTACGCAGGTTGGTTAATGTGGAAAATTTCATCGCGCCGAGTCAGGCTGATGAATGGCTGGCCGCCATCGGTGAGGTGGATTCGCCGCAAGTCATCGAGGAACTGGGCCTTTTCAAAGTCAATGTGCAGCGCTGGCTGAATGCGGCTGTGCTTCCGATCGATCAATTGGTGCTGACGCTGGCACAGGATGTGTTTGGCAAGGCTTCGGATCTGGCGTTGGCTTATAAACTGGCGTTGGTGTTACGCAAGGCCGCCGACGATCATGCAGATTGGCGCCTGCCTGAATTGGCTTCGGAACTGGCCGTGATCGCGAAGAACGAACGGCGTTTCATCGGCTTTTCAGACGACGACTCTGGCTTTGACCCTGAACGGCATCGCGGCAAGGTGGTGGTGGTGACGATGCACAAGGCAAAGGGGCTGGAATGGGACCGCGTGTACATGATGTCGGTCAATAATTATGATTTCCCGTCCAACATGCCGAATGACCGTTTTATTTCGGAGAAGTGGTTCGTGCGCAGCGGTTTGAATCTCGAAGCCGAAGCACTGGAACAACTGAAGGCTCTGGAATCAAACAGCGAATATGACTGGTACGAGGAAGGCGCGGCCACCATGCGCTCACGCCTTGATTACGTCAAAGAGCGTTTACGCCTGTTGTACGTAGGCATCACCCGCGCAAAAAGGGATTTGATCGTGACGTGGAATTCAGGCCGTCAGGGCGATGCAACGCCGAGTCTGGCGATGAGTGAGTTGATGGGATGGTGGGAAAACAAATGATGAATGCTGAAGGATGAAAAACGGTCTCGGGATGTGATAATTAATGGTCCGAGATCAGTGCTTGAGCAGCAAGTGCCGCAATCTGAGCATTATCCACTTCAATGGGCGGGGAGACAAATGTAGTTCCATCGGCAAGGTCTTGTTGCATGCGTTGACGCAGTTTTTCGTAACCCTGATCGTTTTTTGAGACAAAGATCAATTTTTGGAGCAGATCGTTTAGTTTGCGCCGAATCCACGCTCCACGCGCTTTCCCCCACAAATTGATCACTCGCGTTCCGCCCTCGATGGGCTCCAACTTGATCGTCATGCTAAAGCTCGCGCCGATAGGCGTCACGCCGTCTGTTGTATATCCCTCAAAGGGTTGCCAGTCCAAAATAAGCAGGCGGGTTTCCATGTTGCCATGATAGCAGTAGTAAACCGAATTGACCGCTGAACGTCCCTGTTTCAGGTTGCCTACTTCCACTTTTTCTACTCCAAGCACCATTTGACGGAATTCGGGCTTTGTCATGTATTCCCAACAGATGGACAACGGCACAGGGAAAATATACTCGCGAACGACCAACGCATCTTCGGGCTTGACCTCGATCCTGACTCTGTCCTTCAAGCGTTCCCACACTGAATGCATATCAAGCACGTACATTTGCACCTCCCCCACATCCGCAAAAGTTTCACGATGCGGGGTCAGGCTGTTTTGGAAATCTACAAGTCCCAACACGTCCATCACCGACTGGGTAAACGCAGCGTACGCCTTGAAGCCTGTTTTCTCTTTGATGTGATTCTTTGCCAGCCGATGCACCAAATTGACATCATTCCCCACCAGCTCCGTGAATGTTCCCAGCTTCTGGGTCATGTAATCACCAAAATGGACGAAGAACTTCAAGTCAAGGTTGGGCAGGTTTCGACAGGCATTGCAAGTGCAGGTGGTGTTGAGCGCCATCAGTTCCAACGCTTTGCGGAACGACGCATACGTGGTCTCGATCATATCCAGCAGGCTTTGTCTCTGCAGGAAACCGCCTGCTGGCGCATACGAAAAAACAGCATCCCCCTCCAGTTTGGATAACACCAATGGAGATTGTGTATGTTCGATCAATAGATTCAACAGGGCTGTCAGGCTATCGCGCGCGTGTTCAAGCTCCGACTCGTTGATATACCGCGAGTAGCCTGTAATATCAGAGATCATCAAAAAGCCTTGTTGCGTCATGTCATGGTTTATATCACAGGTTAGTTGAAATTTATGAACAACCTGGCTGTGTAAACTTCAGCACAGAGTTGCTTCCGATCGGCGAATGACTGCTTGCAGGTACAACGCTGCCGCCAACGATAAAAACAGAATTCATAAAAACCACGGCACGGGCAAATTTTCGCGCAATGGGCATTGCGGTCACGGGTTCCCAAACATTTCTTTCCAGATCCAAACGCCAGGCTTCATCCAGATTTTTCCTCTGCGATTGTGACTCGCCGCCGAACAAATAAATGCCCCCGCAATAATAGACCGCTCCTGCCGTTCCGCGCGGATCAATGGACGGCCCTGTTGACCATGTGTCTGTTTCGGGGTCGTAAATGTACACATCGCCAAAATCGGAAAATCCGCTTCTGCCGCCAATGACGTAGATTTTCCCATCAATGGCGACCGCCGCCGGGCTGCCTTCTGAGCGCGGCAATGGAGCAAGGTCACGCCAGGAGTCTGTGGCGGGGTCATATTCGGAATGATCCGCAAGTGTGGAAACGGAATTCCCTCCGCCAAAGACATGGATCCTGCCATCAAGCACAACTGCCACATGTCCGCCGCGCGGGTTTGGAAGCGGACTGGCATTACTCCATTGCTGGGTTTGTAAATCATACACCTGGACTTCATTGGTAGGGCTGCTGGACACTGCTAAAAAGCCGCCGACCACATATAACTTTTGGTCCACAACCGAAGCCGTGGGGGCATTCAGTCCTTCACCGGGCAGGGTCGTTTCCGTTTTCCAATCCTTGCCATCGAACACTTCAACTTCGAATACCGGCTTGCCGTGGTCATCGGTCCCAGCCAATGCATAAATCGCCGAGTCGGAATTTGCGACTGCATGCGCAGAACGCGGGATCGCCATCGCAGGGGCATCACTCCATGCGCCGATAATGGAGGGTGTGGAGGTGGTTGTCGGTGAAGGCGAGGGTGTTTTGGATGGTTTTGGGGTGGGCGTATCAGTCACAGGGGTGCCTTCTTTCGGATGAGTGGTTGGTGCAACGGTCAGATTGTTTGCACAGGCGCTCTGAACAAGCAAAAGCACAGAGAAGATCAAGGCATTCAATCCGCGTGCAAAACGCAGGGAAAATCGCATGGTGGCATTTGGGTTGATATTCATGGACAGAATCTATCATCAGCACAAATGCATGACAACCTACTGGAGAAGGGGAAAGTGAAAAACGGTCTCGGAGCATCCTCCAAGACCGTTTTTGGTGCAGACGAAAATTTCGGGTTGTGAATCCCTAGTCCATGCGCTCCAAAACAATGACAGGGATCACACGGCTGGCTTTGCGGCGATAGACGTCAAACCCAGGCATGACCTCCACCATTTTGTCGTACAGACGGGAACGTTCGGGTTCTTCAGCAACCGAGGCTTTGGCTTGAAAGGTTTCCATCCCCACCTCAACCGTCACCAGTGGATTGGCAACCACATTGTGATACCAATCAGGATGGGTAGGCGCCCCGCTCTTGGAGGCGATCACAACCAACCGCTCTCCGTCGCTGATACAAGCCACCGGGTTAATGCGCTCTTTCTGACTCTTTGCCCCAATGGTGTGCAAAAGAAGCAGGGTTTTGCCTTCAAATGGCCCGCCCACTTTGCCTTCATTGGCTCGAAACTCATTAATGATTCTTTGATTATAGTCGTTCACTTCGCCCATTATTTGTAATTCTCCTTTGAAAATATATGCTCCCGATGTCGCCAAAAATTAAGTTCTTACCATCGCAGTAACCTGGAAAAACGTTTAGGTCAGCAACTGCGGGTTGCAAAAAAATGGCCTCGGACATGGAGAGTCAAGGATTCCATCTGCACTAGCCCACAAAATACAGAGTGCATCTATCCGATTCAAGGTAGAATAAAAAAATCAGTTTCAAAAACAGGAGATTTGATGGAACGAAAAACACAAACGGGCTATTTGGTACTCGCCGATATTTCAGGGTACACATCCTTTGTCGCCAAAACCGAGATCGAGCATGCAGAGAAGGCTATTTCCATTTTATTGGGAAATATTATTGAAAGATTGGACGACCTGCTTTCCATCGTCAAACTGGAAGGTGACGCTGTTTTTGCATATGTTTCAGATGAGCAGGTGCCCGACTGCAATATCATGCTTGAGCTGCTCGATAAAACCTATGAGATTTTCCGAGACTCAGCCAGGTCTTTGCACGCACACGCAACCTGTCCATGCAAGGCGTGTCGGGCCATCCCGGAACTTGATCTGAAATTTTTGGTTCACCATGGGGAATACATCGTTCAGCAAGTGGCAGGGATCAAAGACCTTATGGGGAACGATGTCACCCTGATCCACAGGCTCGCAAAGAACAGCGTCTCTGAATCCACGGGGTGGAATGGATATGTTCTTTTTACAGGCAACTGTCTGGAACGTATGCAGGCGGATAAGAGGCCGTTCATTCAGCAAGCCGAAACCTATGAGCACCTTGGCAATGTGGAAACATACGTAATGAACATGCATGTCCGCTACGATGAAATGAAAAAGTAAATCCGCTTTATATGGGAACATCAAAAACGGTCTCTGATGAAATATTCACGAGACCGTTTTTATTTCTGCAGGGCGAATCCCGTACTCCGTAGTACAATGAAATCAGGTCACTTGATGGTAAATTGCCTATATGCGGGGGATTTGAAGTATCGCTTGTAAGCAGCCCAACGAAAACCTCATCACATCGGAACAAGCCACAGCCGCCTCATGGAAGGTGTATCTGGCGATTCAGTCCGAAACAAAAATCAGGCAACACCAAAAGGAGCAAGTCAAATGAGTGAAACCACCACCAAGATCAAAGCCAAGCGCCCATCGAAGGGTATGGCCAAACACAACCGTCTGGTTAAGCAGGAAGCCCGCAAGAACAGTGTTCCCGGCACAACGGTCAAAAAGGGCAAACGCCCCGAAGTAAAATAAAACCGCGGACTAAAAAGTGGTCACGTGACATCAAGCCACGTGACCACTTTTTTGATTTAACATTTCCCATCGTAAACGGTGTCTAAAGCCGTTTCACTTTTACAACGTCCTCACATACCTGAATTGCTTATACCCGGGCGGGTCGGCATTGATGGCAGAGTCAACCGTCACATGGAGCAATGCCGGTTTGCCAGAATCAACCGCCCGTTGGAGTGCGGCGGGCAACACATCCACCGAATCAACTTTTTCGGCGTAGCATCCCAAGCCTTGCGCGATCAAGTCGTAGCGCATCTCCGTGGAAATATTCACGCCCTGCTGCAACTCCGCGGGCACGCCGCCGAAGTTGTGCGCGCTGCGCTCCATGCCCCAGCCGTCATCCACAGCCACGAGCACAATGATCTGCGCATTCTCGCGCACAGCAGTTTCCATCTCCATGATGTTGAAGCCCGCCGCCCCATCGCCCGTGATGCAATATACAGGTCGCCCGGGCGCGGCAAGTTTCGCGCCAATGGCAAACGGAATGCCCGTGCCAAGATAGCCCATCTTCACCGAATACAGAAAACTGCGCGGCTCATAAATTTGATTGAACGCCACGCCCCACAAGGTTGTATTGCCGCCATCGAGCACGGTCACCGCGTTGCGCGGAAAGAAACTGCGCGCGTTGAACACCATCTGCCCAGGGTTGAGTCCGCGTGTGGGCTGCGCCATCAAAAATTGAAAACCGTTCGCCATCGTCTGCTGACTCAACTCACGATAACGCGCGAGGTCGGGCATTTCACTGCGGGCGGCGGTCTTCTCTTTCACTTTGGATAAGATCGCCTTAAGCGCAGACTTCGCATCTGCGAGGATGCCCACATCTACAGGCCGATTCAACCCGATGACATTCGCATCGACATCGATTTGGATTGTCTTTTGTTTCTCTGGCATTCCCCACGCTGGATGAGAACCCCAGCCATCGTATTCACCCAGCCGCGAACCGACCACAAGGACAACATCCGCTTCATTACGTGCCAGAGTTGTCGCCTGCATATCGAAAAGGAAGAAGTAATGCGGGTGGTCTTCAGGGACAGCGCCGCGCGCGCCCATGCTCGAGCCCATGCCCGCGGC
>DAOQID010000159.1:0-7684 GCA_035339375.1 Anaerolineales bacterium | reverse complement strand
AAGTGGAACGAACGTGCGTCGTTTGCAGTGATGCGCGATGATTTCGAAAATGTGCGCGCCGCATGGATGTGGGCAGGCGAACAAAAAGATGGCACTGCACTTTCGGGCTTGGTACATTTCACGAAACGTTATCTTGACATTCAGGGGCGGTATCGTGAGGGGCATGATTTGATGGAGAGGGCGCTCGCGCAATTCGGCGCGTCGGGCGACGTAAAAGATTTGCCGCGCGACGAGCAGGGGCAAACGATAGCAAAGTTGATTTTGTATCGCGCATTATTTCTGGCAGACATGGGCAAGCCCGATGAGATCGTCCCAACATTGGAGGCGTGCCTGGAATATTTTCGTGGTGTTGGGGATAAGCCGCAAATTATGGCGTGTTTGAATGCGTTGGGAATCGCATCACGCTTTTTGGGATTGGAAGACAAAGGCGAGGGGTATTTCCGCAGTCAGTTGGAATTAGCACGTGAATTGGGCAATCGCCACGAAGAAGCGACGGCGTTGAATAATATTTCAACAGCGTTGACCACGTTGGGAAAAAATGAAGAATCAGAAAGTGTGCTGCGCGAATGTCTCGCGCTGCGGCGCGAGATGAATGATGAAGCAGGAATTTCATCCACACTCATCAATCTGGCAGTGGCATTGTTCAATCAGGGACGTTATGAAGAAGAGAAACCGCTCTTGCAAGAGTCCATCGAGATCTCGCGTCGAATCAACCAACCACGCAATTTGGCGGGCGCGTTGGGAAATCTCGGTACGATTTTATTGAAAGAGAAAAACTACGCAGGTGCGTTGGAATTATTTTTACAGGGACTCGAAACCCATCGCAACACAGGTTATCGGTATGGAATTGCCATCGCACTGGATAACGTCGGCACGGCGTATTTTCATTTGGAGAACGACAGCGAGGCGTTGTATTACATCAAACAATCCATCCGTGAGGCGCAAGACATCAAGGCGGACTTTATCGCGTTGGATGCGTTGGTCTGGGTGGGAGGCATCTATGCGCGGCGTGGTGAACTGGAAAAGGCGTTTGAAATGTGGGAAATGATCCGCAGTCACAACAAGACTGACCCTGAGACGATTCAGAATCTGGATGAGTTGATGTCAAAATTCTCAATTGGAACACCTTTGGAAGAGCAGGGAAGGATGCGTTCCTTTACTGAGATCGTTGAAGAGATTATGCAAACCAAATAGGGTTACAAAAAGCATTTTCCAAATGAAAAACCGAAGATACCCTCTTACAACGCCAACATGGACAGTGAGAGGTCAGGCGGATTTATGCAGAGGCAACAGACTCTCCAAGGTTGAATTGTTGAACGATCTCCTGCAGTGATTTCGCCATTTCCATCAAAGATTGAGCCGAAGCAGTGACTTCCTCCACTTGGGCGCTCATCTCTTCCGCCGAAGCGCTCACCTCTTCAATGGCGGCACTGTTTTCTTCAGAAACAGCAGCTATATTTTCAATGGTGCGTGTCATTTCAGCCATGCCAGCAGTCATGGATTGCATGGCAGCCATATTCCCCTCCACCACAGTGCTGACTTCATCCACCGATGAAACCAAACTACTCGATGCAGATCGCATCAATTCCGCGCCGTGATCTGCCTGCTCAGCCTGACGATACACTTCCTCTGCAGCTTTCAGAATATCTTCCAACGCCTTACCCGCCTGATTCGCCATTTGCACCCCACTCTCCACTTCCTGACCGCCTTCATCCATGGCGATCACAGCTTCAGAAACCGTGTGCTGAATGTTCTTGATCAACCCGCCGATCTCACGGGTGGCCCTTCCTGCACGCTCCGCCAATTTGCGAACTTCATCGGCTACCACGGCAAACCCCTTGCCATGTTCACCTGCACGGGCCGCTTCAATCGCGGCATTCAATGCCAGCAGATTCGTCTGACTGGCAATATCTTCAATCGTTTCAAGGATCACGTTGATCTGGTCTGACTGTGCGCCCATATCAGCCACACGCTGTGCCGACAGGTTGACCTTGGACTTGATTAACTGCATATCCTTCACCGTGCCCACCACTGTCTGCGCACCCATGCGGGCTGCTTCGGCTGCTCCAGCTGAAACGTTGGTTACAGCCTGCACATTTCCAGCCACCTGTTGAATGGCTTCATTGATCTGGTTCGTAATATGGGTGGCACTCGTTACAGACTTTGTCTGATCCTGTGAACCCTGCGCCACGGTCCCAATGGTTTGTGACATCTGCTCCACCGAGAAGGCCGTTCGTGTGACCGACTCTGTTTCCATGGTAATGCCTTTGGCCACCTGCTGCACAGTTGTCGCAATTTGAGAAGTTGCCCTACCCGCCTGATCTGCCGAGATCGCCAGTTGCTCAGAGGCAAAGGTCAGTGTATTTGCGCTAAACGCAACACGCTGAATGGCCTCACGCAGACTTTCGATCATCTGCTTGAAGGCCTGTCCCAACTGGTCTTTTTCAGATTTCGGCTGAATACTCTCTGTTAAATTGCCGCTGGAAATGGAATTGGCAACCGTTGCCATTTCTTTTTGATAATCAAGCATCAAACGAATAGAGTCGGCAAGAATGCCATATTCATCTCTGCTGGCATAGTCAAGATTCTGGTCAATATCGCCAAGGGCGAGGCGGTTGGCCGTATTGGCCATCAATTGCACAGGTCTTGTAATGCCGCGGGCGATCGTAAACGCCACAACAAAGATCAGAACAACCGAAAGAACGATCGTAATCAAACTAAAAGTGGCAAGACGATCCGAGGCTGCCTTGGCTTCAGAGGTCTGCTTTTCAGAGATCAATCCCAGTTTCAGGTCGGGCAGCCAGGTATAGCGCCCAATGACCTCTTCACCCAGATAGTTTTCATAAATCCCCTGCCCAGACCTGGCCGCCTGCAATTCCTTGCTGGCGGTCGTTTGCAATTGATATTTCAATTCAGGCTGGCCTTCAATTAAACCTGCCTTCTGCATTTCCTTTACAAAACGCGGCGTAGTGACAAAATATCCTTCCGAATTAACGAGATAACTTTCCGAGGTTTCGCCCGTTCTATTCTTAATTAATAGTTGTGTGATCGCGCTGACTGGCACTGTTTCACCAACCACACCCACGATCAAGCCACCGCTCGCCCGTACAGGCGCCGCAAACACGATGATCAAATTCCCCGTCGCCTTGGAAGTGAGCGGTTCCGACATGACCACCCGCCCCTTAAGCGCCTCTTGAAAATAGGTCCGCTCCGCTACATCCAGCGGATGATCGTCTGATGTGGCAATTGATTTCCCCTCCATATCCACAAGGAAGATGGTTTCATACCCGCCCCACAAACGATAGTACTGCTTGATGGCTTCATTCGCAGTCTCAGGCTTCATGGAAGTAATGCGGGCCACCCCGGAAAGGGTCACGATATCCTGATTGCGCTCATTGGCCCAGGCAAGGATATAAGCCGTCTGGTCTTTTTCGATAATGGTCTGCATCTCATCTGTGGCTTCGTCCAAAGCTTTTTGTGCCAGGTTGTAACTGATGGCCGCATTGATGACCACAGGCAGAATGCCGATGAGCAGCATGAAGAAAAGCAGTCTGCCAAGAAAAGAACGATGGAGCGGAATGTGAACGACGTTTTTCATAATGATTAGCCTTTCAAATTGAAACGCGAGACAACCTGTGAAAGTTGCTGCGCCATCTTCATCAAAGAATCTGCCGATGAAGAGACCTCCCCCACCTGCACCGAGACCTCCTCAGTGGACGCAGAAACCTCTTCGACAGCTGCGCTGCTTTCCTCGCTGATGCTTGCCATGTTTTCAATAGACTGGGTCAGCTCTGACGAATTTCCCGCCATCTGCTCTGTGGCAGCTGTGTTATCTTCCACCACCGCAGAGACGGCATCCACCGCCTCAACCAACTCCCCGGAGGCAACTTCCACTTTTTCAGCAGCAGTCCCCGCTTCTTCAGCCTGCTTGTAAACAGACTCAGCCGCTACAAGAATATTCTCCAAAACCACCCCAGCTGAATTGGCGCGGACGACTCCTGCCTCCACTTCACTGGCTGAAGCATTCATGGCTTCCACAGCCTCATTGACCGTACCCTGAATGCCCTTGATCAACTTCGCGATCTCTTTTGTCGCCAGGCTCGAACGTTCGGCCAGTTTTCGAACCTCATCAGCCACCACCGCAAAACCCTTGCCTTGCTCACCAGCACGGGCTGCCTCAATAGCCGCATTGAGCGCAAGCAGATTGGTCTGGCTGGCAATATCTTCTATGGTTTCAAGGATCACGCCGATCTCCCCGGAACGTGCGCCCATCTCCTCCACTTTGGCAGCAGAAAGATTCACCTTGGAACGGATAACCTCCATCCCCGCAATGGTCTCCCGAACGGTATTGGCCCCATTGCGCGAATGATTGGCCGCCTCCGCCGAATCATGGGTGACGGTCTGCGCGTTGCTGGTCACCTGCTTTATGGCAGCCCTGATTCGCCCGGCAACCAGCGAAGCCTTGCCGATCGCCTCCGCCTGTGCCTGAGCACCACGCGCCACCCCATCGATGGCACGATTCATCTGCTCCACTGAAGAAGATGTCTTCGTAATCCCGGCAGTTTGCTGGGTGATGCCCATCGCCACCTGTTGAATGGTGGTCGCGATCTGGCGTGTCGCCTCTCCAGATTGTCCGGAAGAGAGAGCCAGTTGCCTGGAAGCCGAATTTAGATTCTCGGTGCTCTCCATCACCAGCCTGATCAGGGCATTTAAACTGTCCACCATTTTTGAAAAAGCGAGACCAAATTCGTCCTTTTCACTACGCGGATTCACAAGAACGGTCAGGTCGCCGGAAGCGATCTGGCCTGCAACCCCTGCCATCTCACGCATATATTGTAGTGTGCCATCAAACCCCATGCCTGCCACACCCAGTTCATCCGAACGCTGAACAATACTTTCCTTCACTGCGTCAGATACATTCCAATCCAAATCACCCTGACGCATATTCTGCAAACCTTTAGCCATGACCTCAACAGGCGTACGAATATTCGCTGTGATGACAAACCCCAACCCAATGGAAAGCAGGATGGCAAACAAACCGACATACAGCATCTCTCGTGCAGCAGTGTTAAAGGTATTTGCGCCCTGCTCCTGCGATTGATGGGCAAGCTCCTGAATAACAGCCACCAGCTTACCGATCGATTCATCCACTGCCTGCTGACTCTTCAACGCATCCCCACCAACCACACGATGCAAGGCAGTTTGCGCCTCGCCAGAATCCATCTGCGAAATAATCTCAGTAATGATCACCTGATAATCCGCCCATGCCTTGTCAAACCTCGCCAGTTCCGCTTCCTCTTCAACCGTCAACAACCCGCTCTGGCGATACTCTGCAATGATCTCATTGACCCGTGCAACATCAGCAGCAATATCCTGCTCCACCTGATGATGCTGTTTGTCGATCACTTCAGAAGGATGGCAGCTTGAACAGCTTTGCTCACTCATAATACTGGCTGTTGAAAGCCCATGTTCCGAATCTTCAAACTGTGCAGAGTGACACACCTGACAACGATTGGTATCACCAGCCGATTCCCCATCCTTCACATGATGATCTCCGCTTGTCTCGAACACATGGCAGGAATCGCAATTCGGTGCTCCGTTCGTTTTCTCATCTTCAGCCTCGGGCTTGGGGATCTGCAAATTAAGCTGAATATTGCTCTTGATCCGCCCCACCAATGCCCTGGCCTCACTCAGATTTTGAATCGGGATGGTATGGTCATGATACATGCTCGCCATGCCAAGATTCAGTTGATTCAGGTCCGAGTAACTGAGAGACAGGGTAACCGCAATAAGTACGATGATGAAAAAGAAACTTCCGCCCAACTTAAACCCAATTGAAAACCTGCCCAATATCCGATCCATAAAAACATCCTTCATGAATTACAGGCGTGAAAGTACCTGAAGGCAGGAGGACGGACCGCGCTTCCGCCCCGCCCAAGCCTGCCTCAGTCCGAATGACAGAATCTAAGCCGCTAAAGCCTCCAACGACTTCTGCTCGTCCAGATTCAAAACCTTGCTCAATTCCAGCATGATGATCAGGCGATCTTCCAGGCGGACAATGCCCTTCAAGAAAGCAGAATCGACCGAATTGATCATCGGCGGCAGGGGTTCTACAGAATCGTCTGCAACACGCAACACTTCTGAAACCCCATCCACGATAATGCCCGCCTTAATGCTTCCCATGGTGACGATCATGATGCGGGTCTGTTTGGTATCTTCCTTTGCATCCAATGCAAAACGGGTGCGCAGATCGATCACAGGCAGAACACTGCCGCGCAGATTGGTCACACCCTTCACATACACAGGGGTCTGCGGAAGTTGGGTGATCGCCTGCATCTTGATGATGCTTTCAACCATGGCGATATTGATGCCATAAAATTCATTTGCCAGTTCAAAAACCACCAGTTGTTGTTCCATGGTACCTGCTTTCAAAAATAGTCTGCTTATACAGTGGGCATCTTGCAAAGGTCTTGTTCTTTATTTCATTCAAGGCAATGACGGTGCTAATGCAAGAAACCCATGATGGAGAACTTTCTCAAGTGAATGAGAAAGTTCTCCATAAAGATCGCTTATTTCTCCGCTGCCAGTTTGAAACGGGCAACCACCTGCGAAAGTTGTTTGGCCATATCCATGAGGGAGGTTGCCGAAGCAGATACTTCCTCCACCTGGGCCGAGACCTCCTCAGTGGAGGCGGAAACTTCTTCAACCGAAGCACTGTTCTCTTCGCTGACACTGGCGATATTCTCAATGGATTGTGTCAATTCGGAGGAATTGGCGGCCATTTCTTCAGTGGCAGCTGTGTTCTCTTCAATGACCGCTGAAACGGCATCCACTGATTCGACCAATTCTGCAGCAGCGACACTGACCTTGGAAGCTGCATTGCCAGCCTCTTCAGCCTGCTTGTACACAGACTCAGCCGCCACCAGGATCTTCTCCAACACTACACCAGCCGAGTTGGCCCGCTCAACCCCCGCTTCCACTTCACTGGCAGAAGCCTTCATGGCTCCCACAGCTTCATTGACCGTCTTCTGAATACCTTTGATCAGGGCAGCGATTTCTTTTGTAGCCAGGCTGGAACGTTCGGCCAGTTTGCGCACTTCATCAGCCACCACTGCAAAACCCTTGCCTTGTTCACCAGCGCGGGCTGCTTCAATGGCAGCATTCAAAGCCAACAAATTGGTCTGACTGGCAATATCTTCGATCGTTTCCACAATGGCGCCGATCTCTTCAGAGCGTGTTCCCATCTCTTCCACTTTTGTTGCAGAGAGCCCCACTTTGCTGCGGATCGCCTCCATGCCTGCGATGGTCTCCTGAACGGTTACAGCGCCGTTCCGGGAATGGGCGGCAGCTTCAGCCGAATCTCGTGTCACGGATTGGGCATTGTTTGCCACCTGTTCGATCGCGGTGCTGATCCGTGAAGTGACCTGTGAAGCCTTACTGATGGCCGTTGCTTGTTCCTGTGCTCCTCTGGCAACCCCATCAATGGCACGGTTCATCTGCTCCACTGAAGCGGAGGTCTTGGTAACGCCCGTGGTCTGTTGGGTAATTCCCATTGCCACTTGTTGAATGGTTGTGGCGATCTGTCGGGCGGCATCTCCCGATTGTTCAGAAGCAGATGCCAGTTGGGATGCCGCGCTGGAGACCGCACTGGCACTCTCTGCCACCTGTCCCACCGCATCGCGCA
>DAOQID010000158.1:0-8064 GCA_035339375.1 Anaerolineales bacterium | reverse complement strand
TTTGAACAATCGTTCAAAAAATTGTTCTAACGTTAAAACAGCATACAAGAAAAAAGGTTGCGAGTCAAGTAGGTTTTTTTGGAATTCCGAAGCTTCGAGTGACCTTTCGAGGGTTTACAGATCATTGAGAAATGTCTGCATGATCTCAAAGACCTTTTGCGGATATTCCAACGGAAGGATATGCGTGGATTCAGGCAACGATTCGATCTTAACCTTGGGCTGCTTCTGCTTAACAAGCATTGCGGCTGCCTCCAGAAACGTATCCGTTTCAGCGCCGCGGATGATGAGGGTCGGCACTTCGAGTTTGGGTAATCTGTGCCAGATATCGAGGTCGCGCAGGCCTGTGAGGTAAATACGCGCTTCCCATTCAGGAGAATAAGCAAGCTCAAAACCACCACCCTGTTTTTCTTTTGTGATACCCAAAATATAAGCCCGCAGACTTTCATCGCTCATGTATTTGAAAACCTCACGGGTACGGTACCCCCGAAAGATCAGATCCAGATTGTCGAACTCACGCCTGCGTTTTAGTGCGCCGCCAATCTTTGGGTGGGCTTTGTTTCCAAGCCCCAATGCACGGACAATATTCCACATCAGGATAAAGTTCGGCACGAACAAGACTGGGTCCAGCAAAATGATGGCGCGAAATTTCTGCGGAGCGCGCAAGGCGGCGCGTAAAGTGACAATGCCTCCGATGGAATGACCCACCCCAATTACAGGATCAGTTCCACGGTTAGAGAGGAAGCGCAGCAAGTCGTCGGAGAGAGGCTTCCAGTCGGAAATCTCTTTCGGGCTTGAATCAGGCCAAAGCGGGCGAAGTTTCATTCCAAAAAGATGGTATTGGGTTTTGATAAGCTCAAAGAGCGGCAGGTAACATTCGGGGGGATAGCCGTTGGCGTGAAGGAAGTGCAAAGATGGGCCATTACCGCCTAAATCGAACTGGGGGATTGATTGGTTCTGAGTTTTCATTTGTTTTGATTATAAATAATATGAAGCCTTCACAAGTTGTGAAGGCTTCATAAATTTGCAAATTAGTTTAAACCTATGGAAGATTAAAGGTCTTCACAAGGAATACAGCCATTTGGTCGCGAGTTACCGACGAGTTGGGACAATAGTTTCCGCCGCCACATCCACTGGTGATGCTTTCAGCGGCCAATTGTTCGATCCAGTCTGCTGCGAAGGAGCCAACGGGAACATCCGGGAAAACACCAGTTGCCACAGGCGGCACATACGCAGAACCGTACTTGCTCCTCAAAAGGAAAATAGCCATCTGTGCGCGGGTGACGGTGGCATCAGGACAGTAGTTTCCGTTACCGCATCCACTGGTGATACCTTCAGCCGCCAATTGCTCGATCCATGCAGCAGCAAAGGTGCTGGTGGAAACATCACCAAAGACTGCTCCAGTTGCTGCGGGTGGAGTGTAGCCGCTGCCATGAATTCCACGCAGTAAGAAGACCGCCATTTGCGCACGGGTCACAGAGGAAGTTGGGCAATACAGAAGCGGCGATGTGGAGCATCCACCAGTAATGCCTGCGTTATACAAACTTTCGATATAACTTACAGCCCAATATGTGGCTGGAACATCTGAAAAGATGGAAGGCGTTGAGCCAATGACGGTGTTATTGATCGAAGTTACGCCTTCGGGATATTTTATGAACACCTCGGAGTAGATCGTATTGTTTTCAATCAACACGTTCTGATTCTTTGACCATAACCCGATGGCACGTCCATTTCCATTTACAACCGTATTGCCAGAAATCACTGAGTCGATGAATTTGGCAGTGGACATTTCACCTTCCCATGAAACAATGCCATCTGCACAGCCATCAACATAATTATTCAAAACCTTGTTATCGTGGCGCTGATTGCCCCAGCCGCTAAAGCGTTCTTCGCCTATCGCAATTCCAACAGGTTGACGGGGGGTTGGGAAGCCTGGGGTGCATTTGACGGTATTGTTCTGGGCAGTGGTGTATGGCGAGTTATCCACATAAAGCTGTACTGAGAAGTTATCCCACACGGTGTTGTATTCTGCCAAAACATAGGTTCCGCGCAGGGCAATCCCTTCACCGCAGCTGTGATAAACCTGATTATTGCGTACTTCCACATACATCGCTTCACGAACCTTAATGGCACTACCCCAACTGCCCTGGCGGCAATTGCCAGCCGTGCCATTTTCAAGCACACTATCGTGGACAATGTTGTTTTCCACTTTAATAACCTGCCCTGTGATGTAAATGCCAAAGGAGTCGCCTCCAATGACCTCAAAACCAGAGAGGTTGATGTAATTCCCTGTTAGGGCGATTCCGCTCACCTCGGTCTTATCGACCTTGATGATCGCATCAGTACCGATGACTCTAATGGGGTGACCCGCAGTACCCGACTCGGTGACACGCAATTGCTCGTTCCACTCTCCTGAAATGTAGAGCGTGGCATCGGGGCCAAGCAAATCGTCACACGCTTTGAAGGTAGCACATGATGTGGATACACCATTAACTTCCACCCTGGCGCTTTTGGCAGCAGCAGGGTTGGAGGCATACGCATTTGTATGCCCACCAAACACCATGACGATCAGCATAATGAGGACGACTGGGAGGTATGATCTTTTATTCATTTTCTTTCCTTATTAAATATAGAAAAATTCGATGTCCAAAATTAAAGCCGAAGCAAATCGAGCCGCCTCGGCGTTTTGATATGAAAATGATACATTAAACAGTATCCATTGGTGCTCAAAAAGATTTCAAAAAAACCTACAATTTTGTTAGTTGGACGAAAACCCCGCCAAATGACCGCTCCCCAATGTAAGGAATCGCCTTTTGGCATGATTCCGCCCATGTTGAAACGATCTTACGGCGCTGGAAGCAGGTTCTTGGCCTTGACAATGAGATACGCCCCCCAGGCACGGTTGACCAAATCCAACGGACAGAAATATGGCTTGCCCGTCTCATTATCAAAACCGCATTCTGGGAGCAAGCCATCTGCATAGGCTTGCTCTGCCCAACCTGCGCCCCAATAGGTGGGATCGGTGAGGTCGGCGAAAACCTTTCCCGTTGCCAATGGTGGCTCGTAGTTAACTCCATACTTCATGCGCAGACCGAAGACCGTTGCCTCCACACGTGAAAGGTCTGTCTCAGGACAATACATCAGCGGATCCTGTCGACACCCACCTGTGAGGCCTTCCTGCCACATCCCTTCGGCCCAAGGCTCTGCCCATTCAAAACCCGTCCAATCATCAGCAAAGGTATCCCATGGTGCAGGTGGAGGTGTATAGCCTGAGCCAAACTGCCCGCGCATCATGAAGACTGCCGCCTGGGCACGATCCATGATCGTATCGGGACAAAACATCAGCGGACTGGTGCTGCACCCTGCCGTATAGCCGCCATCATATAAAGCCTGAATATATTTATATTGAGGATGGTCCACTGGCACATCGCCAAAGGTGGCTTGCGGAACAGAATAACCAGCGCATGGATCAAAAACATTCATAACAATTAATTCAGCATGCAACCAGGGTTGTGAAAATGGACCCTGATACGGTCCGCCAGATGCACGGCCAATGCCGAGAAAGCCTTCGCTCCCAGAGGAGCCATGGCTATCAGTATAAGAAGACCAGAGAATGGCATGGCGATGCCCCCAGCCAGAACCGCTGTCGTCATACATCCACATGTAAACAGCGCGCTCGATCGGTAAAGAAATACTCGTTCCGCTGGTGACAAAAACCGCAAGATTCTCTGAAACACCGAGGAAATCATGGCAAGCCTGAATAGCAGGGTTGGAATCAAGGCGCTCCCACGGATCACGGCCATCTTCAGTGTGCCCCCAGGCATCATTATCGAGTAGGAAATCAGCATAGGTTTGGGCCACACTGGTGACATTCAGTTCCACGTCTTCAAGCGGATCGACACCACGGTCGCTTCGTTCACGGTTGATCAGCCACAGGGATTTTTCGCCATCGCTCAAGGCATCCCAGTCCGCTTGACTGGGCAGGGTCAATGCAGGTAATGAGATACCAAGCTGACCACTCTCCACAGCCCGCGCTTGGTTGAATGCAGCCTGCACATCCGCCACACCATTTGTCCCTGCGGACCAGCTGATATCCGCTGTTGGATCGGTTGGATAATCAGCCGCCAACGGAGCGGCTAATGAATTATAGGAAGGCAATAGATTCACAAGCACAAAAAGGATTACCAAAAGGCGAAATGAGCGATGTAGTTTTTTCATACTTAACTCCCGTGGATATTTCTGCAACAATGATGGCTACATATACCATTTTTTATAAATTCCCAAACCCACAGGTTTGTTAAGCGTACATCGCAAAATAATTTTATTCTTCAATAAAAATAAAAATTTATTTCAATATGAATTTCACAATGGACGTTCTGTTGCACTCAAAAAAACACTTGACCTCTTGCATAAGTAAAGTGTTGTAGACCACAAAGTCACAAAGGCACTAAGCTTTTTTTCTTTGAGTCTTCGAGACTTTGTGCCTTGGTGGTAAAGAAATGGACTTATGCAAGAGTTCTACTCGTAAAAAATGAACGATGAAAATGTGGAATAGTTACAAGAACATCCATAACCAAACCCGTTAAAACGTGCAGCGCAAGACCCAGAGGTCTCGCGCTGCAACTCAAAGGAGAAAAGCAGGGATTATGGTGTTGGCAATAATCCCTTGGCTTGCACGATTAGATACGCACCCCAGCCGCGATCCACCAGTTGACTTGGACAGAACATCGGCTTGCCACTGACACTATCGGTGCCACAGGCGGGGAGCAGACCATCAAGGTAGGCTTGCTCGGCCCAGTCAATGGCCCAGTAACTCGGGTCTGTGGATGGGAAATCGGCAAACAATGTCCCTGTGGCTGTGGGCGGGGTGTAATTGACCCCGTATTTCATGCGCAGACCAAATACGCTGGCCTCCACTCGCGGAAGCTGTGTGGAAGGACAATACAGCAACGGGCTGGCCTGACAACCTTGAGTCAATCCCTCCTGCCACATGCCTTCCGCCCACGGCTCGGCCCATTCGAACCCAGTCCAATCATCGCCGAAGGTATTCCACGGTGCGGCAGGCGGAGCATAGGTTGAGCCAAGTTGTCCGCGCAGCATGAACACGGCAGACTGGGCACGGTCCAGGATCGTATCGGGGCAGAACAACAGCGGATCAGTGCTGCATCCTGCGGTGTAGCCGTTATCCCACAACGCCTGAATATAGGCATATTGCGGATGGTCAAGCGGCACATCGCCAAAGGTGGGCGCACTTGTTGCTGGTTCCAATTTCAGGTCATCGAACCAGGCGGTGCCTGTTGTTGAGCCTGTAGCCATGCCAAGCCGCGCGGCAACCGTCACTTGCGTGTTTGCACCAGAGTTGAATGTCAAAGACACGAAAGTCCACGGGTTATCGCCGAACAGTGACGGGGTTGAGTGGTTGACCGTACCATCCAAAATGGAGAGATTGGCCCCAGCGTCGTTCGTCTCAGCGGTGTGGGCAACATCATTGGTCAAGATCCAGCCAGATAATTTGTAATCCGTATTTGGCTGAACCGTTACAGTTTGAGTCCAGCGCGCATCGTTGGCTGTGGCGCTTATGATCTTCACGCTCCTACTGCCTGAGTGGAAGAAATCAATGCTCCACTCAAAGGTGCTGTTGGCTAACACAAAGGCATCCTTGTTCCAGGCAGTTGGGGTGGTTGTGCCATCTTCGAAGCCTGGGTTAATCAACATATTGGAAGGCTGGGTTTTAAAAGACCACCAGGTATTGCCATCGGCAAAGGTCTCACCACCTGCACTGTTCGCGCGGATCTGCCAATAGTAGGTCTTATCCACTGCCAACCCACTGATCGCCTGACTGGTCACATTGCCAACGCTTTGCCAGCCCGTATCGCAAACAGTGTCGTTCGAAGTATCGATGCAGTAGAAATATTCCGTTGCATCCACACTGGCATTCCAACTCAAGGTGGGATTATTAGGTTGTGCAGTGGCACCGTTGACAGGGCCAACCTTGCCAAACGCGCCCGGCAGGTTACAAACATTGACATCCGTCGTCCATGCGATCTTGATGCGGGCATCGCCTGTTTCTTCATTCAGGATTGCACGGATGGGAACGTTCCCACTTAAGCTGCGGGCTGGGCAGGCATACGAAAGGCCTTGAGCGGCGCTTCGGTCAAGAACGCTGACGCCATTCACCCACAGTTTGAGCCCGTCATCATTCTCGGCTTTGAAGACATAATTTCCAGAGGCAAAATTCACCGTGGTGTTGTATTCCGCAACCCAATCGTTGGCCACACCATTATTGCAGGGAGCGGAGGAAGTGTAGTTCTTATCGAGGCCGCTGCTGGTAATGGTTTCCTGGCACATCTGGTTGTTGAAGTTGGAAGTATCCAGCCAATGATCATGCCCATTGAAATACAGGGCAGTCCAGTCCGAGGTCCCGCCGCTGCCGCAGTTTCCATCCGCATAAACTTGAATGGACGAGATGTCATCGTTCATCTTCCGCGATGTATCGCCATTGGTGTAATAACTTGTGCTCAAGTCAGAAAGACGATCTGTCACACATCGCCACGAGCCGCCGCCTTCAGCGATGGATTTCTCAAATACTTTAGCCGACCAGCCCGAAGAGACGAAGATCGAAGATGCTTTATTTTGGATCGGGTCCGCCACAGCAATATCCGTCCACGTGATCGCAGCCGGGAAGGCTTTCATCGCCCCTGCGGTTTCCACATTACAGTTGGCGTTCTCATACAAGATCACGCCCGTATATGAAACCTGACTGCATCCCGTTACGCTGCCACCCACCTGCTTCCACTCACCAGCGCTCCACACCTCGGCACCGCGCTGCCATTTTTCAGTGGCCGTATCGAGAGTCCAATCGCTGAGCGTGAGCGAAGAACGATTCAGGAATTCCAGATGAACATGGAAGAAACCTGCGGTCTGGTTGGCGTAACCGCAATACCCATCGCTGAACGAACCTGGAACCAACTCACCCAGGATCGTCCCTGCCACATTCACCACCGCCCACAAAGGCGGCGCAGTGGATGAACGAATGTGGGCATACAAAAATTTATCGGTGCCATCATCAATGATGAGATAAGTGGAATTCTTGGTGGCATCTGAACATTTCTTTACCACCGTGCCCGGCGCAACCGCCAGCAAACGATTCGGCGCGTGGTTTGAAGCCGTAATTCCATCCGACATCAAATCCACTGCCATGCTCGTGCCGCCCAGCACCGTAGAAAACTCACCCGTGTGGACACCGCCGCCCTTCGTCCCATAATAAACTTGATACCCCGCCTCAAACGGGAATTGGAATGCCGCCCCCGCATGTGGACTCGGCGAGTAGGCAGACAATGGATCGATCACTCGCTTCGCTTCCAACGGGACAATTGATTCTGGCACCGAAGAAAGAGCCGCAGAAAAGGCTTTTGTACCTGCAACCGAAGCCAGCATTCCGCCCGGGGTTTTGCGAATGATCGCGTTATCTGACCAGACCGCATCCTCTGAGATCGTCCAAGCGCCGCCTGGTTTGTTCGTCAACCCTGCAAGGGTGATGAACATCCACTCACCCTCCTCGCGCAATTCGATCGGAGCAAAGCATACGGCGCCGTTGAATTCCACTTCCGCATCCGCCTTTCGCAGCGCGGACTTGAGCGCCTGACTCTCATCCTGCTTCAGCTGCACCGTACCAGGCAACAAGCAGATTTCCAATCCCTGCCCTGTGACCTGCGCGCTGGCAGGCTGTGCCTGAATCATGGAAAAGAGAACTGCCAAAAGCACAATTCCACGCAAGGCCTTCACCGTTGGAGAAATTCGATTCTGTGTTTTCATATGAACCTTCCATTCTGGCAAAATAACAAACTTCTGCGCACAAATGCGCAATACCTGCATCTATTTTATAAGTCAGAAATTGGGAGAGATTCATCGTATTTGCATGACAAAAGGGCAGCCACTTTTTCAGTGACTGCCCTTTTTTATTCGATCTAGTCTGGCAAACTTACGGCAACGGCAGGTTCTTGGCTTTGACGATCAAGTACGCACCCCAGCCGCGATCCACCAGTTGACTTGGGCAGAACATCGGCT
>DAOQID010000157.1:0-8197 GCA_035339375.1 Anaerolineales bacterium | reverse complement strand
TCCCGACCACGCCAGCGATTACAAATGCAATCTACAATGCGGTGGGCGTCAGGTTCGATAAATTGCCTGTCGATCAGGAAGTGATCGCCAGAGAGTTGTGGGAGCGGGAAGAGAAGTAAATTAGTAATCGGTGATTATTAACTGGACTCTCATGGCGAAAGCCTGAGAGTCCTTTTCTAGTCCGGGCCTTGTCTATCGGGTAAAATCATGCCACTATGAAAAATTTCACTGGCTACAAATGCTCACTTTGTGGAACAGAGTACCTGCCTGGGCAGGTTACATACACTTGTCCGAAAGATGGCGGGAATCTGGATGTTGTGATCGACTTTGATTCCATTCGGAAAAAATACCAGCCCGAAGATATCACTTCGCGGACAGAGCCATCTCTGTGGAAGTATTTACCGCTTTTGCCTGTGTCTGAACCCGCAGGTGATTCCACGCCTTTGCACGCAGCGGGCGGGACGCCTGTCTTTGCCCTGCCGCGGCTGGCAGAAAAACTCGGCCTGAAACATCTCTGGCTGAAAGATGAGTCGCGTAATCCGTCGGCTTCCTTCAAGGACCGTGCTTCCGCCATTCTGGTGGCACGGGCACAGGAGATCAAAGCCGAAGTGGTTGTGACCGCATCCACAGGCAATGCAGGCGCGGCACTGGCGTGCATGGCGGCGGCGGTAGGCCAAAAAGCAATTATCTTTGCTCCCAAGTCTGCACCGCCTGCAAAAGTGGCGCAATTGCTGGTTTTTGGGGCAAAGGTCATTTTGGTGGATGGAACATACGACGACGCTTTCGACCTGACCGTGAAAGCCGCCGATGAATTTGGCTGGTATTGCCGCAACACGGGCTACAATCCCTTTACAGTGGAAGGGAAAAAGACCGCTGCCTTCGAAATTTGGGAGTGGTGGATGGAAGCGCACCGCGACTGGCACAAGAAAGACAGTCCGCTCGATAATCACCCGCCGCTTTGTATTTTTGTTTCAGTGGGTGACGGCAACATCATCTCTGGCATTCATAAGGGATTCAAAGACCTGCTCGCCCTGGGTTGGATTCCCAACATGCCGCGCATCATCGGTGTGCAGGCGGAAGGGTCGGCGGCGATCGCGAATGCGTTCAATGCAAATACCGAAACGATTACGCCAGTCTCTGCCACAACTTTGGCAGACAGCATTTCCGTAGACCTGCCGCGTGATGGGGTGCGTGCAGTTCGCGCCGCCAAAGAGACGGGCGGCACCTATATCACTGTGGCGGATGACGAGATCATCAAGTCCATTGCGGAACTGGGCAAAATGGGAGTCTTTGCCGAACCTGCCGGGGCCACGGCTTATGCTGGTTTGGTAAAAGCGACCAGCCTCGGGGTCGTTGGAAGCGATGATCCCATTTTGGTGATGAATACTGGCAGCGGCCTCAAGGATGTCCGCGCGGCGATGCAGGCTGTCCAATCCGCGCCGATCATTGAACCTACCCTCGAAGCGGTGAAAAAATTATTATGAAAAAGAAAATCAGCCAGTGGAGTCTTCCTTTCCGTTATGCAATGGGCTTTGTTGTTTTTATTGCCATTGTTGCCCTGTTGATCTATGCGCGCGAAGCGGTGAAGATGCTGGTGATCGCTGGGTTTGTTTCATACCTGATCAGCCCTGCTGTGATTTTGTTGATGCAAAAAACAAAACTCTCGCGGACTGCGGCGGTGAATATCGTTTATTTTTCGGCGCTGATCTTTTTGGTGGGCGTGCCCGCCACGTTGACGCCGATCTTTTTCGACGAGATCAAGATCGTTGCCCAGGACATACTCGACCTTTCGGCTGAATTTAGTGCGGTGCTTTCCAGCCCAATTCAATTTGGTGGAATGTCTTTTCATTTCGAACAATTGGGTGAAAGCCTCGCACATTTGCAAGATACCGTCCTGACCCCTCTGCCCGAAGAAGCACTGGCTTTGCTGGAGACCACATCGGTGAATGTGTTGTGGTTTTTGGTGATCATTGTCAGTGTGCATCTTTTTATGAGTCAATGGCCGAGCATCCGTGATTGGCTGGTGGACCTCGCCCCCGAGGAGTACCACCATGATATGCGCGAATTGTACAAACGCCTCCGCAATGTGTGGATGGCATACCTGCGTGGGCAGATCGTGCTGATGCTGGTGGTGGGAATTGTATTCACGATCGCATGGCTGATCCTTGGCATTCCTGGTGCGTTGGTGTTGGGCGTAATGGCTGGTTTGTTCACGCTTGTGCCCGATGTGGGGCCATTTCTTGCGGCGGCTTTCGCGGTCGGTGTGGCTCTGTTGGAAGGGTCAAGCTGGATTCCGTACTCGAATGTGATTGTGGCGATCATTGTGTTTGCCACGTATCTGGTGCTGATCAATTTGAAGAACTTCTTTGTGCGCCCGCTCATCATGGGGCGCAGTTTGCACATGAATGAAGCCTTGATCTTCATCGCCATCATGATCGCAACGATCCTGGAGGGAATTATGGGCGCTTTGCTGGTGGTGCCCGTACTGGCTTCTGTGGTTGTGATCATGGAGTATGTGCGGCGGCGCGTACTGGGATTGCCGCCCTTTGAAGATGACGGTGAAAAAAGATTTGTCGCTCCGCCTGAGAAAATAAAAGCAAGGCGGCCGATCAAAATATCCACAAAAGAAAAACGGAAAGAAGATTTATGAAAATCACTTATTCGATCATTGCTCCCATCTATAACGAAATTGATAATCTTCCCGAACTGTATCGTCGCGTAAAAGAGGTGATGGATTCTTCTGGCGAGCCGTGGGAACTCATCCTTGTAGATGATGGTTCCACCGACGGTTCCACTGATGGTATTCGCGCTCTGGCTGAAAAAGATAAAACGGTTCGCCCCGTGATTTTTGCGCGTAATTTTGGTCATCAGGTGGCCATCACCGCAGGCTGGGATTATGCCCGCGGCGATGCGGTCGTCATTATTGATGCCGATTTGCAGGATCCGCCCGAAGTGATCCTTGATTTGGCGAAAAAATGGAAGGAAGGTTATGAGGTGGTATATGCCGTACGCGGCGAGCGCGAAGGCGAAACCTGGTTCAAGAAATTCACCGCAGCCATGTTCTACCGCATCATTTATAGCATCACCGATGTGAAGATCCCCGTGGATACAGGCGATTTCCGCCTCATGGACCGCAAAGTGGTCAATGTGCTCAAGCAGATGAAGGAACGCCATCGGTTCCCGCGCGGCATGTCAGCATGGGTGGGTTTCAAACAGATCGGGGTTACCTACAAACGCGCCGCCCGTGTAGCAGGGGTGACGAAATATCCCTTCAAGAAAATGCTGCGTCTTGCGTTGAACGCCATTACGGGCTTTTCCTATTTCCCTTTGCAGGTGGCCACGTATTTCGGGTTCATCTCGGCGGGTATTTCCATCCTTGCCATTCCTGTTGTGGCCATTCTGCGTCTGGCGGGTTCGCATTTCTTTGAAGGCCAAACCACTACACTGGTTTCTGTGCTTTTTCTTGGCGGTGTGCAGTTGATCTCGTTGGGTATTCTGGGCGAATACATTGGCCGCCTGTATGATGAAGCCAAGGGCAGGCCGTTGTATATTGTCCGCGATGCACCGGAAGACCAGTAAATATCAATCGCTGAATGGCAATCAGTCGTTGAACGCTTAAAACAAAACGTTCAACGACTTTTTCATCCTTTATTCCTCATCCTTTATCCTTTTCCCCCATGTCCCTCTCCTTTCTCCGTGACCGTTCCTTCCTGCGCGAAATGCTCACCATCGCGCTCCCTATTTCATTTCAGCAGCTTATCAACGCTTCGCTCAATTTGATCGATGTACTCATGGTGGGGCAGCTTGGCGAAACCTCCATTGCCGCCATGGGATTGTCGAATCAGGTGTTCTTTGTTTTTATTCTCCTGCTTTTTGGCCTCACCAGCGGCATGGCAATTTTCACCGCCCAGTTTTGGGGCAAGCAGGAGATCGAGCCGATCCGCAAAGTGTTGGGTATGAGCATCCTTGTCTCCACCCTCATTGCGCTTCTATTTTCTCTTGCGGCCACGCTCATGCCGCAGACCGTTCTGGGCTTTTACACAACCGACCCTGAAGTGATCGATATTGGCACTCGTTACCTTCGCATCGTCGGGCTTTCCTATATTCCCGTTGCACTTGCCACTTCCTATATTGCCACTTTGCGCAGCATTCAATTCGTCAAGATCACGGTTGTTGCCACAACAACAGCCCTGATCTTTAAGACGATTCTTGGTTATATGCTGATCTTTGGCTATGGACCTGTTCCCGCTCTTGGAGTGGAAGGTGCCGCAATCGGCACCGCTTCAGGCTGGACCCTGGAACTGGTTCTGCTATTGGTCATGGTCTACACCCAAAAAACACCCCTCGCCGCCAACCCGTTGACATTTTTCTCCTTCGACCTTTCATTTTTCACCCGTGTCCTCAAAACCACACTGCCTGCGCTTGCCAATGAAATGTTTTGGTCGCTGGGAATCACCACCTACAACGCCATCTACGCCCACATCGGCACAGATGCGATCGCCGCGATCAATGTCAATGCCACCATTGAAGAACTGGGCTTTGTTGTTTTTATGGGTCTGGGCAATGCCTGTGCGGTAATGGTTGGAAACCGTATCGGTGCAGGCAAAAAAGAAGAAGCCTACGAAACTGTGCGGCGCATTGTGATCCTTGGGGTGTCTGCCGCGTGGATTGTGGGCATTATCGTTGTTTTGATGCGTGATGTTGTTACGAATTTATACGATCTTTCCCCCAGCGGTGTACACAATGTGCGCATGCTGATGTTGATGATGGCCTGCACTTTGTGGCTTCGCATGTTCAACTTCTCCACATTTATTGGCGCTTTACGTGCAGGTGGAGATACCCGTTTTGCCCTCATCATGGAGATCTGTTCCATCTGGCTGATCGGCGTGCCGGTGGCATATACCAGTGCGTTTGTGTTCAATCTCCCCGTATATTATGTTTATCTGATGGTTGGGTTGGAGGAACTTGCCAAAGCTTTTGTCAGTGGCTGGCGCGTCAGGTCACGAAAATGGATTCATGACCTGGTGAACGAAACCTCGTAAAGGCGCATCCGCTCAGGTAGTGTTTCTCCATTTTGTGATCAACATTTTCACACGGACCCGCATCTGTGCATCTGCATCGGCTGTTGACCAGAGCGATTTCGCGGTTTGGTAAACTTTGTCTTCCATTTTTTCAAAGTCTTTCCATTCCTTTTCCATGAACTCCTTCATCTCAGACGGAGTATCCCAGTAGTAAAAAAAAGAAAATTCCTCTTCGCGTTCCCGCGTGAACCAGCCGCGTGCCTCCACTTCCCGCATGGCGCGGAAGGCGGCTTCATCGTCGGCTTTGCCGATGGGCATGTCGGTCAACTGGCCTGCGGTCAGAATGTTTTGTTGGGAGGCCACTTCAACCGACCAGTGGTCTTCCACAGGGCGCAAGTCGATCAGGATTCCGTTTGATTTGAGGGTTCTTCGAATTTCATCCAGAGCATGGACCATGCTCTCGTGTTCCATTCATCAGAGCGACCAGGCTAGGACGGCAATATCAAAGGTTTCTTTTGAAAAAGGGAGTTGGCGGGCGGTTGCTCGAGAAAAACGGACTTTCTCTTGCAGGCTGTAGGGAGTGTCTGCGCGGGCGATGCGCAATGCATTTTGGTCAGGGTCCACTCCAACGGTCAGGGTGGAGGCGGCGGCGTATTTCCATGTCAACCTGCCTTCGCCGCATCCGATTTCCAAAACGTGCGCATTTGAAAAATCCACAAACTTGTGGAGAGCCTTTTTTTCAAATTCTTCGGGGTCTTTGAGTGGTTTCATTGTTTGGTGGTTTTCACTGCCTGTTGCACGAGTTCTTTCAACACTTTTGTATCCACATCTTTGAGCGATTTGATATACAAACAACCTTTACCTGTTGTGTGCTTGCCCAATTTCTTAAGCATGCCTGCGTATGACTCAAGGCTCCCGGGCAGGTAGAGGGTGAGGTTTTGTTTGCGGGGTGAGAAACCAAGGATCATCCATTCCAGTTCGCGGCCGCTGGCGTATTTGAGGTGTTGGGTGCCGAAGCCAACAATGCTTGAGCCCCACATTTTGGGGTCTGCCTTTGTGGCTTGTTTCATCAATTTTACAATTTCAAAACAGTCCTTTTTTGTGGCTTCGTCTTTGACGCCGTTTAGGAAATCTTCCACGCTTGCTTCGGTCTTTTTTGTTTTTAGCTCAGCCATGATGGTCTCCTTTTTCTAGTGGATAAACTGGAGTGATTTTAGCACATTTGTTCTTTTAGTGGGTGGCTATTTGAGCAATTCGAAATATACCTGTGGGGCTTTGCGTTCTACAACTTGTTCGGCGGAGAGTGCAAGGCGCAATAAGGTTTTCTCATCCCATGCCTTGCCCATGACCTGCAGACCGATGGGCAGTCCTTTTTGGGTGTAGCCAACGGGGAAGGTGATGGCGGGGAGGCCGGTCATGTTGGCGGCGGTGGCGAAGCGCATGATCTCGATGGTGTTGGTCAGGTCCGATTCGCCATCGGGCAGGGCACCTTTCTTGATCTCTGGCGCGGTGATGCCTGTGGTCGGTGTGAGGATGACATCGGCGAGTTGGAAGGCGTCGTTGAAATGCTGGATCATGCGGGTGCGGATACGCTGGGAGGTGAGATAGTCGGTGGCTGAAAATTGGCGGGCGAGTGCCAGGTTCACGCGCACATCCAGTCCATGGTCGCGATGATGTTTTCCGTAGGTCTCATTCATGGCTTGGGCCATTTCGCTGGTGATGGTTACGCTGTGGGCGATGCGGTTTGCTTCGAGGTTGGGGATGGTGACTTCCACGATCTCGCAACCCATTTTTTCATATTCCTTGAGCATGGCCTCGCAGGCGGCAACTGTTTCTGCATCCGCATGACGGAACCACGGCCAATAGACGCCGAGCTTGAGCCCTTTGAGGTTGAGATCATCCCAGCCTTGGAGGGATGGCAGGGGTTGATGCAATGAGTTCGGATCTTTGGGGTCGGGGCCAGCAATCAAGGCGTAGGCAAGCGCTGCATCGGAGGCGGATGCAGCCAAAGGTCCGATGTGAGCGACGCTCCAATCCAGCGGGTATGCGCCGTATTCGCTGATTCTTCCAAAGGTGGCCTTCAATCCGACCAATCCACAAAATGAAGCGGGAATGCGGATCGATCCGCCGCCATCTGCGCCGATGGCAAAAGAGACAAGCCCTGCGGCAACGGCTGTGGCAGAGCCGCTGGAACTGCCGCCCGTGTAATGCCCTGGGTTGTATGGGTTGCGTGTTGTGCCGAAATGCGGATTCAGGCCTGTGACGTTGATGCCGATCTCGTGCATGTTGGCTTTGCCGATGAGTAATGCGCCTGCATTTCGCAAACGGGCGACGACGGTCGCATCCTCTTGGGCAGGGTTCTTTCCTAAAAAGGATGTGCCGACCGTGGTGGGGTAGGGGGCCATGTCCATTTCATCTTTGATGGCTACGGGTATGCCGTCGAAAATGCTGAGCGCTTTGCCAGCTTTGATGCGCTGTGTGGATTGGCGTGCCTGCCGCATCACATCTTCGTTGTACACAGCGATGAATGCCTTAAGCGGCAGGTCGGTTGAGTCGCTTGCCTTGATCGCGTCTAAAACTTTTCTGGCAACTTCTTCAGGTGTGGTTTTTCCGCTGCGGTAGGCGTTTGCGAGTTCATGTACGCTTTTGAATTGAAAGCCCTTTGTTGTGGATGCATTTTGCGGCCACTCGTTTTCGGGCACAGCAGATGATTCGGTTTGCAGTTCCCCCGTAAAGTGAATCGGATGGTGGGTGGGCGCATCGTTGAAGCTTTGCTTTCTCAGCCAGTTGACTCCTGCGCTTTCAAACAGACTCGGCGTGAGCAGTCCGCCCAGCGGCCCTTCAACCAGTGCCGCAAACAATTTCAACGCGCCGCCCGCCAAATACGGAAGTTTCACTGACTTGAGATCGTAAACATCGCTCATGCTTCACCTCGTGATGAGATATTCAAAAACTTTGACCCGTGAATTTTACCCTGCTTCATTTCATTGTATGCCTGATGGCGTGTTTTGGTCGTAAGAATCCAAAATAACACAGGCGGGCTCATCGGAGAACCCGCCTGTGTTTAGGCAATGTGTTGAAGATCGAACTTCGGAAAGTCTGTCATTTTGCTGGTGCGAAAAACTTTATTTGACCTCTTGCATAAGTAAAGTGTTGTAGACCACAAAGTCACCAAG
>DAOQID010000156.1:0-8311 GCA_035339375.1 Anaerolineales bacterium | reverse complement strand
GAATTTCAAAACCTTCATGGCATTCTCGCGATAGACTTTTTTCAAGACATCATCAGGTAGATACAAGCCATAGGCATAGAAGCGTCCCTGCCCAGGGACTTCGCTGGTGTTGTAATTGAAATATTCGTCGTCCGTTTCGAGCAGGCGGTAGCTGAGACGATAGGCATCAAGGTCGGGACTCATATCTGAGCCGTAGAGAATGCGGTCTTGATATTGGATGAAGAAACGGCGGGAGGTGTAAGGCTGGCGTCCGATCTCGCCGAAGCGAGCGGAGATGTCAATATAGTAGTTTGGGCAATCGTCGAGCATCTGCCCGACCCAGCCAAGGTTTTCACCATAGCAACCCACATGCGCCCCGATAAAAGTAGTGGACGAGTGGCGAGTGACCAAGTTCTTGAAACAGTTCATGATGTGCAAGAATGATGGGAAGGGCGGGCTGGTAAATGCCCAATCGGGATGTTCGCCGATCTCTTCCCAGCGTTCATTGGCTTCATCGATAGGGTCAAAGAACGCAACGGGGTCAGCGACATGAATGAGCACAGGAAAGCCAAGTTCTCCCGCGGTTTCCCAAATGGGGGAGAGACGCACATCATCCACATCCACCAATTTGCCTTGATGGTCTTTGACATGCAAGCCAAGCGGCTTCCAAATTTTGAGTCCTTGTGCGCCGCGCTCTTTCTGTGCGATCAAACGCTTCGCCGCCCACTCTGGGAATTGATTCCCCAACTCCTGCCATTTGTTCCAATCCACGCCGCCGAAGACTTGGAATCGTTCAGGTGCGCCTTCTTTGAAATGTTTGAGATGGGCATCGAGAATGTCTTCGCCCCAGCCGCCATCTAAATCAACATAATGAGTCACGCCTGCTTCATCAAGAAGGTCGAGTAATTCGCTCAACGGCTTTTTATCCCAGCCGCCACCGAAGGGTTCACCCAGATGATCGTGCGCGTCGATCACAGGGAATTTGGGTTTGTTCACCAATGTGGTTTTGGTGACTAGTTTGGACTGTGGACGAAAATTTTTGAGGAGCATGGTTCTCCTAAATGATGAAGTTGATCTACGCGATGACTATTTCGATCTCGAGCTTTTTCAACGACTGCAAAAATTTCTTCTCTGCATGTGAGTCCGTCACAAAAACCTGCATGGACTTCAATGGAGCTAGCAAAGCGGTAGCCACCCGATTAATTTTCGTGTGGTCTGCGGCAATGATGACCGTCCGCCCGATCTTCAGGATGGCGCGGTCTGTGAGAGTTTCAGGCAAATAATCATTCGTTAGACCATGTTCCAAACTGATTCCGCGAGTGCCCATAATGACCTTGTCCACGCGCAGTTCGGCGAGTGCCTGCTCCGTAATGTGACCGATGAAGGAAAGTTCGCTCTCGCGCAACTGTCCACCCAATGAAACGACGGTAATATCTTTGATACCCGCAAGGACGTTCAACACAGGCAACGAGTTGGTGATGACGGTGAGATTTTTTCGATCTCGCAGATGTTTTGCGGCTTCGAGTACCGTTGTCCCTGAGCCGAGGAAAACCGTTTCTCCATCGGCGATCAATTCCGCGGCGGCGCGCCCAATGCTGGCTTTTTCGTCCGTTTGTTCGCCTTCCCGTTCAAGAATGGGAAGCTCTGGAGGTGCCTGCTCCAAGGCGATCACGCCGCCATGCACGCGTTGGGCTTTGCCTTGAGATGCAAGCGTTTCCAGGTCGCGCCTTGCAGTGGCTTCGCTGATCGAGAATTGCTCCACGATCTCAGCGACGCTTAACCGTCCCTGTTTGCCGAGCAGGGAAAGGATCTGTTTTTGCCGTTCAGGGGTGGGGGTAAATTCGCTCATAATCGCTCATCAATCAATCACAAACAATCATAGCAGGTTTTGGTGAAATTTCAAGGGCAAATCCCGGTCGCAAACAAAAACGCACCTCGAAATTAAGATTTCGAGGTGCGTCATGATCTTGAGTGTCATCAAGCTGGTACAACAATTTCCATGACAGGTAATATACGCGGCTGATTATCCACTTCGCTGCAATGCTCGTCTATTTTGCATGCTCCCATTCTTTCGTAAAAGCTTTGGGCATTGGGATCTGCTTCGATCTTCAAGGTGGAGCAACCAAGCCCGCGGCATCGGTTCAGGGCATGTTCAAAAAGCAGACGGCCGATCCCCTGCCCCATGTGTTCAGGCAATACCCAGAGATTTCCCAGCCAAAGCTCGCCGTCAGAATACTCAAGCGAATAATAACCAATAGCGGCATCCTTTGCCATGACCATCCAAACTTCGTGGTTTGAAATGTACTCTGCGGTCAGGGTCAATTGCGGAAGCCAGAATTGGATCCACTTTTCCGGGTAATTCCAATGCCGTTTGGCGGCGATGGTGATCTCTGTCAGGCGGTCGGCATCAGTGGAAGTGGCACGGCAAATCACATACACAGGATCTTGCAACCCTGTCTATCCAACCACGCGAATCTCGCGCGGCATATCGCTTAAACTCTCTGCGCCGTTTTCTGTGATGACAACATTATCTTCAATACGGACGCCATTGCGGTCCGTCAGATAAATGCCAGGCTCAACGGTGTAGGCCATGCCGGGTTCCAACAATTGCATATTGTCGCCTCGCATGTAGGGTTCTTCATGGCCTTCCATGCCAATGCCATGACCGGTGCGGTGGGTAAAATATTTTCCATAGCCCGATGCTTCAATGACATCACGGGTGGCCTTATCCACATTGGCGCAAGACACACCAGGGCCGCCAGCAGCGCGACCTGCAGCATTGGCCTCTTGAACAATTTTATGGATCTTGTTGCATTCATCATCCACCTCACCCACTGCGAAGGTGCGGGTCAGGTCTGAGATGTAGCCATCGAAGGCTGCACCCCAATCCACCACAAGCAGGTCGCCTGCCTGTAATTTTCTTTCCGTCGGTGAAGCGTGCGGATTCGCGGCATTGGGTCCGCCAGAGACGATCGGCGCAAAGGGCAATTCAGGGTCGGAGCCTTGCTTGAACAATTGGATGACCAACTCGGAAGACAACTCACGTTCGGTCATTCCGATCTTGATCAAAGGGATGGTGGCTTCGAGGGCATCCTGCGCAATCTTCACAGCACGACGCATCGCATCCACTTCGGCTTTATCTTTTTTCAGGCGCAAACGGGAAAGTACTTCGCTCGCATCCGGGTATTCCGCTTCAGGCGCCCCCGCTTTGACATGACGAAAATCGAGCAAGCGCAATTGACGCGGTTCGACTCCAATGCGCTTCCCATCCAGACCCAGGGCCTGCGCCGCCTTTCGAAAGGCATCGTCCCACTCTGACGGATTTTCACCGTAGGCAAACGCCTGCACTTTGTAGGGGAATAATCCCAATTTGGGTAGTTCAAGTTCGGGCAGCACGAGCGCCGGGTCTTGACCGGGCGCAACGAATAGCACAACAGGCCGTTCCATCAAATGAAAGTGGACACCGGTCAGATGTGTGAGGGTTGGACCCGGATTCAGAATAACAGCATCCAGGTTCGAGGTTGGGAGGGAATCGATAAGGCTTTTGAGTCGGGCGGTCGTCATTTAAGTCTCCTAATCCAATTTATGTTTCTTTTTCGTGAATGAGTATGAGATCCAATCTACAAGGGCGGGGAAAACCGCTTCAATCGTGGTGAGGATGCGGAACCACCACGGAATGATCAAACTACGGCGCGGACGTTTAGCCACATCCACCACGCGGCGGGCCACATAGCTTGAGCTCATATGAATTTTGAGCCGCGAGCGGACAGAGCGATAAGCCTCGTTTTTGCCGACATGCTGACCGAATTCGGTGGAGGCGGGGCCGGGGTAAATGCCGCTGACCTTGATGCCGAGCGGCGCAACTTCGCGGCGCAGGGCATCGGTGAAACCGCGCACACCGTGTTTGCTGGCGGCATAACTGGTGATGAGCGGTGTGGCAAGCAGCCCCGCCACTGAGATCATATTGATGATGTGCCCCTCCCCCCGCGCCAGCATATGGGGAAGGACTGAACGGGTGACTTGCATAAGGCTGGTGAGGTTGACATGCACCAATGTATCGAGGTCGCGTTCAAGGGTGTGATTTTCGAACCATTCCACACGGCCGATGCCCGCATTGTTGAAGAGGATGTCAATATGACCATAAAGGTCGAGTGTGGTTTGCACCATGTTATCTACATCGGCCACATTGACGATATCCACTGGAATTGCAATCGCTTCACCACCTGCGGATTGAATCCGCTCGGCGAGATTCTGCAAACGGTCCATGCGGCGCGCGGCCAGCACAACCTTGCAGCCCTCCTGCGCAAAGAGCATGGCGGCATCTTCGCCAAACCCCGAGGAGGCGCCGGTAATGAGGACAACTTTGTTTTGCAGTTTCGACATTTGTTTTTCCGTTTTCAGGGGTGATAACAAAAAGCGGTACGGTAATTTTATCACCGCGCCGCTTTGAGAAATTATTTAGCCACAGATAAACAGGGATTTAAAGGCGATTCAAAAAATCGGCGTTCATCCGTGGATATCTTTTTCAATCTTCCTGGCTGTCATCACGCGCTTGCTTCTTCGGGCGCGGAGGTTCAACGGTCACTTTTTCAGAGAGGGCCAGAGCCAGCACATCATCCATGTGTTTGATCGGGATGATCTTCAATTCCGATTTGGCGGTCTTGGGCAGGTCCACCAGATCTTTCATGTTCTTTTCCGGCAGCAGCACGGTCTTCAGCCCGGCGCGGTGTGCGGCAAGGACCTTTTCACGCACGCCGCCAATCGGGAGCACGCGTCCGCGCAGGGTGATCTCGCCGGTCATGCCCACATGATGGAAGATGGGACGCCCCGTCAGCGCGGAGATGATGGCGGTGGCCATTGTGATACCTGCCGAGGGGCCATCCTTCGGGATTCCGCCTTCAGGCATGTGGACGTGAATATCCAGCCGTTCGAAGGCTTCCAGCTCGATCTTCAATTTGGAAGCGCGCGATTTGATGTAGGTCAACGCAGCCTGTGCAGATTCCTGCATCACCTCCCCCATCTGACCTGTCATCTGCATCCCGCCCTTGCCCTCGAGCACGGCCACTTCCACAGACATGATCTCGCCGCCGGTCTCCGTCCATGCAAGGCTGGTGGCAACGCCCACTTCATCGGAGCGTTCCGCTTCCGGTGGAAAGACCTGTTGCGGGCCAAGTAATTTTTCAATAAGTTCAGGCGCGATCGCAAGCGGATATTTCTTCCCTTCCGCTTTCATGCGGGCTACTTTGCGGCACACACGCCCGATCTCGCGCTCCAGACTGCGCACACCGGCTTCGTAGGTGTATTCACGGATGATGCGCTGAAGTGCGGCAGGTTCAAAGACCAGACCAAGGTTATCCACGCCGCTTTCTTCCAATTGGCGCGGAATCAGGTAACGGTTGGCAATTTCAACCTTTTCCTCTTCAATGTAGCCGGGGAATTCGATGATCTCCATGCGGTCCAACAGGGGCGAGGGAATGCTGCCCAGCGAGTTGGCCGTGGTCACGAACATGACCTTCGAAAGGTCAAAGGGGAGTTCAAGGTAGTGGTCACTAAAAGCGTAGTTTTGTTCGGGGTCGAGCACCTCAAGCATGGCCGAGGCGGGGTCGCCGCGAAAATCTGAATACAGCTTGTCAATTTCATCGAGCATGAAAAGCGGATTGGTCGTACCAGCCCGTTTCATGGTTTGGATGATACGCCCGGGCAATGCGCCGATGTATGTACGGCGATGCCCACGGATCTCGGCTTCGTCACGCACACCGCCGAGTGAAACACGCACAAACTTGCGTCCAAGCGCATCTGCAATGGAACGGCCAAGCGAGGTCTTGCCCACACCGGGAGGCCCAACAAAACACAAGATCGGCTGACGTTCCTTTTTCGGCTTCAGCGAACGCACGGCGATGTATTCCAAAATGCGATCCTTGGCCTTCTTCAAGCCATAGTGATCGCGCTCTAAAATCTTCGCGGCATTTTTTACATCAAGATTATCTGGCGAGGAATTGCTCCACGGCAGGTCAACGATCCAGTCAATATACGTGCGGATCATCCCCACTTCGGGAGCCATCGGCGGCATCTGACTGAGCCGTTCCAATTCCTTCATGGCTACTTTGCGCACTTCATCAGGCAGGTTGGCGGCATCCAGCTTTTTCTTCAAATCTGAAGCATCACGCGAAAACACATCGCCTTCGCCCAACTCGTTTTGGATCTGCTTCATCTGCTCACGCAGATAAAACTCGCGCTGGCTTTTATCCACTTCGCTTTGCACACGCGAATGGATCTCATCTTCCAATTCGAGCACATCCACTTCCTGTGCCAGCAAATTGTTCAGTAATCCAAGCCGCGCACGCGGGTCAAGCACCAGCAGGAGCCGCAGTTTCGCTTCGTAGGTCAATGAAAGCGAAGTGGCGATCATGTCGCACAACCAGCCAGGCTCCGCAATATTCATCGCGAACAGATGCGCTTCTTCAGGGATCGAGCGATCCAACTGCACACAACGCTCGAACAAACTCAACACCGAACGCATCAACGCCTGTGTCTGCCTGTCGGCGGAAGTTGGCTCATTGATCACCCGCGCACGCACCTTGATATAGGGCTTCACACGCAGAAATTCAACGATCTCAACGCGCTTGCGTCCCTGCACCAGCGCAGAGTAGGAACCATCGGGCATTTGCAGCATCCGCCCCACAGCCATTTCCACACCGACGGGCAAAAAGTCTTCGGCGTTGGGGTCGTTCAAGTCAGGGTCTTTTTGGGTCAACCCGATCACAGTCTGCTCTTTGGCTTGCGCCTCGCGCACCGCCAACAGCGAAGCCTCGCGCCCCACAAAGATCGGCGAAACCATGCGCGGAAAAATGACCATGTCGCGCAACGGCAGCACCACCGCCTCGATCAAACCGTCGGCGTTGGGCTCCATATTGGGCACACGATACAGTTCCTCGGTCCGCTGTGAGAGCGTGAGGTCAAAGTTATCTTCGTTTTCGTTCCAGTCGCTTTGATAATTCATTCGTTTCTCGTTTTCCATGCAGACATGACTTCCGCGGTGACGAACATCGAACCAGCGGATAAGACAATGCTACCATCATTTGATGACAATTCCAGCGCCCGCATCAATGCGGACTTAACAGGAGTGACCGCTTCCGACTCCGCCCCAGCCTGCCCAGCCAACTGTTGAATTCGCTCCACCTCAAGCGCCCGCGGATGGTCGGCACGCGTGACAATGATCTTTTGAATCTTCGGCTTTAAGGCGGTAAACATATCGAGAATGCTTTTATCTTCCGATGCGCCGAAGATCAGGATTACCTTCTTACCGGGGAAGTACGTTTCAAGCGTTTCGCCCAACTTTTGAAATGAATCCTGGTTGTGCGCTGAATCGAAGATCACAGGCGGTTCACGCCGCGCCACTTCGAAGCGGGCGCGCCATTGTACTTGAGAAAAGCCTTTTTGTATCTGCTCATCTGTAATGGGAATTCCGCTGATCTTGAGTGCGGCATAAGCCGTGGCTGCGTTCTCGATCTGATGAGCGCCAAGCAAGGGGATAACGAAGGATAAAGGATGATGGTTGAAAGTTGAAGGTTGCAGGTTGAACTTCTGCCCATCCAAGGATGACTCGACCAACTCGAATGTTACATCTCTGCCAACGAGGGTTAGCCCAGCACTCTTTTCTTTGGCTACACGCTCCAGGACTTGGAAAGCCTCGTCCTTTTGAGGCGAGGAAACCACGGGGATGCCAGGTTTGATGATGCCAGCCTTCTCCCCCGCGATCAGCGTCAGGGTATTTCCCAATACAGCCATGTGATCGTACGATAATGAAGTGATAATCGAAACATTCGGCGTCACAATATTGGTGGCGTCCAAGCGTCCACCCAACCCTACTTCAAAAACCGCCGCATCCATGCCATATTTCGCAAAAGCCATGAAGGCTAATGCGGTGGTGATCTCAAAGGTGGTCAATTTTTCAATTTTTGACACGTGGGGGCGGATCTCATCCACCAACGCAACCAGTTGCTCATGCGAGATCGGCGCGCCGTTCACCTGAATCCGCTCGGTGTAATCCAACAAATGCGGTGACGTGTACAAGCCGACCTTGTACCCAGCCGCTCTCAATGCCGAAGCGCAAAGCGCCGAAGTGGAGCCTTTTCCCTTCGTCCCTGCCACATGGATGATGGGATATTTCTTTTGCGGATTCCCCAAAGACTCCATCAACGCAAACATGCGGTCAAGGTTGAAATCAGCCTTCGCCAATTCGGAGGAATGTTTCAGGCTATAATCCACAAAGGAATAAAGATAATCGAGCGCTTGATTGTATTTGGTTTCAATATCCATGTGCGGGATTGTA
>DAOQID010000155.1:0-8328 GCA_035339375.1 Anaerolineales bacterium | reverse complement strand
ATCAAGGAGCGCGGTATCACGCTTGAGGTCAACCCCTGGAGCAACTATCTGACCAACTCGGTGCGGACAATTGAAGAGCATCCGCTCAAGAAGTTGTTCGATTTAGGCGTGCGCGTAACCATTAATTCAGATGACCCCGAAGTATTGGAGACAAATGTCAACAATGAGTATCGAATCGCTCACGAGGTTTTGGGGATGAGCATGGAAGATATCGCAACCTGCAACCGCTATGCGTTTGAATCTTCCTTTGTGGATGAAAAGGTCAAACAACGGATCTGGCAGAAATATTTTATGTAGATGTGAAAAGAAAATCAAAACGGGTCAGGCGCAAGCCTGACCCGTTTTGATTCGGCGGTTATTCTTTGCGGCGCTGCCAGGAGGGGTGGTTCTTGTAGTTGCTTTCCTTATTTTGATACATGGCTTCATCTGCGCGGATGAGGGTTTTTTCAAGCGTTTCATTCTTTCTTCGAGTTGCATATCCCATGGAAAGCTGCAACTGCGGACCCTGATAATATTTGTTGTTGAGAGCCACAAGGGCATGGATTCCATCCAAGTACTCTTGTGGGGCTTCAGGATTTTTCAGGATAATCGCAAATTCATCGCCGCCGATGCGGGCTATGGTGGCTTTTTCGGCAAAAGCGGTTTTTAATACTTCAGCTGCGCGGCGGATGAGGTTATCGCCCGCTTGATGTCCCAGAGTGTCATTGACGTGTTTCAAACCGTCCAGGTCGATCATGATAAAGCTGGGTTCGCTTTCAGAAGATGCGAGTTGAAGTAGTTCATCTTCAAAGAAGGCGCGATTGTACAAGCCAGTCATGACATCATGGGTGCCAAGGTATCGCATGTATTCCTCGGCTTTTTTACGGGCGGTGATATCCTGGACCGCCACCATCACCCATTTGAAATCGTCTTCATGTCCGGGCATCAGCCGCCAATCCAGATGCACGTTGAAGGGTTCACCGGAGAGCGAGTAGTTAATCCCCTCACGCTCGTAGGTTGTTTTTCCACTCCACATATCGAACAGTTCGTCGGCGAAATGAGCGCTCATTTCATCGCGAAACACTCGGTCCAGGTTGGCGAGCAGTTCTTCTTTGGATGACGCTCCGTAGAGTTCGAGGGTTTTCAGGTTGATATCAGTGACGGCGATCTTGTTCATAAATTGGCCGACCAGTTCCGGGGTCTGTAGAAGATGCGTTTTCAAATCGGTCACACCCTGTGCGCGCAGCGTGTCGAACATCTCGCGGATGCCCTGGTAATTCTCTTCCCAAAGTGAAATGGGGGCGTATGTGAACAGGTTTTGGAAACGTTTTTCTGCCTGTTTGAGCGGGGTGATGTCTTCGATGGCTACCATGACACATTCCCATTTTTCACAGCATTCTGGCAGGATCTTCCAGCGCAGGCGGATATTAAGCGGTTTGTCTTTCAAGGTATAGTTGATGCCTTCGCCTGACCAATTTGTTTCGCCATTCCATAGTGCGAGCAGCTCGGTCTGGAAGTGGTGCCGCATTTCGTCGCGGAAGATCTTGTGTAGGTTGGCGATCAGTTCCTCGACAGATCGTGCGCCGAACATTTCCAATGTTTTGAGGTTGACATGGGTAACCTTGATGCGCCTCATGCAGGCATCCACATCGTTGGGGTGGTGGGCGAAGTGGGCTTTCAGGTCGGTTACGCCTCCAAGGCGCAACCCTTCAAAGAATAGTTTGATCCCACTGTAATCCTCCTCCCAGAGTGAAATGGGGGCATATTCGAACAGGCTTTTGTAATGCTCAACCTGATTTGACATGGCGGTCTCCTTCGGATGATTTGATTATACAAAAGAAAAAGGGCAAAAGGGGATGGCTAAAAGAATGCTTTGATTGCCACGAGCCGCAATTCCTCAGGATCCTTGTGTTTGGTCAGGTAGCCCGCCGCTCCCGCCGAAAACTGAAATTGACCGAATCGGAAGCATTGGTGTATAATTCCGCGCCACTAACTTACAGACAACTCCCCTGTGGGATTTGCAATCATCATTAACCAAGGAAGACTTTTGAATGACTAAGAGAACATACCAACCCAAGATCCGCCGCCGCGTGCGTGTGCATGGCTTCCGCGCCCGCATGGCAACCGCTGACGGACGTGCAGTGTTGAAGCGCCGCCGCCTTAAGGGCCGCTACAAACTCACCGTCAAAGCCAATGAGCATGTAAAGAAGACTCGTTGGTAGGCATTTGCGTTTTTTAGGGCGCATAGATTCACATTGAGGCACGGGTGCAGAGCAAATTTCGCCTGTCCCGATCTGAAGATTTCAAGCGGGTGCGGCGAACTGGCAAGTCCTATGCCCACCCGCTTGTTGTGTTGGTAGCACAGACGACTGAGTCACCTGCCCGCCATGTGCGTGTGGGTGTAGCGGCAGGGAAAACAACCGGTACTGCCGTCCACCGCAATCGGGCCAAGCGACTACTGCGCGAGGCCATGCGACCCCTGCTAACCTCCCTCGCTTCCGGCTGGGACCTTGTATTGATTGCCCGACCTTCGCTTGTATCTGCTACTTTAGAAGATACCCGCTCCGCCCTGCTGGCCCTCCTCCAACGCGCAAAAATCATTCCTACGGATGAATCCTGAACCTGAACGGGAATTCCATTTACACGATTACTCCCATGAGCCGCGTCTGCGTGACATGCCGCGTAATCTGGCAAACTGGCCACGCATTGCTGTGCTGGCCTTGATTCGTTTGTATCAAATGGCAATTTCCCCGGGGTTGCCCGCAAACACCTGCCGCTTTTATCCATCCTGCTCTCATTATGGCTATCAGGCCGTTTATAAACATGGCGCGTTAAAAGGTTCGTTGATGGCTGTTTGGCGCGTATTGCGTTGCAACCCGTTCAACCCGGGCGGGTACGATCCTGTTCCCTGAAACCCCGGCTGTGGCACTTAATTTAGGAGAAGTAAATATCTTGAATACAAAACGATTGGTTTTGATCTCATTGCTGGTACTGGGTTCTTTGATACTCAGTGCCTGTAGCGGCAACCGCACAGTATCCAACAATTGGCATGGCCTTGCTGCAGATGCGGAACATGCCTATGTGGCCAGCGGCACACACATTTATGCGGTGAATATGGACAATGGCGACGAAGCCTGGCGCTTCCCGCAGGAAGCCGATTCCAAATTGATGTTTTATGCCAACCCCGTCCTCACGGCTGATGGTCAGTTGTTGATCGGAAGCGCGGGATCCTCGCACCCCTTTTACAGCCTGAACCCTGCAAATGGAAAAGAGAATTGGGTTGAGCCATTCACGGGTGCAAAGGGAGCCTGGCTTGCCTCTCCATTAATCGCGAATGACACCATCTATGCCCCAAATACTGATGGCTATGTCTATGTGCTGGATCTGGAGGGCAAACAAGCCGCCGACCCCATTCAGATCGGTGGCGCATTGTGGTCTGCCCCTGTAACGGATGGCAAGTTCATTTATATCGCTTCACTCGATCACCATCTGCACATCATTGACCCATCTGACGGCAGCACTGTAGATACCATTGACCTGGGCGGAGCCGTTCCCGGCACCCCGGTGGTGGCTGAAAATGGTGTGTATGTGGGTTCGTTTGCGTCCACTGTTGAATTCATTCAATCCAACGGCAATCACGAGGTCGTTGCTAAAACTGAAAATTGGATCTGGGGTTCCCCTGTCCTTGCAGGTGAGACGTTGTACTACGCTGATCTCACTGGCAAGGTCTTTTCATTCAACACAACCGAGGGAAGCCAAAACTGGGAAATTGCCCTGCCCGATGCCGTCGTGGCTGGCCTGCTTGTTTCTGGCAACCAGATCTACGTTGCGACCGAAGCGGGTAACCTCATCGCATTGGACTTGGATGGAAACACCGTCTGGGAAAAACCCGTGGGCGGCAAACTCTACACCGCGCCCGTGCTTTCAGGCGAAACCATCCTCGTTGCACCGTACCAGGCCGAAACCACCCTCGTTGCTTATGATGTGGATGGCAAACAAGTCTGGCCGTTCACACCGGAAAAATAAGGAAACCGACCCATGTGGGATACTATTATTATCAACCCCATGACCAACCTGTTATTGTGGATCTATGACGTACTTGGTCATGGTCCGCACATGTTTGGTCTTGCGATCATTTTGTTCACCATTCTCATCAAAGCAGTGACCTGGCCCTTGAATGCCTCTCAGGTAAAAGGCGCACAGGCCATGCAGGAACTGAACAACGATAAGGAATGGCAGGAGATTCAAAAGAAATACGCCAAAGACCGTGAAAAGCTCGCGCAGGAGCAAATGCGTATTTACAAGGAAAAGGGCATCAATCCTTTTGCTTCCTGTCTGCCCACGTTGATCCAATTCCCGATCATCATTGGCCTGTATCAAAGCATTACCCGCGCGCTTTCCATCACCCCCTTTGACATGCTCAAACTGGCGCGCACCATCTACCCCTTTCAAAACGTTGAGAACATCATCCCGCTCAACAGCACATTCCTGTGGATGGACCTGGGCCGCCCTGAGGGTATCTTCCAAAGCATCATTCATACATCCTTCCTGCCCAACGGGTTTCCGCTTCTTGCACTGATCGTGGCCCTCACCACCTACGTGCAATCGAAGTTGACCATGCCGACCTCCAGCAACCCAAATGACCAATCGGCGCAAATGTCGAGCATGATGAGCATCTACATGCCGCTCCTGCTTGGCTGGTTCGCACTGAATTTTGCCTCAGGCATCGCTATCTATTTCATCACCAGCAACCTACTCGGTATCATTCAATATGCAGCCACGGGTCGCGCCAACTGGAGCAACCTGCTGCCCGGCAGCAAGAACAAGTAAAAGATAGGGAGGCACTATGAGCGGAACCACGCTTGAAATCATCGCTCCAACCGTTGAAGAAGCCCTTGCACAGGGCCTGGCCCAACTCGGCCTGACGGCAGATGCAGTTTCTGTGGAAGTGCTCGATTCAGGCAGCAAGGGCCTGTTTGGACTCGGCGGAAGGCAGGTACGAGTACGCCTGACCGTGAACCCGCCGCCTGTTGAAGAAACCCACACCCCTGCACCTGCCAGACAAAAACCTGCGGATCGTCCCAAGGGCAAGCCTGCTCCTGCTCAAAAAGCAGAATCAGCGCCGAAGGCCCAGCGCGAACCAAAACCCCGCACAGAAAAGAAACCCGCACCGGAAGCGCCTGCCCCAGTAAAACAGCGCCCCCTCTCCGAAGGTAGTGACGCCCTGCTCGATACCACCGAGTCTGTCATTTCGAAATTGATTCATCACCTTGGCATGAAAGCACAGGTCTCGGCTCATTACGATGAATCCAGCACCGATGACCGCCGTGTCATTCAAGTGGATGTACGCGGAGATGACTTGAGCGCCCTGATCGGCCGCCAGGCAGAAACGCTGAACGCCTTTCAATATGTCGCATCCTTGATCGTTGGCAAGGAAACCCAGAAGTGGGTGCAACTGGTCGTGGATGTGGAAGGGTACCGCAGCCGCCGCGAAAAGCAGGTCCGTCAGATCGCCTTGCGCATGGTGGATCAGGTCATCAAGACCGGGCGCAAAGCCACACTCGAACCCATGACGGCCAGCGAACGCCGCGCCATCCACATCGAGTTGCGCGGACATCCCGCAGTGACGACTGAAAGCGTCGGCGAAGAACCGCACCGCAAAGTGGTCATCCTGCCAAAAGAATAACCGTCTGTAGGGACACAGCGCCGCTGTGTCCCTTTTTTATTCACCAAAACAGGACACGGCAGCGCCGTGTCCTTACATTTCCCTACGGTATAATTCGTCCATGCTCGAACTTGTATCACTTCAACCTGTGGATTATCTCGTTGTAGGTCATGCCGCTGTGGATATCACCCCAACGGGGATGCAGCTTGGCGGCACGGTTTCCTACTCGTCGTTGACCGCACGTGCGTTGGGGATGCGGGTGGGAATTGTCACCGCGGTGGGGGAGGGTGCGCCCATGCAGGCGCTGGATGGCATCACCATTGTCAACATTCCCTCGGAACACAGCACCACTTTTGAAAATATCAAAACCGATCACGGACGCAGGCAGGTATTGCATCATCAGGCTGCGCCGATCACATTGGAACATATTCCGCAGGTCTGGCGGAGTGCGCCGATCATACACCTCGCGCCCATCGCCCGCGAATTGGACCCATCTTTGCCTGAGAAACTGGCTGGCTCATTGTTGGGAATCACGCCGCAAGGCTGGATGCGCCAATGGGATGAAAATGGTCAAGTGACGGCCTCTGCCTGGGAAAACAGGGATCAGGCCCTTCGTTATGCAGGAGCCGTGGTTTTGAGCGTCGAAGATATCAATCGCGATCTTGAGCTTGTCGAAGAAATGGCGCACCAGACCCGCATCCTCTGCATGACGGAAGGGGAGTTGGGTTCTGTGCTGCATTGGAATGGCGACCGCCGCCGTTTTCGTCCGTCTGTGATGCATGAAGTGGATGCGACGGGCGCGGGCGATATTTTTGCTGCAGCATTTTTTATCCGTTTATATGCCACGCGTGACCCGTGGGAGGCGGCTCGTTTTGCCACTCAACTCGCGGCCCGCTCGGTGACACGGGTCGGGTTGAACGGGATCCCGACCAAAGATGAGATCGAAGAATGTTTGATGGAGGTATACCAGTGACGCGTATTTATACGCTTGTGAATCAAAAAGGCGGTGTGGGGAAGACCACCACCACGATCAACCTCGGTGCGTATCTGGCGCAGTTGGGCCAGCGTGTGCTGGTGGTGGATCTGGACCCGCAGGCCAATGCCACATCCTGCCTTGGCGTGGATAAGTTGAGCGTTCAGGGCGGTACCTACGAAGCCCTGTTGGGCGATACGAGCATTGCTTCCTATGTTTTGCTGAATGAGAAGCTCAAATTATCCCTGCTGCCTTCTTCGCCGTCGCTCGCGGGTGCGGAAGTGGAATTGGTGGATGAACTTGCCCGGGAAGTGCGTTTGCGCAGGGCCCTGGAGCAGGTTGCCAGTCAATATGATTATGTGTTGATCGATTGTCCGCCTTCGTTGGGGCTGTTGACCGTAAATGGGTTGATGGCTGCCATCAACGGTGTGATCGTGCCTGTGCAGTGTGAGTACCTCGCGCTGGAAGGGCTGGGGCAGTTGACCCAAACCATAAACCGTGTGCGGTCTTTGCTTTTCCCTGAGTTGAATGTGCGCGGCGTGGTGCTGACAATGTTCGATAACCGCACAAACCTTTCAACGGATGTGGTTTCTGAGGTGAATCGGCATTTCCCCGATCAAGTGTTCAAGAGTGTGATTCCGCGCAGTATCCGCCTTGCGGAAGCGCCTTCGTATGGCCTGCCTATTTCGGCTTATGCGCCCACTTCTGTCGGCGCGGCAGCATATGAAGCGCTGGCGAAGGAATTGTTGAAGGGTGATAAAAACTAACCACAAAGTATCACGAAGGAAACCTTCTTAAACCTTTGTGATACTTTGTGACCCTTGGTGGTTGAAAAGGTAAAAACTATGGCTCAAAAAACTGGACTTGGCAAAGGTTTGGATGCGCTCATTCCTGCTGGTGGGAAAACCCCGCCCGCTTCATCAAGCGGGGGAGGCACGGGTGGTGTTCAGCAAGTGGCTGTGGAAGCCATCAAGCCGAATCCGCGCCAGCCGCGTGTGCATTTCAAGGAAGATGAATTGGCAGAGTTGGCTGCGTCCATCCGTGAACATGGTGTGATCCAGCCGATCATCGTCACCCCCAAAGCGGATGGGACCTACCTCATCATTGCGGGGGAACGACGCTGGCAGGCTTCTCAAAAAGCTGGCTTGCGGACTGTCCCTGTCATCACGCGCCAGGCGAACAATCAGGAATTGCTTGAGCTTGCGTTGATCGAAAACGTCCAGCGAGCCGACTTGAATTCGATTGAAGAAGCCGAAGCCTACCGTCAACTCGTTGAAGAATTCGGGCTTTCGCATGAAGCCGTTGCGAAACGCGTTGGCAAAAGCCGCGTAGCCGTGACCAATACCCTGCGCCTGCTCGGCCTCGCGGACGTGGTCAAACAGGCCCTCGTAGATGGGACCGTGACCGAAGGCCACGCCCGTGCATTGCTGGCCTTGTCCACGCAGAAGGCGCAGGCTTCCGCTTTGCAGACGATCATCAACCTCTCTTTCAGTGTCCGCCAAACGGAAGAGTACGTGAGAAAACTCGCGGGGCAGAAACCGATCAAAGCGAAGAAGCCCAACCGCAGTGCAGATGTGGCGGATGTGGAAAAGCGATTGCAAAACAGCCTCGGCACCAAAGTCGCCTTGAAGCACAGTAAAAAAGGCGGCACGGTCACCATCTACTATTACTCAGGCGAAGAACTGGATGCGCTTCTCGAAAAATTGATCTA
>DAOQID010000154.1:0-8444 GCA_035339375.1 Anaerolineales bacterium | reverse complement strand
AAGCACTAATGAGAAAAACACCCATGCAGTAACCCCGTTACGTGTTTCAAGGCGGTTTACGAAACTGATAATTTTTTTTCTTGCTGGTTCGGGCAATATCAAAACTGAAATCATCAATAACAGAGCAGCAAGAAAGAGCGGCGCAAAAGCATGGGTTTGAAGTGATGCAGCGACCTCACCGTGAAATAGCTGCATGGTGGCACGGGTTAACCCGCAGCCCGGGCAGGGAACCCCCGTAGCGGCAAGGATGGGGCAGGTCCAAAACGAGATTCCCGCCAGGCTTAACCCCAAATGCACAACCCCAAACCCGATTATGGCTGTGGTTTCAGTGCGATTGGTTAATAGAGTTGAAAAAACAGGTTGATGCCAGAGTGTTTTGATTGAATGTTCCATGAGAGTGGTAACACATGGACACCCAAAAGGATGTCATGACCAAAAAAACACAAATCAAGCAGATGAACCCATCACAGCGAAAACATTGATGGCCTGATTCTTGCCCTTGAAAACGATCTTCCCCAAATCCTCCACCAGAATATCGGCAGGCAGGTTTTGGCGGGTGTAGTTATCGATCAAGATCGGGTGCAGGGCTTCCTTTGTGTATTCTTCAATTCTTGAGGCCACATTTACCGTGTCACCGATGCAGGTGTAAATGGCACGCGTTTGAGTCCCCGTGTAGCCTGCCACCATCTGACCTGTGGCGATCCCAATGCCGATGCGAATTTGGGTCTTGCCGTGAGCCGCCTGATTGTGATTGAAAACCTTCAACTGTTCCAGCATTTGCAGGGCGGCGCGCACAGCCCTTTCAGAATGGTCTTCAAAAAAGATCGGCGCACCAAAAACGGCCATCAATCCATCGCCCACCACCTGATTGACCGTGCCGCCGTTGTTCGTGATCGCATCGAACATCAGGCTGAAATAATGATTAAGCAGGTCAATGGATTCAGATGGCTCCTGATTTTCAGCAATGCTGGTAAACGAGCGGATATCGGCGAACATGATGCTGGCTTTTACCTGCTTGCCTCCAAGTGAAAAACCTGAACGCAGCAATTGTTCAGCCACTTCCTTGGTGGCAAAAGTTCTAAACAGGCGTCTTTGTTCATCACGCAGGCGTTTTTTTTCGAGGCTGGCATTCACCCGCGCACGCAGCAAGATCGGGTTGACGGGTTTCGTAAGGTAATCCTCTGCACCGAGTTCAACGCATTTAACCACGGCATCCAGCTCTTCCATCGCTGAAGTCATGATAATGGGGATCTGCCGAAGGTCCACATCGTTCAAACAGGCCTCAAGCACCTCAAACCCGTTCATCTCGGGCATCTCAATATCCAACAGCATCAAATCGAATGTGCCCGTGCGGAATTTATCCAACCCCTCCCTGCCGTTCTCAGCGGTTTCCACAATATGCCCCTGCTGCTCAAGGCTGCGCGAAAGCACCATGCGGTTGACCTTGTTGTCATCCACGATCAGCAAATGGGCGGGTTTTGGAGATTCAGCCATTGGATTTACCTCATTCCCAGCAGTTGACCCCTGACCTGTTCAAACGCATCCTGCAGGACCTCGAGCCTGTTCCCGATTTCGAGGTTTTTTTCACGCCCGAGCATTTCCAACTCGCGTGCGAGTCCCGCGAGCTCGGTGGCACCAAATGTCGCCGCATTCGATTTAAGCGAATGTGCCGCACGCCGAAATAGATCCACATCCTGTGCAGCCAGGCCGCTCTTCATTTGCCCGATCTGTGTGAGGGCATCTTCCAAAAATGTATCGATCATTTCACCGATGAAATCGGCGCCCACCGTCTCTTTCAAATTAGTAAATGTATTTAAATCAATGACTGACATTTTTCTCCATTTGTTTGATTATCACATCAGAAAGCCTTTACGGCCTGAAGTTAGCTGACTCTTCTTGCTTTCAGTAACGCATCCACCAATTCCACCACGCGGATGGGTTTTGGAATGTAGTGGTTCATGCCCGCACCAAGGCACATTTCACGGTCGCCCTGCATGGCATTGGCCGTCAACCCGATGATGAAGGGACGTTTATTTACCCAGCGTGCCACGATCTGACGGGTGGCCTCAAGACCGTCCATTTCAGGCATTTGCACATCCATCAAGACCACGTCATATTGCTGGCGTTCGATGGATTGAATGGCTTCAATGCCATTCGAGGCCACATCGGCACGGTAGCCCATTTGCTCAAGCAGGCGCAGCGCCAGCTTTTGGTTGACAGCATTATCTTCAGCGAGGAGAATTCTAAGCGGATGCCGCACAGCCATTTGCGGGTCGGGTTTGAAGCGGCCTGTCGTCGGTGGCTCCTCGTAGGCTGAGGGTCTGAAAAAGAGTCCAACCAACGTATCAAAAAGCTGTGATTGCTTGATCGGCTTGGTAAGGTAGGCGGCAAAGACGTTGGTTTCATCGCCCGCTTCACGCCGACCCAGTGAACTGAAAAGCACCAGCGGGAATTTTGCCTTTGCACGAATCTTTGTTGCCAGTTCGAGGCCGTCCATTTCGGGCATGTGCATATCGAGGATGGCAACATCAAAGGCTTCACCCTGTTCGATCCATTTCAGCGCGGTGAGGGGCGAGGCGGTTTCGTGCGGGATCATGCCCCATTTGGAAGTTTGTGCGTTGAGGATGTAGCGATTGGTGGAATTGTCATCCACAATGAGTACGTGCTTGTTTTGCAGTTCGGGTTGAATGCCCGAATGTCCGCGCTTTTGGGCGGGGAGAATTTCTGCGAGTTCAGCTTTGACGGTAAAGATGAACGTGGAGCCTCTGCCCAATCCGTCACTGGTGGCCCACATGGTGCCGCCCATCATTTCAGCGAGATGTTTGCTGATGGCCAATCCCAACCCTGTGCCGCCATACTTGCGTGTGGTGGATGAATCGGCCTGTGAAAATGATTGAAAGAGTCGGCTCATGCCGTCTTTTGAAAGGCCGATGCCTGTATCGCGGACGGAGAATGTGAGCAGGGCTTTTTCTTTTGCGCCGCCGTTCCTGTAGCGCTGACTGGAAACCGTGAGCACCACTTCACCTTTTTCTGTGAATTTGACCGCATTGCTGAGCAGATTGGTGATGATCTGGCGCAGGCGGGTTACATCGCCCACAATGGCGGGTGGAATGTCGCCTTCGAAAATGTAGGCGAGGTCGATCCCTTTTTCGACGGCCCGAGCAGAAACCAGGTCCAGTGATGATTCGACACAATCGCGCAGGTCGAAGGGGTGATGTTCGATATCCATTCTCCCTGCTTCGATCTTTGAGAAATCCAAAATGTCATTGATGATGGCCAGCAGGGCATCGCCTGAATTGCGGATGGTTTCGGCATAATCACGTTGTTCATCGTCGAGCTTGGTGTCAAGCAGGAGGCCGCTCATGCCGATGACGGCATTCATTGGGGTGCGGATCTCATGACTCATGGTGGCGAGGAAGGAACTCTTGGCCTCGTTGGCCTGTTCGGCGGCGGCGCGAGCTAGGCGGGCATCCTCAAAGAGGCGTGCATTCTGAATGGCTGTCGCCATGCTGGAGGCGATGGATTCCATCAGGGTGATGATGGATTCATCGTAGGCGTTTTCGCGCTCAAAGTTTTGAATGGTGATTCCACCGATGAGGTCTTTGCCGACCACCATCGGCACCATGATCACGGATTTGGGGACCTCATTGAGCGCCGTCATGTTGGAGCCGAGGCGCTTCCACAATGAAGGGGATTGGCGGTTGATAACCAGCGATTTACCCAGCATGGATGCGCTGATCGTGGAATCGTTGATGGGGAATGAGGGCGTTTGAATGCGTTCGTTCTTGCGGGTGACATAATGTGCTGTGATGGAGCGCGCCTCGGGGTCATATAACCCGATGCCTACATTGTCTTCCATCACCAGTTCGCGGATCTTATCGCCGACACGTTCGACAATGGTTTGCACATCCAATTGCTGGGTGAGCACCTGTGCAATGTTATTGAGGATCTCCAATTGGGAGGCGCGGCGTTTGGTTTCCTTGAGCAGGCGCTGGGTTTCATCGAAGAGGCGCGCATTTTCAATGGTCACGCTCAATGAGTTGGCAATGGTGGTGATCAGGCGTACATCGGCTTCGCTGAAGGCTTCTTCATGCTCAAGGTTCTGTAGAGAAATGACCCCGCGTACCTCACCCGCCACCGACATTGGCACCCACACACCCGAACGCACAACCACATCCCCGGGGTTGGCTCCCAGCAAAACCGAGTTGTACTTTTGCGAAAGTTCGTCGAAGTTGCGGTTGGCTACGATGGGCTCACCTGTGCGGATCACATGTCCGCTGAACCCGCCCATGCCATCTTTCAATACCAGTGGCTCCTGATAAAAACGCTCGCCGTTCTCGAAAATGTACGGGAATTGCGTGATGTTGGTTTCCTTGTCGTACATGGTTAGCACAACGGTTTGGGCATCGAATATTTTTTGGATCTGGTCGCCGACATCGTCGTAGATGGTTTGGATATCGAGTTTGGGGTCAAGACCTGAGATCAGCGCGTTGATGATGGAAAGCTCATTGGCACGCTTGTTGATGAAATCGAACATGCTGGCGTTTTGAATGGCAATGGCCGCCTGCAGGGAAAGCCGTTTTAGAAAATCAAGGTCCGCTTCTATGAAGGGGTGACCGCCATTGCGCCATACGGCCATCATGCCGCCGACCTTGCCGCCGGTCAGCAGGGGGGCTGCCATCAAACGTTCCTCAGTCTCAACCGGGGTGCCTGGAATCTGTATGGTGCGCGGGTCATGGGCGGTATCGTTGATGAATTCACCCTGCCCCGTTTTGGCGAGTCCGCCGATGATGCCCTGGCCGAAGTAAATGGTATCCACCTTGATCTCTTCGGCGATCTCTCCTTCGGCGGCAATGGCTTTGAAGTATGAGCCGTCACCTTGCGGTAGATAAATGGCGCTGGTGGATGCGGAGAGCAGGTCACGCGCATGGTGGGCGATCTTGTCCATCACCGCCTTCAGATCAAGCGTGGATGAAATATCGCGCCCTACTTCATTCAGCACCGAACTTTCACGTGCGCGGCGCTGGGTTTCATCGAAAAGACGGGCATTCTCAAGTGCAATGGCCATTGAGTTGGCCAGGGTTTGTAGCAGACGCAGGTCTGATTCTTTGAAAACGTTTTCCCTATCTACATTTTGCAGTGAAATGACACCCTTCACCTGATTTCCCACCAGCATGGGCACATCCATGCGCGATTTGATATCCTCTCCGCCGCCAAGGATGCTGGAGCGCGTGCCAAGCAGGCGTTCCTCTTCATTGGACATATTTGCGTTGATGATAACGGGTTGGTGGGTACGAAGCACATACCCCGAAATACCGCTGGGGGGTAAAGGTTCCTGGTTGAGGCGTTTGCCCATTTCCATTAAATAGGGAAAGGAGCAGATGTTCTTCTCAGCATCGTAGGAAACGATCATCACGACCTGTACATCGAAGATCCCTGCGATCTTTTCACCAACCAGGCTGTAGAGCGTATCTCCATCCAGTTGTGAAGCCAGTTTGGCCTGCACACTGTTGACGATCTCCAACTCAGCCCCGCGCTGGGTGCTTTCCTCCAGCAGCCGCTGCGACTCGTTGAAAAGACGCGAGTTTTCAATGGCGATCGAAGCCTGATCTGCGAATAACTGCAAAAGGCGTAGCTCGGTATTGGCAAAGGCACGCGCTTCAGTGAAGTGGATGTTCATCACACCCACTACACGGTGGCGGAATTTGAGCGGCAGGCCGATTAATGCACCCGTCCAACGCGCTGGCGAATCCTTGTATAGCGGATGCTTACGCATGTCTTCCACCAACATGATCTCGCCTGTCTTTGCCACGGTGTCGGTCATTCCACCGGGACGGGGTGCTGAAACAGGAGTGCTTTTGATCTCACCGTTGGCGATGGCCGTGCCAAATACCAGTTCATCGTTTTCATACAGGAACAGGTTGATGTTTTCAATGCTCGGCATTAATTCGGATGTGCTTTTCAGGATCGAATCCAACACCGTGGAATATTCAAGGTTCGACGAAAGGTCAATGCTGGCCTTTCGAATTGCTTCAAGTTCGGCATTGTGCTGCTCGGTTTCCTTGAGCAGGCGCTGGGTCTCGCTCAACAGGCGCGCATTTTCCATTGCGGCACTCATCGAACTTGCCAGAGTCTCCAACAGGCTTACATCTGATGGACTGAAGGAATTCTCCCGGTCCATGTTTTGCAGTGAAATGACCCCGCATACTTCACCGCCGCTGATCAGCGGAACGTACAGGGCAGATTTTGGAATCAATGGCCCCAGCACGAGCTTCGCCCCATACGCCTCCATCTGTTCTTTGACATGGTCGTTGAACAGGAAGGTTTTTTTCAACCGTGCGATCGTTTTTGTAAAACCGCTCATGGCAGTGGGTTCCAGGTTTTCCCTGCCAAAGCGGTCAATGTAATAATTGAAATACTGGGTCTCGGTTTTCAGGTCAAATGATGCAATAAGGGTGGTTTGTGCGCCAAAGATATTATGAATCTTATCCCCCACAAGTTCATACACAGCCTGCAATTCCAGCTTTGAAGCCAGGCCATCCTGCACACTCTTAATGATGGCCAGCTCAGCTTCACGCTGCTTTAACTCCTTGCGAATGCGCTCACTTGAACCTGATCTTGAAGCCGCAGAAGTTGGTTTCTTTGCCGTTTTGGGCGTTGTTTTTTTTGCTTTTTCGGTTTTAGGCATGCGCACCTCTAAGACAGAATTCAGTTTACATACGGGCGGGAAAATCGTCAATAGCGGAAATAAAACAAACAGGCGAATCGGCCTGTTTGTCATTGTTTTGAAACGGATTTTGCGCTTCAGACTCAGGGTTGGCCTGCCTCTGTCACCCAGGCAGGAATCGGCCCTGACGGATCAAAAATATTGGGCGTAAGCCTCACCCAGCAGCTTTTCCAGATACGGCCTGACCTGCCAGAACGATTTCATGTTGCGGTAGTCTTCCACCCAGCGCGGATCGCCAGGTTGGGTGGTCTTCAAAGAGCGGATCATCAGATTCTTGCCCGTGTGTTCAATGGGGACGAATTGAGTTACATCGGTGCGATAGCCCAGCACACGCAGCATGGTGGCACGGAAGGTGTCTGTCAGGATATCTCCCATGCGTTCGAACAAAATGCCGTGATGAAAAACAGGCTGCATCTGGCTGGGCGTTGGCGCGTGGGATAACTGCTCCTGTAATTCATGCTGGCAGCATGGCGCACAGACGATGACCTTGCTTTCCCATTGGATTCCCTTGGCGAGCGCGTCGTCGGTGGCGGTGTCGCAGGCGTGCAGTGCAAGGATGACATTCGGCTTCACTTCAGGTTCATACTCCGCGATATAACCGACCTGAAAAGATAAACCGTCCCACCCCATGGCGGCGGCGGTTTGGTTGTGACGCTCGATCAACTCGGCTTTTACATCCACGCCTGTAACGCGAGCGTTGAGATTTAAAATATTTCGCAGGTAATAATAGACGGCAAAGGTGAGGTGGGCACTGCCGCAGCCAAAGTCCACTACGTTGATGGGTGCCCCGCTCCAGGCGGAGAAAGAAGCGGTCTCTTCCAGCAATCGCAAAAATTCATTGATCTGTTTATGCTTGCGCTGCATATCCGCTTTGATGCGCCCATCCCTGGTCATGATGCCCACTGCCTCCAAAAATGGACGCGCGTTTTCATCGGAGAGGATGCGATGCTTTTCACGGTTGTGTGCAAGGTTGACCGTGAGCGGCACTGCGGCAGGTTTGAACTCGTTGACAATGGGTTTGCCTTTTTTCGAAACATTGACCTGCACATTGCCTGCATTGCTTTCCACAAACATGTTGCGGAAGGGCAGCGCCAGCAAGTCTTCCACTTTGGCTTTGGCTTGTTTGAAAGTGTAGTTTTGGGTCGTGTCTTTTTTCTCGTCGAAATACGAGAACTGCAGTTGAACTTCACCTTGAATTTCAACAGGGCGTACGATGACCTTTTCCCACTGGATGGAAAACCCCTTTTGCCCGCCGCTAAATGTGGCGCGGACGAAGGTTTCGCGGGCAAGGATGCGTTCTCGAATCAGTTGCTTGTAATCTTCCATGCCGCGAAGTATATCATTTGCGCGTTAAACAGAATGGGGGTGGCTAAAAGAGTGGGATTTGATTGCCACGAAGCCACAAAGACTCGAAGCCACAAAGAATTCTTGGCGTCTTTGTGTTTAGCCCGCAGATTTAGCCACTCTCAACAGCATCAGTGTTCGATTCGCCGCTTAAGGCATGGGCATGCAGGGTGGCACGTACCCGCTCCATTAATTCGGCGTTGGTTTGTTTGCGGTTCGGGTCGCCGTAGCCGTAATCATCGGTATAAATTTTGAGCTGCTTTATTGCTGTGCCGCCTTGATACAGGTCAACTAAAAAATAAAAACGGCCATAACGCGCCCATTCCCAATCTATGAATTTTGCTGTCCACGAAAGTCCGTTTCCAAGATCGGT
>DAOQID010000153.1:3926-8466 GCA_035339375.1 Anaerolineales bacterium | reverse complement strand
AGGTAAAATATCCTCATGTTAACCGCTCTCATAAAAACCATGCGCCCGCGGCAGTGGGTGACAAAAAATATTTTCATCTTCGCCGCACTTGTTGCAGATAAACAATTGTTCAAGCCCGAAGCCTTCCTGCGTACGCTGGCAGGTTTTGCGCTTTTCAGCCTCATCTCTTCCTGTGTGTACATCATCAACGATCTCGCCGATGTGGAAGCCGACCGCCAGCACCCTGAAAAGAAGAACCGCCCCATTGCCTCGGGTAAACTGCCTGTGGGCGTGGCGGTCACTGCCGCTGTTCTGTTTGTGGCCATCACTTTTGTGCTGGCATACCTGCTCACGCCGTCTTTGCTCGCGGTGATCGGCGGATATTTCGTCATCAACCTTGCTTACTCGAAGTGGCTCAAGCACGTTCCGATTCTCGACGTGTTGATTATTTCAACGGGCTTTGTGCTGCGTGTGGGTGCAGGTGTTACCCTCATTGAAGTGGAAAGATTTTCGCCCTGGCTTTACGTGGTGATGACTCTGCTTTCGCTCTTCCTCGGTTTTGGCAAACGCCGCGCCGAACTTGCGTTGCTTGCAAATGGAGCGGGCTCACACCGCAAAGTGCTCGATGGTTACACCCTGCCTTTGCTCGACCAGTACATCATGATCGTTTCGGGGGCCACCATTGTGGCTTACTCGCTGTACACTTTCTCCGCGCCCAACCTGCCCGAGAATCACACGATGATGCTGACCATTCCCTTTGTGGTGTATGCCATCTTCCGCTACATGTATCTCATTGAAGTGAAACATGCAGGCGGCGCACCCGAAGAAGTGCTGCTTTCAGACCGTCCATTTCAACTTGCGATGGTTCTTTGGGGACTGACCGTATTGGCGATCTTTTACCTTTCATGAAAGCCTCCGCACACGGCAAGATCATTCTTTTCGGCGAACATGCAGCGGTGTTTGGACATCCTGCACTGGCGGTGCCCGTCACTCAGGTTCATGTGGATGTCGAGGTTTTGGATTCGCCCCGCACAGGGATTTGGATTCACGCCCCGATCATTGACCTGCACGCCGAATTGAATTCGCTTCCGCCTGACCATGCAATTGCTTCGGTGATCCTGAAAGTGATTCAGCACTTTGGCATTTCCCCGCTGCCGAATCTTGAAGTGAATATCTCATCCACCATCCCTGTTGCGGCGGGGCTGGGGTCTGGGGCGGCGGTGTCGGTTGCGTTGATCCGTGCTCTTTCTGCTTTCCTCTCCCAGCCATTTTCAGATGAAGAAGTGAATTCACTTGCCTATGAGATCGAAAAGATCCATCACGGCACACCCTCAGGCATTGATAACACCGTCATCACTTACGGCAAACCCGTTTATTTTATGAAAGACAAGCCTGTGGAGATCTTCAAGGTTGGCAGGCCGTTCACCATCGTCATCGGTGATACAGGCATTGCCGCGCCCACAAAAGAATCGGTGGGCGATGTGCGCCGACTGTGGATCCGCGACCAGTTTACGGTGGAAAACATTTTCAACGAGATCGCGCAGATCGCATTGATCGGCAGGCGTTCCATCGAAAGCGGACGAACCGAAATGCTCGGCGAGCTGATGGATCACAACCATGAATATCTACAACAGCTGACAGTCTCTTCTCCTGAATTGGATTCTTTGGTGGAGGCGGCGCGCAAGGCTGGGGCACTCGGCGCCAAAATGAGCGGCGGCGGACGCGGGGGCAATATGATTGCGTTGGTTGACCCTGCCAGGGCCGAGTCTGTAGCGGCGGCTTTAATATCTGCAGGTGCAAAGCGAACGGTTATCACCGAGATCAAATAACGACACAACGGGGTTGACTTTTTTCAATATGAATCAATTCAAAATATTTGCCCCCATTTTTCCCTACCTTGCCGTGGGAGTGGGGTTGTTTTTTTTCAACAATGCATGGGCAGCCTTGTTCGGGTTTCACATCGCGATCTTGTTGACAGTTTTGGTTTTGCGTCCCAGCCTGTCTGTACGCACGCTTTTCAAAAGCCGCTCGCCAAAATGGATTCTAGCCAGTGTCCTTTTTTGCAGCACCAGCGGAATTGGACTGTATTTTCTCTGGCCTGTGTTTGGCGTGATTGGAGATCTCTCCGCGCAACTTTTGGCGATGGGATTGACGCCCGCATCATGGCCCTGGTTCCTGGCTTATTTTTCACTGGTCAATCCATTCGTTGAAGAATATTTCTGGCGCGGTGTGTTGGGCAATGACTCGCTCAAACCGTATTTCGGCGATGTCGTTTTTGCGGGTTATCATGCGATGATCCTGTGGGGCAGGGTGCATCTGGTCTTTATTTTGTTTGCAGTTTCCGTTCTGGTTTCGGCGGGCTGGTTATGGCGGCAGATCTCCCGTGAAGATGGCGGTTTGCTTTCTGCTTCGTTGGGGCACATGGCCGCCGATTTTACAATTCTGGTAACGATCTATTGGATGGCAGTCCCATGAATATTTTGATGTTGAAATTGATCCTCGCCCCGGTCATCATTGGCTCGGCAAGTATGGCTGGGCGTCGGTGGGGGGCGGCCGTGAGCGGATGGCTGGTGGGGCTTCCGCTTACCTCGGGGCCGGTGGCTTTTTTCCTCGCCCTCAGCCACGACCGTGCCTTTGTATTCGATTCAGTCCGCGGTACGTTGAGCGGCGGCTTTTCCCTCGTTGCATTCAGCCTCACCTACGCCTGGGTTTCGCGGAAGTTTAATTGGGTCGTTTCCATTTTGTCGGGTGTGGTCGTGTTTGCAAGCATGACCACCTTGCTGCAAAATATCACGATCCCGTTTCTCCCGCTTTTTGCTGCGGTGATCGTCGTTATTTTTATCGGCTTGCGGCTGATGCCAAAGGGGCAAGCCGTGCCGCCCGTTTCCAACCCAGGCGGATGGGATATCCCCGCGAGGATTTTGATCGGCACGAGTTTTATTTTGCTCATCACAGGCATTGCCCCCTACATCGGCTCACGCCTGACGGGACTGCTGACCACGATCCCATTGTACGTCAGCATTTTGACGATCTTTTCACATCGGCATCAAGGCCATGCAGGCGCGGTGAATGTACTGCATGGATTGATCCTTGGCTTGTTTTCGTTTGCAGGGTTTTATCTTGTGCTTGGCTTGTTGATCGAGCGGTCGAGCCTTGCAGCTTCATTTGGATCTGCGATTCTCGCCACCCTGGTCGTGCAGGGATTATCCCTGCTGATCTTGCGGCAACGGCATATTCACAAAGGGGAATAGACCTTTCAGTATTTTTGATCGTGCAAGCGCTGACTGACACAAAAAACGCGGACTTGAGAAGTGTCCGCATTTTTTGTATCCTTTGATGAAATTGCATCTGTTTCTTTATTGCTTTCCAAACCACATCCTGCCCAGCAGGTTGTCTTTGAGAATGAATTGATGGTACAGTGCTGCACCCACGTGACCAAGGATCAGCAAAATGGCAAGGAACCAGCCGAGATGGTGAATATCACCGAGAAAACCAGCCCTGCCTGTGACCGACCCGGTGCCCATTGCCACAGCCAGCAAATTCCTCTTGTTTGCGATCAAGGCGCCCATGCCAAGGATGAAAAATAGCGCAAGATATAGACCGTAATGCATCCATTGACCAAGCTGATTAAAGAGCGGATTGCCCGTATCTGCCTGAGCGGGGTGTTTGGTGGCGAAGCGCACCCCAATGCGAATGAGCGTCACAACCAGCAAGGCGCCCCCCAACATCATATGAAAATTGATCGGAGAATCGCCTCCGCTTTCAGAAAGCAGCCCCGCCCCGAGCATCAGCACCACGGTAAGCCAGTGCAGTGTGACAAGAAATGGATTATATCGTTTGGGTGTGTTCATGTTCTTCTCTCCTTTTCACGAGATTTTATAGCGGCTTTATTAACTCAAAATGACAATCAAGTTGTTTTCGAGATTTCCACATAATTTCCACACAACCCCGTCTGTAAAAAAAGATTCCCAATTTGTCATTGGGAATCTTTTTTGAAACCTAGCTTTTGAAATATTTCTTCACCCTGGCTGTAAATTGTCGTTCGGTCAATTTGTCTGCGGTTTCGACCATCGCCACCCTGGCTTTGACGTGCTCATGGGCCAGGCGTTTCTCGAATTCAAACTTGGCCTCGCCCGGGCCCATGATCAAAATGGCAGCGGCATCGCGGACACTGGTGATGATCTCCCTGTAATATTTTTTCATGTGTTCCCCCAAGTGCCTGTCCATCTGATCTTCCGCTTTGAAATACTTTGCATGAGTATCCCCTTCAAACTGGGTATGGGCTGCAAGATTCGATTGGATTTGTTTGAGCTGCTCCTTTTTTTCTTCGAGGGTTAAGATCAATGCCCTCTTTCGGTCGATCCATAAACCAATGAGCTTTTTCATGGAACCTCCTTATGACATTGAAAAGCGAACACGACCCAATCTCAGTATACATATCTATGAGGGGCAAAGCAAATCCAAAGGCTGGCATGGACGATTGTGCGGCTGTGTGAGGCATGGTAATATCGCCTGACCTTATCCGTTTAGGGTTCTCGCAAAACCATTTGCCAGAGATGAA
>DAOQID010000153.1:0-3826 GCA_035339375.1 Anaerolineales bacterium | reverse complement strand
TCGTGGACAGGCTGAGTTTTGCGCAAACCCGCTCTTTGAAAATTGAAAGGATGACCTGATGAAGAACGACGCGATTCTCCCCCTTACCCGTATGATCACAGCCGTTGTCGTATTTTTTTTGGTAACGGCTTTCGGCATCCTGTTCTTCCTGCCAGACCGCACCGGTGAATTGTTTGCCTGGGCCATCAAACCGCACATGTCTTCGATGTATTTTGGCTCGGCCTACCTCGGCGGTGCATGGATCCTCGCCCAAACCGCCTTCGGCAAGCGCTGGCATCGTGTACAGGCCGTCTTCCCTGCGGTCACTGTCTTCACCACAGCCATGCTCATCGCCACCCTGCTGCATTGGGACCGCTTTTCGCTTGGCACGATCCCTTTCATGGCCTGGCTGATCCTTTACATCATTTCCCCGTTCTTGATCCCCGCACTGTGGATATACAACAAGCGGACCGATTCGAACCTGCCTGAGGAATCGGACCTGACCGTTTCACCAACTGCCCGAATGATCACCCGCATCTTTGGAACCCTTGTGCTGGTCTTTGTTCTAATTGGCTTTATCTCCCCGAATCTGATCATCCCCATCTGGCCGTGGACGTTGACTCCGCTTACTGCGCGTGTGCTGTGCGGATGGCTTTCTGTGATCGGCACCGGTGCATGGGCGATCTCCCTCGACCCGCGCTGGACGGGATGGCGCGCCATCCTTGAAGGGATCTTCATTGCCTACAGCCTGATCTTCATCGCTGCATTCATGAACCCCGCCGATTTCAGCACAGGCATCTTTAACTGGTACACCGCCTTCATGGGCATCATGTTGATCGCGATCCTTGTTTTCTACACCAGCATGGAAAGCAAGAGACGGAAAGCCAGTTAACTAGGCGGCTGGCGGTTTGATCCCTGTTGCTCGAAACACAAGCCAGTAAAAACACAGCGCATAGAACACATACACAAGCATCACAACAAATCCCAGCCAACTGAATTCGCTGGAGAATTGTGCCTTCACCAACAGCAGCGCCCCTGCAAAGAAATGAGCAAAATTTCCCAGCGACACAGGCCGCGCGTAAATTCCGCCGATCACACCATCTTTGGCCGTCCAATTCATCAGCGCAAAGGCGAAATACAATGCGCCCATCAACTGCACCAGCATGGACATTGCCTCTGTGGCTGTCGCTCCCTGCGCCGATAAAATCCACTCAGGCAGGAACAGGGCGAAGATCCCCGCCACCCCAAGGACAAGGGCGCTGGATGTCATTAATATTTTTGTGTTCATAAAGTTCTCCTGCAGTGAAGTATAACCAACCGGTGGTACGAATGACCAAGACTTTTGGATGAGCGGAATTCCCCACCTTTGGGGGAGTGCTGTAACTGTTGAGTGAAACACACATGTTATATACTCGCGTGAGTTGCTTCTGAAAAATCTTTATTGCGAGGTTCATGATGATCGTTCAAGCTACAGTGATCGAAGTTGAAAAGAACAACGTTCCAGAGGATGCCCTCCTTCCACTGGAGAAGAATGGACATGAGGTGGCTGTCTGCAAGGTGGGTCAGGCTTATTATGCCTTTCACAACAACTGCACACATGAAGAATGGAAACTGAGCGACAGCTACATGGTGGATGGTCACATCGTTTGCTCTTTGCATGGAGCCATGTTTGACCCGACGAACGGGGTCTGCAAACGTGGCCCAGCCTGTGACCCATTGCGGATGTACAAAGTAGTGGAACAAGACAACAAATTATTTATTGACCTGGAGAATGAACAATGAGCCATAAATTACATGATGTATTCCCCACCTTGAAAGTCTATGTGCCAGCAGTGTTGCCTGGCAAACGTCTAAAAGATTCGATTGTTGGGCTTGATACCCTCGACAAAGAAACTCTTTTACAGGTGTCCAGAGTGGCAGGCGATGCCGGCCAATTGCTTGGGCATTTTGGCGCCAATGTAGTGACATTGGTCGAATTGCCTGCTTTGTTTGCACCCCTGCAGAGATCTCTTTCTGACTTGCTTGAGTCTGTGCAGGCTGATTATCAGGCTTTGACCGTTCGCGGTACCGAAGCATTGAGCGAGGAAACTGTCCGCTGGCAATTACCTGAGGGAACGCCTGAATTGCATCACGGCTACAATGTCTGCGATCATTATTTTCGCTTTGTGCGTGTGAAGGATATGAAGGCGCGTGAATGGCTGGGTACCCTGGCTTTTGTATCGTTGGCTGTAGTGGAGGACCTTCCACATACTTTATTGAATTGGGATGAGGAAATTGCCCTGCTGGCTTCATTAACCGAAATGTTTTCGTGGATTCTGCCTGAGGGAATGGAAGCAGAGTCAAGCTTGCAGAGTGGCAAACCGCCAATTTCGTCAGAGACCAGCCTTCCGTTATGGCAGAGCGAGGCGAAAAACGTCGGCCGCACCATCTCCATCGCGTATTATCGTTTGCTCATCGGGCACCACATCTGGCAGCATATCAATATCTTTGCGCGTGAGTGTTTCGAACATAGCGCCGATGAATTTGCGCAAGGCAACGATGAAGAGGGTACACGCTGGTTATGGAAGGCTACCCGCCTATTCCGCGGCACCACGGCAAGTATGTGGTATGCAAGTATTTTTCCATTGCAGACCTATCAGGCTGAACTGCGCCCCACCATGGTGGAGACAGACAGCATTGATGCCCAACAGCAACACTTGACCTATAATCTGTTGAAGCAGGGAATTAAACAATTCAAGCTCACAATGGAAGAGCGCGCTGCTTCGAACAAACCTTTGCATTCAGAGCAGACTTATACGGTTCTCAAGCAGTTTCACGAATATTATGTGCAGGATATGGAACAACATATTTTGGTTGCGTCTTCCAAGGTTGGGCTTGATGCTTCGCTGGCGCAAAAGGTGTGGCAAAGCAAATTGCCTGCCAATACCCGCACCAAAAACGCCATGGATCTCCTGCGGGATATGGGGGGTATCCGCCGTAAAGATTGGCAAAAAGTTTTAAGCATCGCCGTGGCACAGCCTGAGATGGAAGGTACATGATGGAACGCATTCTCGAGCCTGAACTCATGGAAGACATGGAACAGGTGCTGGCGTATGCGCGTGCAGATTTTGCCGCATCTCACCAATTGCGGGTGACATGGTTTCATGAACGCCTTGGCACGAGTGTAACCCCCACTTCCATTTTGGACCTGTGCTGCGGCTCTGGCGATATGACCTTTCGATTCGCCCGTGCATTTTCGCAGAGCCACATCCTCGGCGTGGATGGCTCACAAGCAATGATCGAGATTGCCCGACAGGATGTGCAGGCAGAGCCAGATCTGGCAGCGCGTATTGAGTTCAAACAGGCCTTTCTACCCGATGAATCTCTTCCCCGGAAGGGGTATGACATGGTTATGTCTCACAGTGCCTTGCACCATTTTCACGACCCAAGGGTGCTGTGGGATGCGATTCGGATGCATTCCCCTTCTGGAAGCATTGTTTTTGTTTCAGACCTGCGCCGCGTTGGCAGTGTGGCAGAGGCAAAGCAGATTGTCAATGAACGGGCTGGCAATGAACATCCGTTGTTGCAGCATGACTTCGCCGCATCGCTGTGTGCGGCATTTACCCCGCAGGAGGTGCAGAGTCAACTTGATGCGGCTGGATTAAGTCAATTGAATGTGGAAGCCATTGGAGATGTTTACCTGCTGGTATATGGCAGGGTGTAGATTTTGCTTTCTGCAAACGAATTGTACATAAATATTCCCGCCGCCGAAGCCTTCGGCGGCGGGAATGCTTCAAAAGCAGGGGCTGGTTTACTTCAACGCCCGCCGCAATTTTTCCGCCACTGTGCGCAGGGATTTGATGCGGGC
>DAOQID010000152.1:0-8530 GCA_035339375.1 Anaerolineales bacterium | reverse complement strand
TTGCAGTTATAATAGATTCCAGAAACGGGGAAAATCTTTTCACTCAATAACAAGTTTTATGGTTAAAAACTGCCCAACAAAGCATGCGCTTGACCGGTGGGATTCTGCGCACATCTCAAGCAGTCCTCTGTGCCTTATCGTTTTTCCAGTTGGACGGCTTCGCCGTCCCTGCCCCAGCGTGGGTAATGCAATCCGTTGGCACGCCCCATGCAAAGCGAAAGTTGCAATTAAAAATCGAAGTTGAAACGAGTAAAATTAGCGGTGGAAAAAAGGAGTAAAAATGACTCTCCAACAAATTACTATCGAAATTCCAGAAAAGGTACTTCTCGCAGAAAAGACGGATGCTGAATCTTTTGGGCGTGAAATTCTCATTTTAGCGGCAGTCAAGTTGTTTGAAATTGGCAGGCTTTCTTCTGGGCGAGCATCCGAACTTGCGGGAATGTCCAGAATTGAGTTTTTGCTCAACTTGAACCGCTATAAGGTTTTTCCGTTTGCCTCCGAGCTTGATGATTTAGAAAACGCCCATGCCTAAAGCCATCAGCAACACTTCCCCACTACTTTATCTATACAAGATTGGCGCAATCAATTTACTTCCACAAATATTCGATGAAGTTTGGACAGCTGAATCTGTCAAAAATGAATTACTGGCAGGGCGGAGCAAAGGCTATGATGTTCCAAATCCAGCAGATTATCCCTGGTTGAACATCGTCAATCCAAAATCCATGCCTTCTGAATGGCTTGCGTTAGATTTGGGAGCGGGTGAACTTGGCGCAATGGCTTTGGCTTTAGAAAATCCCGATCGTATTGTTTTGCTTGATGACATGCTTGCTCGTCGTACTGCACAGGTAGCGGGTTTACAGGTTTGGGGAACTTTGAAAGTTTTACTGGAAGCAAAATCTCAAGGTTTGATTGAAAAGATTGAACCGTATATATCGAAATTAAGTGACGCAGGTATGTGGGTTTCCGCTGAAGTAAAACAGCGTATTCTTATTTTGGCGGGTGAGTCTTAAAGTCAAAAGCGTGCCAACAAAGCGTACCCCTGACACTGGGGACTGCCGTAGGGCGGGCGCAAATCTTAAGCAGGTTTCTGCTTCTGAGCAGAGTCCACGGGCGCACAAGATATGGACAGTAAAAGATGAAAAAGACACCTGTTGCAATCAGGAAACCAAAGAGGTCATCCACTGTTGTCAAAGCGGAATTGAGGCGGGATGCGCTTATCGCAGACTTGATCGAGACTCGCAGAAAAATCGTTGATGTGGCTTCGTCTTTGTCACCGACCGAGCAAGATCAAGTCTTTTTGGGCATTTGGTCTATGAAAGATTTGTTGGCCCACTTGATAGGATGGCTTGAAGAAAATCGCAAGGCGGTGAAAACGATCCGCGCGGGCAAGCTCCCCGAATTCTATGCGTATAAAGATCGCGATTGGCAAACTTATAATGCGTATCTCGTCTCGAAATATAAACGTGGAGACATGACAGAGTTATTGGCGAAGTTGCAGGTTTCCCAGCAGAAATTCATAAAATCAATTCGGGCCGTTCCTATTGAGGTACTTGAACAGGACTTTGGGGTAAGGTTTAATCGGTATAAAGTCACAATTGTCCGCTTGTTGCAGGCCGAACTCAAGGACGAAAAGGTACATTACGCTCAAATGGAAGCGTTTAGGAATAAGGCGAAGTAAAATTAACAGCGGACGCAATCGAAACTTGAAGGGTATGATTGCTGTTCTCAATCGCAGAGAGAGTACATCCCCAAGAGGCGTTTATGCAAAACGAAGGTGAAAGCAGGAATGGAGATACATATTCGTAAAGCAACTGCAAATGATTATGACGATTTATGTGAACTCTTCGATGAAGTGGATGCTTTGCATCGCGTTAATCTGCCCCATGTTTTTCAAAAGTCGACTGGCCCTGCTCGAGAAAAAGATTATTACCTGGGGCTGATTGCCGATGAGAACATTGGGCTTTTTGTTGCGGAAATGGAAGAGAAACTTGCAGGGTTTGTGCATGTGCTTGTCCGAGATACCCCTGTCTTTTCCATCGTGATCCCCCGCCGTTATGCAATCGTCGACGGGATCGCCGTAAAATCTGAATTTCAGAAGCATGGAATTGGGAAAATGCTGATGGACAAAGCGCAGGAATGGGCAGAGACCAAAGACGCGGAATTCATGGAACTGAATGTCTACGAGTTTAACAGGAATGCGATCTCCTTTTACGAAGGTCTCGGCTATCAAAGTTCCAGCAGGAAAATGAGAAAGGAAATCAGCAAGGCAGGGTGAAAAACTGTAGCCCGGACTGGTTAAGTGCAACACTGAAATTCGAATTGAATTGAAAAAACAAGATCAGGTTTTGAAAATTATCGGTCGTCCTTCTTAATCTTACTTTGGAGAGAATAAAATGCCTGAAAACGTATCAACCTACCAGATCGTGGATCTGATGCCTGACTTCTGGGAATTCCATGCAAAAAACAGGGATGCAGATGTTTCAGAACAGGCATCCCAATTTAAAAGAATGGTTGTGGATAAACACCCCGAAGCCTACGCCGCCAGGGTCATTGGCCTTGATCCAAACAAACCCTATGACGAAGCACTTGCCGAGCGTTACCTGCTTTGCCATGAGCGCAGCACGGCTCAACAAGTCAGCACCATGCAGAGGATATCCGCTTCGATCGCACGTGACATGTCCGCGTATGAAGAAAAGTTTCGCAAGGTTTTTCCCGACTTCAACTATACAGGTTCGGTTTACTTCATGAATTCGCTCCTCGGTTTTGATGGGGCCACGCGTACGGTCAATGGAAAGATCGCCCTGTTATTTGGTTTGGATACAATGGCCTGGGTGTACGGCGATGACCTGGACTTGCAGCCATTTTTCCATCACGAGATTTTTCACATCTACCATTCTCAATTTCTGGAAGATGATAGCGATGAAGTCGCCGCCGCCGTCTGGCAGGAGGGGCTCGCTCAATTTGTGGCGAAGTCGTTGAATCCAGATGCCGAGGGCGTGAATTTGTTTGGGCTTCCAAAGGAAATGCCGCAGCGCTCTGAAGCAATGCTCTCCACACTTGCCAGTGGTCTTCTTAGTGTGCTTGATTCAACCAGCAGAGATGATTACGGCAGATACTTTTTTGGAAACAATGGCAGTGAAGAGATTCCACCGCGTAGTGGTTACTATCTGAGTTATCTGGTTGTGCAGAAACTTTCGAAAAAATACTCCCTGCAGGAAATGGCTCATTCGAAACTGGCAGCCATCAAACCCGAAATCAAAACGGCTTTGGAAGAATTGGCCAACGGCGGAAGATGACCATGCAAGGAGAAACAATGGAAGCCTACGATGACGATCTCGGCAGATTTGAAGCGGAAGGAGCCGCACCACTGCCAGATTCTGGAAATCAGGGATATATCGATCATGACAACGCCCGCATCTGGTACGCAGACTATGGGGTGGGTCCAACCGTGGTGTTGTTGCACGGCGGCCTTGGCCATAGCGGGAATTGGGGATATCAAATCCCCACCCTGATCGGGAATGGCTACCGCACCATTGTCATAGACAGCCGCGGACATGGCCGCAGTACGCGTGATGACCGTCCATATACCTATGAGTTGATGGCCTCCGATGTTTTGGCCGTGATGGATGTTTTAGGAGTTGAAAAAGCGGCGCTGGCTGGTTGGAGTGATGGCGCATGTATCGCGTTGGTCCTTGCTGCACAGGTGCCTGCACGGGTGGAAGGTGTCTTCTTCTTTGCTTGCAATATGGATCCGAGCGGCGCGAAGGAAATTACCGAGTTCGCCCCGATTCTCCAGCGGTGTATCGGCAGGCATATCAAAGACTATGGTCAACTGTCAGAAACGCCAGACCAGTTTGAGGCGTTGTCTGAAGCGGTGGGTCTCATGCAGAGGACACAGCCCAATTACTCCGCCAATGACCTCGCGCAGATCACTGTGCCGGTTGCGGTCATCCACAGTGAGTTTGACGAATTCATCAAACTTGAACATGCTGAATACCTTGCGCGCAGCATTCCAAACGCGGACTTTGTTTATCTTTCGGGTGTGAGCCACTTTGCCCCATTGCAGCGGCCTGACCAATTCAACGACACGCTTCTCAATTTCCTCGGCAAAGTGCTGGTGTGAGGCGCCTGAAAAGTTTTAGACCGATCTTGTTTTAACAATATGGTCGTCATGGTCGTTTGGGGGTGCATCTCAAACCTTGAAAACGCATAGTAAAATCCACGCACAATTGTTTTGCATAAAACCGTCGTGCGTGGATTTTGGTTTTCACGGCGGAATTTTTTGAAGGATCGTTATGACTGATAAACCCAGCACAACCCAGCCGATCATGGATAGACGCCTTCTTGTCTTGCTTGTTCTATCCGTTGCGTTTCTTGTCATTGCCTTTCTTGGCGGCCAGCCTTCATCAGCACGCGGTTTCTATTATGCCGTTTGGCTGACATTCTCAGGTTGGCTATGGAAGAAGCGAGAGCGCCTGAGCCTCTGGCTGCAAGCCCGTCCATTGCCTGAATTTCCGCTTTTTGTTGGGCTGGGTCTCGTCATGATCCTTGTTGAAGAAACCATTGCTGGGGTGGCTGTCCACTTGCTGAATGTGGACAGTGTAGGGCAGTTGTTTGCCGTTGTGCCTTTGTATTATTTCAACAACCTGCTTTTGCTGCCTGGCTTCATCGTCGGCTGGTATGTTCTGCTCAAGTTTTGTGCATACTCGCGGACTGAGGTGTTCGTCCTCGTGGGACTCTTTGGGTTGTTTTCGGAAAAGATCTATATCCATGTCCTGACGATCCCCATTCTTGGGATTCCCCTGATCCTTCCTACAATGTTCACCTACATGGCGATCATCATGCCGTCGATCCTTTCATTAAGATCGCAAAGCACCCGTCCGTTGAACAGGCCGCTTCGATACCTGCTGGGGTTCGTGTTTCCGATCATCGTTTCAATGCCTTTTATTTTCATCCACACTTTATTGACGAATGCGGGTTTAATTGACCCGACCATTTTGACAAAATAAGCCTGTTCTCGTTGTGACAGCCCACCGTCATTCCCCGTCTGAGATGATTTATCGTTGGAGGAGCCTGTGATGAAAAAACTGTTCATGCTTGGGTTGGTTGTTCTGCTTTCGCTTTCAACGGCTGTTCCCGTTTTTGCTGAGACCAATGCATCTCACGCTGCTGTGCCGAATCAGTTTGTGGATGTTCCGCAGAACCATTGGGCGGTGGCGTGGATCAACCAGCTTTACACCGAAGGTGTAACGGGCGGATGCAGCACTGCTCCCTTGCGATATTGCCCCGATGCGGTGGTCACTCGCGCGCAAATGGCGGTCTTTCTTGTGCGTGTCATTCATGGCAGCACATTCACACCGCCAGCCACTTCGGTGATCTTTGAAGATGTCCCAGCCGATTACTGGGCCAGCGCATGGATCAATCAGTTGAACGCCGATGGCGTCACAGGCGGATGCAGCAGCGCCCCGAAACTATTTTGTCCAGAAGCAAATGTCAGCCGCGCACAGATGGCGGTTTTCCTCCTCCGCGCCAAATATGGCAGTGCCTATAGTCCACCTGCCTCGGCGGATGTCTTCAGCGATGTGCCCGCGGATTATTGGGCCCGTGATTGGATCGGACAACTCTACGCCGAAGGCTACACCGGGGGCTGTTCATCCAACCCTTTGCAGTTCTGCCCCGAAGCATTTGTCAGCCGCGATCAGATGTCTGTTTTTATCCTGCGTGCCATTCACGGCGCTAATTATGTTCCCCCGCCCATTGACCAGACCTCCCTGCGCCCGTTTCCGCAGCATGTCCAGTATGCGCCCGGCAGCATTCTTCCCGATCATCGCACCCAGCAGCAGCTTGATGACGATGTCCGCGCTTTTTATGATTACTGGAAGGCGAATTACCTGATCGCAGCGGGCGTGAATGCCGATGGCATTCCGATGTTTCGCGTGGCGTTCGGAAAAAATGAACCTGACCGTTCAGCCACCGTATCTGAAGGGCAGGGCTATGGCATGTTGATTGTCCCCATCATGGCGGGGTATGACCCTGATGCGCAAGCCATCTTTGATGGATTGTGGGCCTTCGCGCGTGCGCATCCCAGTGAAGGCGATCCGCGTCTGATGGATTGGAAGGTGCCTCAAACCGATGGCAACGACTCAGCCTTTGACGGCGATGCAGATATTGCCTTCGGTTTACTGCTGGCAGATGCCCAATGGGGCAGCGCAGGGCTCGTAAATTACAAAGCCGAAGCGGAAACAATGATCGCAGGTATTTTAGAATCGACCATCGGGCCTTCCAGTCATCTGCCCATGCTCGGCGACTGGACAGATCCAAATGGTGTGACCTACAACCAATACACGCCGCGTTCCTCCGATTTCATGCTGACCAATTTCCGCGCGTATGGGCAGGCTACGGGGAATCCAGTTTGGGATGATGTGGTTGCACAAAGCCAGGGTGTGGTTGTTGCAATGCAGGCCAATCACAGTCCGCAAACAGGTCTGCTGCCTGATTTTATTGTCAGGAAAAATGGCAGTTATGAACCCGCTCCCGTCAATTTTCTGGAAGCAGATACCGACGGCGCCTACAGCTACAATGCTGGGCGCGACCCGTGGCGTTTGGGTATGGATGCCTTGTTGAGCGATGATGCCGCCTCACGTGCAAGTGCGTTGAAGATCTCTCATTGGGCTGAATCTGCGGTGTCTGGCAGCCCTGCAAACTTCCGCGCTGGATATAACTTGAACGGTACGCCTTTGCCAAACAGCGATTACTTCACGTCGTTTTTCGTGGCCCCGTTGGGCGTTGCGGCCATGAACGATTCCGCCCAACAGGATTGGCTGAACGCCGTTTATGATTCAGTCTATGCCACTCGTGAAGATTATTATTCAGACAGCGTCACTCTGCTCTGCCTGCTGGTGATGACAGGAAACTTTTGGACACCATGAACTCAATCCACTCTCAATCCCTCGTCTGGGATGCACATGCCTGCTTCCCGCTCAACCCCAACTCCGATCTGAGCGAATTGAAACGCTACAAAGATAGCGGCGTGAATTTCGTCTCCCTGAATATCGGCATGGATATGGATTCCTTCGAGAATGTGATTCAGGTACTGGCCTGTTTCAGGAAATATATTGCCGCGCATCCTGACGACCTCGTGCTTGCTCTTGCGGTGGACGATGTGATCGGCGCGAAAGCATCTGGCAAACTCGCAGTGGCCTTCGACCTCGAAGGCTCCGACCCCTTGCGCGGAGATTTGAATCTCATTTCGTTCTACTATGACCTTGGCGTCCGTCAAATGCTTCTGGCTTATAACAAAGACAACCGCGCCTCAGGCGGCTGCATGGAAGGTCACATCGGCCTGACCGATTTTGGAAAACAGGTGATTCGTGAGATGAACCGTGTGGGCATGGTGGTGGATGTGACTCACATGAGCTATCGTGCCACGATGGAGGCATTTGAAACCTCGGCGGCGCCTGTCATCTTTTCCCATTCCAACCCCAAGTCGCTGCGCGATAATGCGCGGAATATCACCGATGAACAGATCAAAGCCTGTGCCAAAACAGGCGGCGTGATTGCGATCAATGGCATTGGTGATTTTCTCGGCGGAACCACCAGCGAGATCATGGTCAAGCACATCGAATATGTAATGGATCTGGTCGGCCCCGAACATGTTGGTATTGGCCTCGATTATGTTGTGGATAAGCAGGAATTGATCGATTACATCGAGGGTCATCCTGATGTATTTCCGCCTGACAAGATGAACGATTATCTGGCCTTTGTTGAGCCAGAACAACTCCCTGAGATCACAGACCTGTTGCATAAAAATGGTCACAGTGAGCAGGTGATCGCTGGTATTTTGGGTGGGAATTTTCTGCGGATCGCAAAACAAGTCTGGAAATGACATGCAAAAGAAGATCTCCACCGAGTTGACCTCAGCCAATATTGCCAGCATTCTGGCTTTGCTTCAAGAGACTCCCGAAAAGATGGAAACTCTGAGCAAAGCAGTCTCTGCTGAAAAACTCCGTCAGCCGCTGGGTGCCAACGAACGTTCCTTCACCGAAACACTGGCGCATTTGATCAACAGCGAAGCACGGATATCAGAGTCCATCTACCTCGCTTTGCTCGTGGATGAACCCCTCCTGGCGGATATCCACTCTGAACGGGAGTGGGGGAAGTTGTTGCGATTTGACTTGCTTGATTTCCCCGAGTTGCTGACGTATTTCAAAACCCGCCGCAAGGTTTTGCTGAGAGTCCTGTCGGCACTGACCGAAGCTCAATGGGCAAGACCAATTCGCGAGGAAGGCAAGAAGCGAAAAGAATCCATCTACTTGCGGGCGAGGTCCCTGGCGCTCCATGAGTTAGAGCATGTCAATGATCTGGAAAGAAAGATCGGTCAGGGTTGAGATTCTGCTACGATGCTTTTTTTGAATCCGCGTAAATTCGCGCAATTCGCGGCAAAGTTTTTCAAATGGATTTCCTCAATGGGGACGCGCGACTGGAAAACAAAAAACACACCCTTACTCGATGTGTTTTTGTTTGTGGTGGG
>DAOQID010000151.1:0-8938 GCA_035339375.1 Anaerolineales bacterium | reverse complement strand
CGTGGAAGGGGGTGGTTTTGAGGTTGAGATTTAGCATGGGGGAATGATTCCTTGATTGGCGCGGATTGTACATTATATATAATTTGCTGGCAATCCAGAGTTTAGGCAATTAAAGACAAAACAGGTCAGAGTTTCTGACCTGTTTTGAGTGATGACTTATTTACTGCTACTTCCAATCGCTCAACTGCTCTTCGAGTTTCTCAATGACCTTAATGTACTTGTCTGGCGTGTCTTTGGGAAGATTTTCGAAGGCCATGTTGGTGATCTCTTCAGCCATTTTTTGATCTTCTTCAAGGGAGAAGGTTTGTTCCAGCAGTGGGATGATCAGATTCTTCATGCGGTCAAGGCGTTGACGGCACGAATTGTTGAATTCGCTGACCGCCCACCCCACTTCGCTGCGCGCTATTTCGTCGCCATCCTGCCATTGCTGTGATGCGTGCAGAAGGTGCTCGGCCGCTTCAAGGCATTTTTTCTGGTCAGCTTTTAGTGAGCCAATGGGACCGCCCTCGGTGGGGAAGCCGCCATCTTCCAGCGCGTTGATGAGGTATTCTTCCTTTTTTCGAAAGATACCTTCGATGAATTCCTGAATGAAACTGTGGCCAAGCACGAAAAAACTGACCTGGGCCAGTCTGCTGTTACCAAGGGCAACGGATCCCCCGCCCAGTACATCGAGGAAACGTTTGATGGTTTCCTGGTCGGTTTTGATGGCTCTTGCGATTCGCATATCTTTCCCTGATTCTTTTTTGGGATGTAATGTTTTGTGGAGTATACCATGCCGTAAAACAGAGCGGAAATTTTCGGCCTGCCTACTTCTAATCGGTCAATTTCAAGGCTATGATTTCATTCCAAAGCAGAATTGCAAAAAGGAAAACATAAAATGCCGCGCCTTTGATGGCGAAGGCGGGAGCGGCCAGCGCAATGGTCAGCCAGGTATAGAAGGCATAGGGTTTCCATCGTTCGCTTTTGCGGAAGGCAAACCCAAGCACGATCATGGCGGGGAAGAGCGTGAGGCCCAGCAGCACAAAAGACAGGTCGTGCAAACGTCCATGCCAGGTGGCGGGTGTGGTGCGCAGGGTTGGGTCGGTGGTGAATGCGAGGGCGGCAAGGGCTAAACCAGAGAATGCCAGAAGGGTGCATCCAATTTGAGATGTGCGGACAGGTTCAAGGTCCAGAAAGAGACGGGCGGCGAAGAGGGTCATGAGCGATCCGCTGATGATGAAGGTCGCGGTCATGATCCATCCGTAGGGCCCAAGAGCGAGGCCGCTTGGCCAATCGAAGGTGGGGTCGTGGATGGGATGCCAGCCGAGGCCGCGCAAGAATTCGTATTTGACGAGTGTGAGCGTGGAAACAACGATGGCAAAGAGGATGGGGCCGAGAAGGATGATGCGTTTCATGCCTTAATGATAACAGCCCCGTTCATTCGGGGCTGTTGATTTCATGCAGGTTCAGGGCTGGAGATTTTTCTAGTTGCGGTTTTGTCCACCGCCGCGGTTTCGATCACCGAAATTACGCGGACGGTTTTCAGGCGGGCGGGCGACATTAACCGTGATGGAGCGCCCCATAAAGTTCTGGCCATTGAACATACTGATGGCCTTTTGCGCTTCGTCGGCTGTTGACATTTCGACAAAGCCGAAACCCTTGGCGCGGCCAGTGGCACGATCTTTGATCAACGCAACAGAAGTAACGGTTCCGGCCTGACTGAAGTGAGCTTTGAGTTCATCTTCAGTGGTGGCGTAGGGCAGGTTGCCTACATATAACTTGTTTTCCATCTCTTCTCCAAGTGTGTCAACGTTCCAGCCTGAACGACATGACAAAGTTTATCATGATTAATATAAACTGAGAATAATTTTTTGGAAAAAAGACCGATCAGACGCAGCCGTTACCTGCTCCACCCGCCAGGCAGTCGCATCACCCCGACATAGATCAGCAGCAATGCGCCGAGGACGCAGAACAGGGTGTTGCGGAAGCGGGTCTTGTCTGCGGCGGTTTTCCAGCGGGCAGGCAGATGCGCCACTACCGCAGCAATGACCATGGTGGTGGCATGCTCAATTCGGAACATGGGGAAGCCGACACCGCTAAAACCAGACCATAACATGAGGATGAGGCCGAGTGTGGCTTGCAGGTCGATCAAGCCGCTGAAACCAGAGGCAAGACCGCGGTCCATGCCTTTGAATTGGCCGCCGCGCAGCCAGCCCAGTGCAAATTTGATGACAGCCGCAATGGCAACAAGGACGATCAACCAACGGACATAAGAATGGATCATTAATAAGATTTGCATGTTTTGTTCTCCAGTGGGCGATTATACAACAAGGCCTTTCATCCCTTATAATTTACTGCATGGGCATGGAAATGCCCAATCCACTTGGAGGACTCATGGCATACACAACCATTCTGACAGAAACCCGCGGACGGGTGGGCATTGTCACCCTGAATCGCCCGCAGGCGATGAACGCTTTCAATTCCACCATGTTGACCGAGTTGTTCGACGCGCTGGAAGCCTTTGATACAGACCCCGCCGTCGGTGCGATGGTGGTGACCGGCAACGAGAAAGTCTTTGCCGCGGGCGCAGATATCAAGGAGATGGCAGAAGCCTCGCCTTTTGAAATGATCACACAGGGGCGCGTTGAAAAATGGGACCGTATTCGCGCGATCAAAAAGGTGGTCATTGCGGCGGTTTCGGGGTGGGCGCTGGGCGGCGGGTGCGAATTCGCGATCTCCTGCGATATGATCGTCGCTTCTGAATCAGCGAAATTTGGACAGCCTGAGATCACCATCGGTGTGATTCCCGGCGGGGGCGGAACCCAGCGGCTGGCGCGTTTGCTCGGAAAACAACTTGCAATGGAAATGGTCATCAACAACCGCACACTGACCGCCGCCGAAGCCCTGCAGTTCGGGCTCGCGAATCGGGTTGTGCCTGTGGAAGGCTATCTCGATTCTGCCATTGCTTTTGCAGAAGAGATCGCTTCGCGCGCGCCGATGGCGGTGCGCATGGCGAAGGATGCCGTCAACGCCGCTTTCGAGACCACACTGACCGAAGGGCTGCGGGCTGAGAAACGCAACTTCTATCCGCTGTTTTCAACGGAAGATCAAAAGGAAGGCATGAAAGCCTTCATTGAAAAACGCAAGGCGAACTGGAAAGGGAAGTAGCCTGTTCGCTGTTTGAACCCTTAACCATCCAACCATCTGATTGTCAAACGAATGAACCTGCGAAATGCTTTTTCACAATTGGGCCTGAGCAAACAACTTGTCATTGCACATGCCTCACTACGCGCCTTTGGTTCGGTGGAGGCCTCGGCTGTGCTCGATGCCCTGCTTGAAACCACGCGCGGAGTGATCATGCCGACCTTCACCTACAAAACCATGTTGAATCCGGAGGTGGGGCCGCCGCACAACGGAATCACCTATGGCAGTGAAGCCGATTTGAACAAAATGGCCGAACCTTACCGCCCTGATATGCCCGTAGATAAGTTGATGGGCATCCTGCCTGAGGTGTTGCGAAACCATCCGAAGGCGAGGCGTTCTTCACACCCGATCCAGTCTTTTGCGGGGATCAATGCAGATGCGATCGTCAACGCGCAGACCATTTATGAGCCGCTGGCGCCCATTGCGGCTCTGGCCGAACGGGATGGCTGGGTGCTGTTACTTGGAGTGGATCATCGGGTGAATACGAGCATCCATTATGCTGAGAAGCTCTCGGGCCGAATGCAGTTTATCCGCTGGGCGCTGACCCCGGGCAGGGTGGTGGAATGCCCCGGCTTTCCCGGTGATTCAGAGGGATTCAATGCCATTGCACCCGCTGTGGAAAAATTCACCCGCCGTGTGGAAGTTGGCAATGCGCTTGTGCAGGCCGTACCCCTGCGGAATCTGATTCACGCCGTGATGGATGCCATCAGGGATAATCCGCTGGCTTTGTTGTGCGGCAGGCCCGATTGCGAGCGCTGTGAAGCCGTCCGCTGGGGATGATGGTTTGACCCAATGAGGCACATCATGAGCATGAAAGATCATATCCTGGCGGCGTTGCAGGAACAGTTCCATCAGTTGGAGGCATTGCTTGAATCGTTGAGCGAAGAACAAATGACCGCCCCAAATTTCGATGAGGACTGGTCTGTCAAAGATATCGTTAATCACTTGTGGGGCTGGCAGCAGATTTCAATTGCAAGGATGAAAGCAGGCTTGCTCGATCGTGAGCCTGAATTCCCAGCCTGGCTTGTAAGTTTCCCGGGCAATTGGGATGAAAACGCAAGCCAGACAAATGCCTGGATCTATAAGAACTTTCACGACCAACCGTGGGTGGAGGTGAATAAAAAATGGAGGGAAGGTTTTCTTCAACTCCTTGATCTGGGCGGGAGGGTTTCAGAAAGATATTTGCTCGATGGGGATAGATATGTATGGTTGAAGGGATATTCGCTTGCGTTCATCCTGGTGGCTTCTTACGAACACCACCAGGAGCATCTTGAAAAATTGGTGATCTGGCTGAAGAATCAGCAATAGACCTGCCGTACAAGCAGGCAGTCTCTACCTTGAAATATCAATAGCCTCGCCGCCATACTCCCCGCGGACGTTGCGTCCGCCTTCTGAATCGTGGAGGTAGGTGAGTGTGCCCGCTTTCAATCCGCTGACGGTTACATCGAAAGCGAAGGTGCCGTCGTCCAGGTTATTGAATCCACTGCCGCTGAGGGAAAAGCCATTTGTGAAGGAGCAGTTGTCGAAGGAGAAAGAATCGCCTGCATCCGCGGCTTCAAAGGTCATCACGCCGCCAAATGGACATCCGATCGAGGTCGGTGTGATGTAATCCCAGTAATAGTATTCAGGAAGAAGATAGATCTCATCTTCGATCATGGTCAGTGCATCGAGCGGGTCAATAAACTCTTTTGCATCCAACGGCAGTAATGAAATGAATTCATCGGCCACCACACCCTCGCAGGTGTTTTCGCGCTCTGCGGGCAGTTGGCCGTTCACCAGAAACTCCGTCACGATCGCATCCACGCAGGCCGAGCCAACACCATAGGTGACGTGCGGCCCTCCATTTTGTGTCACAAGGTAGCCATCAGCAAGGCGGCGGAAGACCGCAATGCCATTCGAGACCGGTGTGGCGGGGTCGGCGGTTGCGCCAAGGACCAATGTGGGTACACCATCAGCCACAAGCGGCGCGGGGCGGGTGTTTTCGGTGGGTGTGTTTGGCCAGAAAAGACAGGGCACATCCCCATAAAAGATCGATTCGAAATTTTCCAGCGATTGTTCAACCGCATTTCCCGCCTGCATCAAAGCCGTGCCGCGTTCTTCGGGTGTGCCGCTGAAATAACTGTAATCCTGACATTCCACTGCATAAAACAACGCATCTGAATAGGAAGGGTCGGTTTTGGGGATGAGTGTTTCTGGGTCGAGCGCCAGCGATGCATACAGGATGCGCGCCATGGGCACAATATCTTCATTGCGTGAGTACGCCGCCAGCGCGCGCAGGAAGATCATGCGCAATGTTTCGGAATACATGTAGCTGGCTGCTGAATTTTCAAGATCTGAAAAAGTGAAGGCGCGGTTTGCAATGCCGCCCGAAGGCAGGGGGAAGTTGAATTCAATGCTGCCTTGTTTCAATCGTTGTGAAAGTTTGTTGTAGGCTGCAATGGCATCACCGCCGCCCATCGACTCTGCGCAGATATCATCGGCGTTGCAGGCTTCGAGGGTCAGGGTCAGCGTGCTGTTGAAGGCTGCCGCTTGTTGGGTGTAATACTCCAACCCTGTCAGCGTGAGATCCACCGTGCCATCAAGGATCAACCCCGCCAGATGGTCGGCGTGTGCCGCGGCGTAGGTCTGCGCATATTGCGTGCCATAACTTTCGCCATACAACCAGATCTTTTCATCGCCCATCGCCTGCCTGAAAAGCTCCAGATCTTCCACGGCTTGAGCGGTGCCAAGGTATGGAAGAAAATCGGGGTTGCCCGCTTCGGTGACACAGTCATTTGCAAAGCTGCGTGCTGTCTGCAAAAGCGCCTGCTCCTCTTCGGGTGTGCCTGTGGAAAAATCGGCCAGGAAATATTTTGCGGCCGCATTTGTGCATTGCAACCCGCCCGATTGCCCCACGCCACGCTGATCAAAGAAAACAATGTCGTAATGCTCGGGAATGGCGGGGTCCATCACAGCGGTGTATCCATCTGCGCTCATCAAACCTGCCGTGCCAGGCCCGCCAGTGGCAGTGACGAACATGCCTTTGCGTTCACCCGTTGCAGGCAAAACACCAAAGACAACCTCCAGCGTGCGCGAATCGGATGGGTCGAAATGATTCAGCGGCACGGTTAATGTAACGCAGGTGAAATCACTATCTGGACAAGGAAACCCATCGAGCCCACTTAAGCCGACGCCTGATCCTGGCGCAGGAACATCCGTTGCGCCGACGGTTGGTTCTGCGGCACTTTGGGCGGGCATCAGCGTGGAACAGGCCAGTGTGGTGATGACCAGCACAGCAATACCGATAAATGTTTTTTTCATGGTCATATTCCTTTTTCGTTCAACCAGTTCAGGATTCTTTCGGCTACCGATCTCCAACCTGCCTCCACCATCATGTCGTGTGCCATGTTCGGGAAGATCTCTGCCTGCAGCCCGTATCCCCGCGCCGTGGCATGGACCTGACCCGCGGTGATGGCGTTGTCAAATTCCGCACCGAGGATGAGCAGGGGCGTTTTGATTTTTTGAGGATGAGCCAGATTCAGCCCGAGCAGGTCAAGAAACATGCGAAAAGATTCATCGTTCATCTTTTTGTGATATTTCAAAACCTGTTCTTCGGGCATGTCTTTTGAAAACAGGGTCCAGCGGGCGGCTTCGGAATTTTCCACCACTGGATACAAACGCAGTTGCGAGAGTACCTTCAGCAAGGTCAACGGGCGCTGTGCGGACATGCGCAGAAAGGTTGGCCACAATCCAAAGTATGGATTCGATGCCAGCAGCACGGCGGCAGGCGCTGTATTTCTTTCGAGATATTTCTGGGTGAGAAATCCGCCCATCGAATGGCCGATCAGGGCAGGGGGAGTCGGAAGCGTTTTTGCGATCTGCTCCACATCATGGATGTAATCCGCAATTTTGTTTCCACGGATATTCCCTTCACTGCCTGCATGTCCGCGCAGGCTGAGTGCTGTGACATGAAATCCATGCCCTGCAAAGAAGGGCAGGAAGAATTCATCCCAACACCAGGCGCCATGCCACATGCCGTGGATAAAAAGCAGGGGCGTTTGATGGGTTTGATTTTCGGGAACACGAGTGATGGTTTCGAGTTTCATGGCTGCTCTCCTCTTACATGGCCAATCGTCCGTCGAATGTATGCTTCCATTGTATCAGTTTGAATGGGATGGGGTTGGGGTGTGCCGCAAAGTTCACTTTGCGCCTGCAAGTTGGGAAAACAAGCGAATGGCAGGATAAATCTTGCAGTCCTGCGTAACATCAGTTAATAAAATGCCACAGCGTGGTTGATGAAGCGTTCGCCGTCGTAGTTGAATTTGGCGGAGAAGAATCGTCCCTGTTCGATCCACGGCAGGAAGACCTGGTCGCTATCCCAAAGCGGGAGGTCGAGGATCTTTTCATCGGGGACCCATTCCAGGCTGCCTTCGGGTACATCCTGCAGAAGTTTGCCTTCAAATTCATGCGCTGTGAAAACAAAGACGTACCAGTGATTGCCTTTGAAATTGGCAAAGGTGAGGGTGCCATGCAGGCGCGGTGTGCGGAGGGTCAGCCCCGATTCTTCCCACACTTCGCGAATGACACATTCTTCGGGGGATTCGCCTTTTTCAAATTTGCCGCCGAGTCCATTCCACTTGCCTTCGTGGATGTCGTTGGGGCGTTTGTTGCGATGGATCATCAGGGTGTGCCCATCTTTTTTGACGTAGCATAAGGTTGCGAGGATCATGCAGGGAACATTGCCTCCAATGCCATTGGAATTTCATTCCGCCAGAAGGTGAAGTTGTGGCCTGCGTTCGCTTCGCGGTAGGTGACGTTGTAGCCGTTCTCTCTCAGGAGCGGTTGAAGTCGGCGGTTATCTTCGAGCAGACTGTCGAAGCGGCCAATATCCATCCAGATCGCGATCTCGCGGGATTGCTTCGCGCGGATCAGGTCCACGGCGACGAAGTCGCGGCTGTTTAATTCGAAGACTCCTGACTGACAGATGACCTTCCCAAAGATATCGGGCATGCGCAGCCCCGTGTACATGGACATTAATCCGCCGAAGGATGCGCCCAATACGCCAAATGCGCCGCGGGTCTGTTTCGGGGAGAGTAGATTCAATTTCTGGCTGGCAAATGGCAGGATGGATTGATCGAGGGCGGTCAGGGTCGCATCTGAACAGGCGTATTCCAGGCTGCGGTGGTCATCTCCATTTTGCAGGAAGGCCATCGCGATCGGGCGGATGCGTTTTTCGTTGATGAGGTTATCCACGATGTTGTTGAGCATGGCGCGTTTGAGGTAGTCGGTGCCGTCGTACACCAGCAGGAGCGGCACAGGTTCGTGGACGGGTGGGTGGTAGAGGTGCAGTTCGCGTTTGCCGCCTTCGTGAATCAACGATGCATCCACAAGGTGACGGGTGATCCTGCCGATGGGGATCTCTTTGCGTTTGGCGGTGTAGATGGTGGGGCTTGCGGCGGGCATGTAAAAGAAGTGGTTGTATTGCCCGATGCCGTTGTAGACCGTTTTTTTATTCAATGGGTCTTTGATGCGTTTTTTTGTGCGCGGGTCGTAAAAGGCGTATTCGAGGTAGGCATCTCGATGCAGGTCGAGTGAGCAGGTCCACAGGTCGGGGGCGGTGCGGGTCAGCTTTTGCGGATGATCCTCCCATTCGTGGATGTCAGTGATCAAACACGGCGCGGATTTCCCTTTCCATACAAAGGTGACCTGATTTCCTGTGATGACAGGGTTTCCGCTTTTACGGGCAAGGTCGAGAAGGGGATGGGTGGTTTTCATG
>DAOQID010000150.1:0-9057 GCA_035339375.1 Anaerolineales bacterium | reverse complement strand
CATGCGCAAGGGACTTCTCCTCTACAATCCAGCCGCGGGACGTTACCCTGTGAGACGTTATGTGCGTGGGATCATGCATCCGCTCAAGGAAGCGGGCTGGAGCATCGAAATCGCCGAAACCCTCAGCGGCACCCATGCCACCCAAACTGCGCACCAAGCCGCCGCAGAAAAATATGACGCGGTCTTCGCCATCGGTGGTGATGGGACAGTGGGACAGGTCGCCAGTGGATTGTTGGATTCGGATACTGCGCTCGCCGTTTTGCCCGCAGGCACAACCAACGTCTGGGCCATTGAGCAGGGACAAAAACCGTTCAGCTGGTTCAATTGGTGGTCACTGCGCGAGAATGCAAAATTGCTCGCCAATGTTGATGTGCAGCAAGTGGATGTGGGCATGTGCAACGACCAACCCTTTTTGCTGTGGGCAGGCGTTGGTCTGGATGCGCACACCATCAACAAGATCGAACCGCGCCATCGTTTTTTCAAGCACATCTCCGTCCCGCATTTTTTTGCCACCACCGTTTGGGAAGCCACCTTTTGGCATGGTCTCGATCTGCGCGTATGGACAGACGACAAACTGGTTGAAGGTCATTATCTCGTGGCGGTTGCCACCAACATCCGCCATTACGCGGGAGGCATGTCGGTGCTTTCACCTGAAGCCCTGCTCGACGACAACGAAATGGATATGTGGCTGCTTAGCGGCAACAGTGTTGCGGATGCGCTGCGCCATTTTTTTGATCTCGTTGCAGGTCGTCACCTCACCTCTGATCAGGCGCGGCGCTTGCCATTTCACACGGCGCGGGTAGAATCAGACGCGGCCTTCTCCATTCAAGTGGATGGCGATCCCGCGCTCGGCAGTTCTCACGCAGATATCACCATCAAACACCGTGCGCTCAAAATTCTCATGCCAAAAGACGCACTGTATTTATTGAAAAACCCACATAAACATTAACTGGAGATTGCTTCGGGCAGGAGAAAGAACGCCCTCGCAATGACACGACATGGATTTCAAACCCTACTTTAATCGCTGGACAATTTTTGGCGCAATCGCCTTTGCAGGGATTTTACTGATCGTCACCCTGATCATCATCGGCTGGACCTCTCCGCGCTTCACCCCTGACGTTGGGTTTGCTCCTGCCGATCTGACAATGATCCCCGCCCCGACACATACCCCCAACGCTCCCCTTGTGCCCACACTCGACCCCAGCCTTGTCACCCCAACCCTGGCTCCCGGCACAATTGGTATTGGCGCCTATGTACAGATCAGCGGAACCGAAGGCGAAGGCTTGCGCATCCGCTCCATTGCGGGGTTGACAGGCGATACGGTGTTCTTCGGCGGCGAATCAGAAGTATTTCTCGTCCGTGATGGCCCGCAAACCGCAGATGGATATACGTGGTGGTATCTCGTGGCACCCTATGACGAAAACCGTGCAGGCTGGGCCGCTGCAGATTTTCTGGCGGTAGTCCCTTCACCGTAGTTAATTACCGCAAAGCATGCCAAAAGACCCGAAATATTTTTTTCGCGTTTACAGCACGCTTCACGGTTCAAAAAGTTTTTATAATGAGGAAAAATGTCTGAAAAACCAACAGGCGTAACCGCCAACAAAAGCAAAAAAGAATTTACCGTCACCTGGGATGATAACCATACCAGTGTATATCCCTTTGGGTTGTTGCGCGCGGCCTGTCCATGCGCCTCCTGCCGTGGCGGACACGAAAATATGAAATCAGAGCCTGATGCTGAAGTATTCACCCGCCAGATGGAAGACTCTCAATCAACGCGGCTGGCCAATGTCGTCGCAGTCGGCTCCTACGCGTTGACCATTGTCTGGGAAGACGGCCATGATTATGGAATTTACAACTGGCATTATTTGCGAGCATTGTGTCCATGTGCGGAATGTCGGGGGAAAGCGAAAAAGCAGTAATCAGTGAAAAAGTAATCAGGATAATAAAGAGAGGCATTCCAAAAGGATGCCTCTCTTTCATCTTTCATCTTTTCCCGTACACTCCCCCACTTTCCACCTACCTACTTTGGCGTCGGTGTTGGTGTTGGCGTACCTGTTCCACCTTTTGGTGTGGGTGTCTTTCCTGGCGTGGCGGTCTTGGTTGTGCCGCCTTTCGGCGTATTCGTCGGCGTGACCATGGTTTTCAAATGCAATTCTGCGTCGGCACGCATTTGCTCGGTCATTACATCGGCATCCAATGCCAGAAGCGCCTTCCAATCTTTGATGGCCTCTCTCGCTTCACCGCGTTTCTCCTGAACCAGTGCATGCCAGTACAGCATCACCGCGGTTTCTTCATCCGTCTCAGCCAGCGACTTGAGTGCTTCCGCCTTGAGGAAGGCGCTGCCGAATTTCTCCTGCAAATAATAGGCTCTCAACAAACCAAGATTGATTTCAAAGGAAGTATCGTCTGCACTGGCGGCTTTTTCAAGATCTTCCACGGCGGCATCCAGGTTGTTCAGTTCAAGGTTGGCGAGCCCTTTATAGACCAGGAACTTCCGCAAGCCATTCTTGTTAATCGCCTCGGCTTTTTCAAAATTGGATGTAGCCGTCTCGTAATCGCCCATTTCATAATAGGCCTGTCCAAGCAGGGCAAAGACCTGATCATCTTCCGTTTCATAAACAGCATAGACATCCAACGCTTCGATGGCGCGTGCATACTCGCCGCCTTCAATGTGCAGTTTCCCTAACAGCTTGTACACTTCCAGGTTGGTGATATCCAACGAGTAGGCAGTTTCAGCGGCCTCCAATGCACCCTTCTTATCATCCATCGCAAGATAGGCATCGGCATAGGCCATGTAAACGACGGGCGAATTGGGCATCAGCTTATCCGCGCGGTCGAGATCAACAATGGCAGCTTCGGGGTCGTTGTTGATGATGTTGTATCGCGCCCGCTCCAGATACACTTCACCAAAATCAGGGTCCAAGTCAATGGCCTGCTCAAAAAGGGCATCCACATTGGCTTTGGGATTATCCAACAATCTGGCACGCGCCAACCCCAAATAGGCAGGGCCAAAATCTTCGTTGATCTTCAAGGCCTCGTTGTAGAAATCCAGGGCGCTATCGGCATCTCCCTTGAAACGATAGGCATCTCCGATCAAATATGGCACATCGGCGGCTTCAGGTTCCAACGAAGCAATGATTTGCATGTTGGTGATGTATTCATCCCAATTTTCCTGAGCATATGCGGCAAGTGCCAGTCGATATTGATCGCCTGACTGTGCAGCACGCGGCGTATTGACATAAACGGCCGTCGGCGTATAGGTTTGGGGCAGGAACATCCACAAGGGGGTGGGACCGATCACAGCCTTGGTTGGGGGCGCTGTTGCTCCAAACAGGGTCGGTGTGGTGGTAAAGGTTGGAGAAGGACCAGGTGTATTCGTTTCAGTGGGACGTATATTTGAGCGGCGCGGCAGAATAAACCCAAAAATAACCGCAGAAACCAACCCCGCACCGATCAACAATACAAATGCCAAACGCGTAATGGGGCTCCTCGCAAAAGCCTTGAAGCCCTTTTCCTTTGGCTTTTCATTCGCAAGTAAAAGTTTTTCCTCCCATGCCCGCGGACGGTTCATGGGGAATGGCTGAATGCTTTCGTCAGGGGTCAATGCTCCGAGCAGGATCAAGCCGCGTTTCGCTGTACCATTTTCAGGGTCCAGTTTGAGCGCTGTTTGCAGGCAGTAAATGCGCTCTTTGGTGGAATCCATCGCGGCGCTGAGCCAGATCCAATAGGTTGGGTTATTCTGATCCGCTTTCAAAAGAAGCGTGATCAACTCTTTGGCGCGGGCTTTGTCTCCGCGGCGCAAAGCATCCACAGCATCCTGAAACATGGTGTCATCGGGTCGGTCTTCAGCCATGACTGGATTCTAATTCATTTCATGGAATTCTTCGACCTGATATATATAAACTTGCAATTTTGTCTTTCGCCACAGATCGCGCCTCGCCCCCATCTTGGAACATAAATGGTCAAGGAAATCTTCTGCATCAGGGATTTGCTCCCATACCTGCGGAAGAAAAGTAGCGCGGCGAAACCCATCTTTCAAGATGACGCCATCCACATGCGGGCGCAATTTTACAGGCAGTTCTTCGCCCGAAGAATATTCCAGCAAATGAGGAACGGTCAACCGCGACACCTCGAGCTTGATTCTGTTTAATTCATTTTCTCCAACGGGTGGAAAACGCGGATCACTCAAAGCCGCAGCAATGGCATGTTCACGCACATCATCTGCCAACGGTTGATAAGCCTCGAGAGCGCCAATGCAGCCGCGCAATTCACCATGAATGGTAAGTGTGACGAACGATGCACCATTTTCACGCAAACGCGGAGAGAGAGATTCGTTTTCCAAAGGCGGAAGTTTCATTCCCCGCACAGCATGGTCCATTGCTTCACGTGCAAGGCGCAGCAAAATTTGCTTTTCCCCATCGGTCAATTGGTCGTTCATGGTAGCCTCCCATAAACAGGCCCGAAAGGTTATCAAACCTTTCGGGCCTCAATTTATATTTCAGACAAATTCCAATATTTTCGGTTGTGATAGATCAAGGGCGGGCCATCGTTTGCTTCCTGTGCAGCAAGTACTTCAGCAATGAAAAGCGTATTCATGCCTGCATCGAAAGTCTGCACCACGCGGCAATCCAGCCAGGCCAGACCACCCGCGATCAAGGGTGAACCTGTGACCATGGTTTCCGTATTCAAATTGGAAAATCGATCTTCGATCCCTGTCACCTGCCCTGAAAACAGGTTTGAAATATCAGCCTGTTCTGCAGAAAGGATCGTCAGGCCAAAGGCACCAGATTTGGTCACCAATTCATGTGTACGGGTACCCGTCCGCAGAGACACGGTGATCATGGCAGGCTCCAGCGAAATGGACGTAAATGAGTTTACGGTCATACCATGTTTGTGGCCATCATGTACGGCGGTCACCACAGTCACCCCCGCCGACCAGGCCCGCATGGCCGAGCGTAACTTTTCAGGATCAAGCGTCATAAGTGTTGTATTTTTCATCATGTGAAATTCATCATAATTGTGAGATGGGAGAGCGTCAAGTCAAAAATGCGATTTTAGGACAAGGTCGTTTTTTGTTTTCTTACCAACAGGAACATCTTTAGAAAATTCCCATCTTTCGCAGATGATTTGATGAGTTTCAATCCGAATACTGCGCTCCTCTCAAGTTAAATTCCCATTCATAAACGCGTGGTAGACTCGCCCCATGTCCAAACGTATTCGAAATATCCTCATCGGGCTGGCAGGGTTGTTCTTGTTGGCTGTTTTGGTGTACCAAATTCCGTATGTCAATTCGGTTCTTTCGTGGCGCATCGAAAAATTCATGATCTATACAAAGAACGTATTTGACCCCGTCGGCCCAGTGCCAACTGCATTGCCAGTCACCCCCCACCCCATTACGCCAACCTCCATTGCCACAGCCACTGAAACGCCAGCCCCAGTCATTGACCTGACGCCTTCCATCACACCCACCGCAACTTTTGCGCCCCTGCCCGCACAGGCGTCCATTGCGTCACCGCCTTTTGAGCAACAAACCCCAAACAACTGCGGCCCCGCCACTCTCTCAATGGCGTTACATCTCTATGGCTGGAAAGGCAATCAAGCCGATATTGCCAACGTCATCAAACCCATTTTACAAGACCGCAATGTCAACCCCGAAGAGCTTCGCTATTACGTCCGCACACAAGCGGGCTGGCTCAACATGGAATATCGTGTGGGCGGCAGCATCGAAACCCTTAAGCGACTGATCGCCGCAAATTATCCCGTCATTGTCGAAAGTGTCACCTCGCTCGACCCGAACGATGCGCTGGGTCCAAACGATGACTTGTGGGCTGCCCACTACCTTCTGCTCACAGGCTATGACGACAACACCCAAACCTTCACCATTCAGGATTCCTATCACGGCGCAGATCTTTCACTGCCCTATTCTCAACTCGAAAAGGAATGGAAGCCGTTCAACAACCTGTACATCGTGATCTACTTTCCACAATTTGAAGATGAGATGAAGAGCCTGCTCGCTTCCAACTGGGACGCAAGCCTGAATCGGCAATTGGCATTATCAGCATCTGAAACCGATACCGCCCAAAACCCCACCGATGCATTTGCATGGTTCAACTATGGCAGCAACCTTGTCTACTTTGATCGCTATGAAGAAGCCGCGCAAGCCTACGACAAAGCCCGCGAGATCGGGCTGCCCTTGCGGATGTTCCGCTATCAGTTCGGCCCCTTCCTTGCCTATTTCCATTCCAACCGCAATGAAGACCTGCTGGTGCTGACCGATTATGCGCGCGGTGTCACTGAAATGTCTGAAGAAGCCTGGTTGTGGTATGGATACGGTCTGTATCGCAACGGCGATTATGACGGCGCGCTCAAGGCCTGGCAAAAAGCAGACCAGATCAACCCCAACTTCTACGAAGATCAGGCCAAGAACGCCATCAGTCTAATTCAATAAATCCAAAAAGCAAATTAGCATTTCGCGCACATGAATCACAGAAAACCACCGATGAAGAAAACCCTCCTGTCTCTTATTCTTTTGCTCACCGCCTGTCAAAGCGCCCCCACACCTGCGCCCGTGCCTGAGGAAACCGTCACGGTTGCGCCATCAGAAACGCCTGCGCCGACAGTGGTTTCATCCACAGCAACTCCTGAGGCTACTTTCACCCCTGTTCCAACTGCCACGCCCGAAACTATCAAGATTTCAACCGCCGATGGCATGACCCAACTCCTCATCCCTGCTGGGACGGTGAAAATGGGCGGGCTGGATGTACTGCTTGAAAATGATGAGATCCCTGCACACGATGTAACGCTTGATGCATTTTGGATGGATCAAGTGGAAGTAACCAACGGCATGTACAACCTGTGTGTGCAGGCGGGCGTTTGCAGGCTGCCAGTCAAACTCAATTCAGATAATCGCGGAGATTATTTTGGAAATCCTGAGTTTCAGGATTATCCTGTAATTCAGGTGACGTGGTTTGACGCAAATACCTACTGTCAATGGGCGGGGCGCAGGCTGCCCACCGAAGCAGAATGGGAACGTGCCGCACGCGGTGATGACCTGCGGACTTATCCCTGGGGCGGTGAACCTCCGAATGAACTGAACTCGAATGCAAATAACATCGTCGGCGATGTGACCCGTGTGGGTTCGTATCCTGCGGGGGCAAGTCCGTTTGGCGTGCTGGATATGGCGGGCAATGTGTGGGAATGGGTGGCGGATTATTACAGTGGAAGATATTACGGAGAGTCACCAGCCATAAACCCACTGGGGCCCGAGCATGGCGGGTTGAATTTTCTACGTGTGATTCGCGGCGGGTCATTTCAGGATAACATGTTCAATCTGCGCGTTTCCAATCGTGGATATGAGACAGGACCAGACCCATCCGCTTTTCCGGGGGAGCCAGAATATTACGGGCGCAGTTCGGTGAAGATCGGGTTTCGGTGTGCGAATGCTGATTAAAGCAGAATCAAACTACAGTTAAGAGCGAAGCGGTTCTCCATCTTCGTTAATATTTTTATCTTTACGCTGCAAGTTATCTATGATATTATCGCGAAACAATTCAACAGCCCCAATACGGCGCTCTTATCCAGAGAGGCGGAGGGAACGGCCCTGCGATGCCTCGACAACCAGTCAGCGAAAGTTGAATATGGTGCCAAATCCGACAGAAATTTCTGGGAGATGAGAGGGTAGATAAGTTTTATACGATTGCCCTTTCACGTCGAAAGGGCAATTATATTTTTCAAGGAGAAACAAAAACGATGAGCAATACCTTTATGACTTCGCCCAGCCTGATGTTTACATCAGAGTCGGTGACGGAAGGACACCCCGATAAGATCTGCGATCAGGTTTCGGATGCGGTGTTGGATGCGTGCCTCGAACAGGATCCGCGTTCACGTGTGGCTTGCGAGACCGCAGTGAAGACGGGTTATGTAATGCTGTTGGGCGAGATCACCACCAATGCGGTTTTCAATTACGATGAACTCGTGCGCAAGGTGGTGAATGATATCGGATACGACTCGAGCGAGAAGGGTTTCGATGGAAATTCCTGCGGCGTGCTGGTTGCGATCGCAAAACAATCAGGCGATATTGCCATGGGTGTGAATCAGGCGCTTGAGACCCGTGATGGTCACAAGATGAGCGATGCCGAAGTGGATTCGATCGGCGCGGGCGATCAGGGCATGATGTTTGGGTATGCCTGTAACGAAACACCGACCCTGATGCCGCTTCCCATTTATCTGGCGCATAAACTCACCCGCCGCCAGAGCGAGCTTCGCAAGAGCGGCGCGATCAAGTGGCTGCGCCCCGATGCCAAGAGCCAGGTGACTGTGGAATATTCGAAAGGTCAGCCGAAGCGCATTGACACGGTGTTGATCTCCACCCAGCACTCGCCTGAGGTTTCGCAGAATGAAATCACCGAGATCATCACTGAAGAGTTGATCATGAAGACTCTGCCCGAAAACCTTGTGGACAAAGATATCAAGGTCTTTGTGAACCCGACAGGTCGTTTTGTGGTGGGCGGCCCGATGGGCGATGCAGGCGTGACTGGCCGCAAGATCATTGTGGATACTTACGGCGGCATGGGTCGTCATGGCGGCGGTGCGTTCTCTGGGAAAGACCCCACGAAGGTGGATCGTTCCGCAGCGTATGCGGCGCGCTATGTGGCCAAGAATGTAGTTGCAGCAGGGCTGGCTGACCGCGTGGAAGTGCAGGTTTCGTATGCCATCGGTGTGGCACATCCGCTTTCGGTGAATGTGGAAACCTTCGGCACTGCCAGGATCGCAGATGACAAGATCGCCGCTTTGATCAACGAGCATTTTGATCTGCGCCCTGGCGCGATCATCCGTGACCTCGACCTGCGCCGTCCGATCTATCGCAAGACTGCGGCTTACGGTCACTTTGGCCGCGATGACATCGAATTCCCGTGGGAAAAGACTGACAAAGCTGCGGCTTTGAAGAAGGCTGCGGGATTATAAGTTAGTGCTTGGTAATTGGTAATTGAAAAGAGCCGCGAGACTTGAGTCCGCGGCTCTTTTTTTACATAACGAAGTGGATTATGGTAATGGCAA
>DAOQID010000149.1:0-9104 GCA_035339375.1 Anaerolineales bacterium | reverse complement strand
TCTACGCTACCAACTACCTCATGCGCGTGGTGGATGTGATGATCACCAAACCCAGTGAACTCGCCTTCTACCCCGTTCCGAAGATCTTCAACGCTCGCGTCGGCGGACATGAAATGTGGGGCGCCATCCGCGGCGCAGAGATCGGCGACAGCACTGTCGAAGTCCGCACCATTCCGCAGACTTTGCAAGCCATTGATATGCTTACAGATTATGATGACCTGCTCACCATGTTCTGTGATTGCATTGTCAAGAACAAGAGCATTGGCATTTATGATGGTGCCTACAAGAGTGTGGAGCTCGCCACCGGAAAGAAATTCAAACGATAAACGATCAGCCCCTAAAGGTTTCCAAAACCTTTAGGGGCTTTTTTTGATCATCAATCTTTACGCCAGGCTTTGCACTTCGGGGGTCTTTGTTAATACCACCCGTGAAAGGATCAGCGATAGGCAGGCAAACAGAGTCATTGCAAAGCTCAACCCCATCTTTTCGCCGAGCGCCCCGATCATCAAGTTTCCGAAAGGCGCAAACCCGAAAAAGGTTAATGTGTACAAGCCCATGACCCGACCGCGAAACGCATCGTCCACACGGGTTTGTAACAGGGTGTTGATGGTGGTAAATTGGGTCATGAACCCCACACCCAGGCCATACGCCAGCACAAGCGAAAGCCAGTATATCCGTACAAAGGAAAATGCAATCAACAAAATGGGGAAGATAAGATTGGTTATCACCAGGATTCTTCCGCGCTTGCCATTACTTAATGGGCTGGCCAAAACCAGGGCCCCCGTGATCGCTCCCAACCCGGAAGCTGCATTTACCCATCCATACGCAATTGCACCTTGATTTAAGATCTTCTCTACAAATGCAGGCAGAATGGTGAAATATGAAACTCCAAAAATGCTAAAGACCAGCGAAAGCAAAATCAAAGCAGAGATCTCCCGATACCCCGCCGCATATTTCACACCGCTGACCATTTGCTGCCATGGCGAGGTGGTATGTTGGGTACTGCGATGCGGAGGCAGTTTCATCCACCATAACCCGGCCAATACCGCGAAATAAGATATCCCATTCAAAGTAAAACACCAGGCCGCACCGATGGCCGCCAGCATCAACCCGGCAATGGCAGGGCCGATGACCCTTGCACTGTTGAACATCATCGAATTCAAGGCGATGGCATTTGGGAGGTCTCTTTTTCCAACCATTTCCGGCACAAAGGCCTGCCTCGCCGGGGCATCAAAGGCATTCACCACACCCAACAAAGCCGCCAGAACGATCACATGCCATTCCTTCACAACATTTGCAAAGGTCAGCAAAGCCAGCGCAAACGCCAGGAGCATTGCCCCAGCCTGTGTCATCATCAAAAGATTGCGGCGTGAAACACGGTCCACCACCACGCCGCCCCACGGCGAAATGATCAGCGTGGGAATTGCCGAAGCAAAAGCGACCAGTCCCAGGGTCAATTCGGAATGACCGAGTTGATACACCACCCACCCCTGTGCAATCACCTGCATCCACGTTCCAATATTTGAAATCAACTGTCCGCCAAAATACAGTTGATAGTTTCGGTGCCGCATGGCTACAAAGGTCGTGCCGCCCTCCGCAGGCGGGGGGGTACTCGGCATGATCGGTTCAACAGGTTTGGACGGTTCTTCAGAAATTGGTCTTCGCATGGTTTCAAAGATGGGGATTTTATTGGATGGGATTAAGAATCGACAAGTGACATTGTATCCCTGTTTTGACCTTGCCCCTCACCTGACTCTCGGTCTTGACTCGCCGCAAGCTGCCACACCTTAAGTGAGATTCCCTCCCCGTAAAAATCTTTACGTAAAATTTATGTGAGTTTCAATAACATTGCAGCCGCCTTCACGCCATATGACCGTTTTTTGAACGGCGTATAATTCCACTTGAAAATCGTCCTTTGGTTGAATTTGTGTACCCGACCAACCTGACAAAACTTCCCTTAATTCCGTGACATCCCGCTTAAATTTTTCCCAAAGAATAGAAATATGACTCGAACTGGATTATTATCAAGAAAGAAGTCAACTGCCTGCCCCGGCAATATGGTTGTTGAATTCATTCATTTCACCCCTCATTGATGACAGGAGGATACATACCATGCCCGCGTCCAACATATTGGTTATTGAAGATGATACCCTGGTTGCCAGAACCATTGAGCGTTGCCTGCGTGGAAGTGAATATCACGTTCAGGTGGTTAACACGGGGGTGGCTGGTTTGAAAGCTGCACGGAAGAAGATCCCCGACCTGGTGCTGCTCGATGTAATGATGCCCGGCATGGATGGGTACACCGTCTGCAAGGAAATGCGGGAAGATGCCCTTCTAAAGGATGTCCCTGTCATTTTTTTGACGGCCAAGAACAAGGTCGAGGATAAGATCGTGGGTTTGAGCGTCGGCGCTGATGATTATCTTGGCAAACCGTTCAATGTGGATGAATTACTCCTGCGTGTGAAGGCGATCCTGCGGCGGACCAATCCCTCTGGTTCCCGCGCCGTGAAATCTGAAAAAGGACTGGCAGGGGTTGTGGATACAAAGACCTCGCAAGTTACGCAGACCGCGCCAGACCCTGTCATTCGCATTGGCGAGTATTCACTGGATACACGGACCTACATGTTCTCCAGCCCAAAGAAGGGGAAATTGCGGCTGACCCCCATCCAATACACTTTGTTGTATCACCTGATGACACACCCGAACAAGATATTTTCTCCCGCCCTCCTGCTTGATGAAGTATGGGATTACCCCTCTGATACCGGCAGTGCCGATCTTGTACGTGTGCATATCAAGAACATCCGTGAAGCCGTGGAAGAAGACCCAAAGAACCCGGTGTTCATCAAGACCGTTCAAGGATATGGCTATACCATTCAAACCGAAGAATAAAAACTATCGTCGTTTTCTCGTCCCGGTTGCCGATTCATAAAAAGCTCTTGAGGCTCGTCATGGACAAGGAACAACGGCTTTTCTTCACAAGGATACAATTTTCCAAGCCCATTGCAATCAGCCAAGGATGAGAAGCATGACCAGCCAGCCAAAAGTATTAGTTGTGGACGACGAGGCAAGCATAAGAACGACAATCGAGGGGATCCTGTCGCTGGGGGATTACGAACTGCATTTTGCTGAAAATGGATTGCAGGCACTTGCCATGGCAATTGAGATTCAGCCTGACATTATTTTGTTGGATGTGATGATGCCAGGTATGAGCGGGTTTGAGGTCTGTAAAAATATCCGCGCGATGCAGAGTTTGGCTGAAGTGCCTATTGTCCTCGTCACCGCTTTGGATGACCGCGAATCGCGCATGGCAGGCATGAAGGCCGGGGCGGATGATTTTGTAACAAAACCCTTCGAAACCCAGGAATTGTTTCTTCGTGTTCAAAACATGACCCGTCTGAACCGCTATATGCGGCAGACCGTGTATAACTCGATCGAGTTGAAGTTCTATGAATCGTTCGTTGGGGAGCAGAATTACAGCGACCCCAATGCCACCCAGGTGAATGCCATCAGCAATATCCGCGATTATGTGGAAGCCGACGCGGCCATGCTGGTGCTGTTCGATCTTGAAAACCCCGAATTGGCCACACGAAAACTATTGGATTCAGGCGCCTCCTGGAGATCTGAAAATGTATTTCTGGTAAAGAACAGCCGATTGTGCAGTTCGATGACCCAGACCATTACAATGATCGATTACAGCGCAACCACACTTGGCGAAGTGGACCCTGTTCTTCATGATGCAGCCACCAACCCGATCCGTAATATCATTGTGGCTCCTTTGAATGCCAATAATATTTCCTTTGGCGCCATGATCTTTATCAATCCCCTGTTCGATTTCGAAAAAGATGACCGGCGGACCCGCTTCTTGCAACTCATGGTGAGAGGTGTGGCAAATGCCGCATTTGCGCTCGAACACACCCGCCAGTTGACCATCAGCAAGGCCGCGCTTGAAGCCAGCCAATGGGAGATCATCAATTCACGCAACACCCTGAGGACATTTTTCGATAACATCCCCAGTTGTGTCTACATCATTGACCGTTCCTATGTCATTCAGATCATCAACAGCCATCGCAGCGAAAGGGTCAGCAAAGCTCCTCAGGAACTCGTTGGCAGCAGATGTTATGAAGTGTTATATGGGTACAATGCCCCCTGTCCCCTCTGCCGTGTGGCAGATGCATTCATGGGAATGCCTTCTGTACGAAGCATGCGTGAATGGCAGCCCAAGGAAACCTTCATTCAATGGGAAATTACCACCATTCCCATTTTTGAAAGCTCAAATACGGTCAATCGAGTCATTGTCTTTGATGAGGATGTGACCGAAAAGTGGGTGTTGGAAGCAAGCCTGATCGAAACCGAGAAACTGGCTTCCATCGGTCAGTTGGCGGCGAATGTTGCCCACGAGATCAATAATCCGCTGGCTGCCATTATCGCCAACGCCCAACTGTTACTGCGTGAACAGGCAAATGCCGATGAAGATACAAAGGAAGCCCTGGAGTTGATTGAAGCTGCCGGAGTGCGGGCCGCCAAGATCGTGGGCGACCTTCTCAAGAGTGCCCGCAAGGAAAAAAGGGAGGAATTCGAGGAGATCTCATTGAATGAAACGATCATGGATGCGATCTCCATGGCGAATTTTGAGATCAGGAACAGGGATGTCACCCTCAAATTGGAGCTTGGCGAAAATATGCCAAAGATCCTGGCTCACCAAAACCAACTAAAGGGAGTTTGGATCAACTTGATCATTAATGCTTTGGGGGCCATTGAAGGTCAAAAGGGAATCATCACCATCATGACGCGTTATGAAGATCGTGAATTCCGTGTCGCTTTTTCAGATAATGGAAAGGGAATTGCTCCCGAACATCAGGAGCATATCTTCGAGCCCTTCTTTACCACCAAGGAAGCCAGCAAGGGAACCGGGCTGGGTCTTTCCGTCAGTCTTCAGGTCATCAAGGAACACCACGGCACCATTGACTTTGAGACCAAACCCGGCAAAGGCACGAAATTCATCATCATTCTGCCGGATGTGCAGCAGAATGGAGAATGAACCCTGCTCTACCTAAAGTGACTTGTTTCAACGAATGGAACGGGCAAGGCGGAATCCTATGGATGGGGAAAGATGGTCTTGCAGCACACCCTCGCGCACAGCACAGCGCGCCAGTTTGCGTGAGTAATACCACGCTCCCCCGCGGACCACATACCTGCCATTTGGCTTTACTTCTTCCCTGTTGGTATTGGGGCGGTAAGGATAAGGCATGAACAGCGACTGGGTCCACTCCCACACATTTCCAACCATATCCGCTGCACCGAAAAGACTATCGCCGCTGGGCGAATAAGACCCCACGGGCGTGGTTCCTTTTTTCATGCTTTCCACGGTGTTGCATCGCCACGGGTCAAAGGTGTTGCCCCACGGAAAAATTCGGCCGTCATCCCCGCGTGCTGCATATTCCCATTCCGCCTCTGTGGGCAGGCGAAAGTTGACCTCGGTCTTTTCATTCAACCATTGAATATAGGCCTCAACATCGGTCTTGGAAATGCCCACAACAGGGTGGTCATCGGTGCCTTCTAAAAAAGTATACCCGGGCCAATTGCGTGGGATGCGATGGCCCTTATCCCAGATGAACGTGTAATACTCTGCATTGGTCACGGGATATTGCGCGATCTCATAGGAAGGCAGCGACACGGAATGTCTGGGTTGTTCGGCTGTGAATAGATCGTTATCAGACCATTCGTAAGCCCAATCTGATTCCTTGATCTGCAATAGTTTGATATCTTCTTCACTGGTGCCCATCAGAAATTCGCCTGCAGGGATGGTGAGCATGACGGGTGATTTGATCTTATGGGGAGATTTTGGAACGACCTCCCAGCCTTCAGCATTGAGTTTGGGGTTTGATTCTGTCATCGGGTACCTTGCATAATAATGGAATAGACCTGCAATACCTTGGTGACATTCGCACCGATATCCTGGCTAAGTGCATACAGGAAGGGTGCCCCGGCTGCGTTTCTTTGCCTCACCGAGAGCTGGTCTACGGTATTTAAAATGGCATGTTCCCATGCCGACGGTGTGTTCTGTGTCCACTGCCCAAGTTGTGATAATTTTTGAAGGGCGGGTGTTTCACTGGCGATCCAGGGAATTTTTGCGATCATGAATTCAAGCAGGTCGTAGGAATCAAGGCGCAGACTGTAATTCCCATGGATCGGGGCCAGCCCAATATCCAATTCGAGCAAAATTCCCACCCAATCTTCAAAGCAATGCGGAAAAAACACATTCAATTGACTCGCGCCGATATTCAATAAACCGATAGATTCATCTGAACCGGGCAAAACCAGCCTGACCTGCGGACGTTTGCGGCAGACATTCTCAAGTGCTTCTGCAAGCCCGCTTTTCTTGAAACTTTCATAGCCTGTGCAATTTCCCATACCGATCCAGATCTCGTTCCCGTGATTCTGATTCAACAGCGGGTAATGATGCGAGTTCACAAAATCGGGGATCCTGAATATGTTTGTCACATGAGACCAATCATCCACCAGCCGCACCGATGACACCGTAGCTGCATCCACCAATGCAAGCCCCCACTTGAATTGTTCAAAGGGTGTTGGTTCGATGGCCGATTGTCCATCGAACCCCGAATCCTCCCACGGCAGGCCCTCATGCCAAAATGGAAAAGCTGGCATGTCTTCGGTCAGGTAATTGACCGCCTGATCGAAATCCGCGATCACAGTTTTGTCGCGTGCTTTCCAATACTGAATGGCAGACAGGATCGGGCCGTAAAGATAACGGTGGATGATCAGCAGGTCTGATTCAAGGCAAAGCCTTTGGGCCAGTGGTGTATTTTGAACGAAGGATGCCAGGTCCAGTAAATAGGCCCGATGGGTACCTGTACGGTTGATGGCATCAACCATGTTGCGGCATCGCACCTGCACCCTGATCTGGTCAGCCAGATGATTGGAGTGGATATATGTGATGACCACTTTAGCGCTCCAGTCTTGCGTAGGCTGGCATGGCCGCGGGCAGGGAGACCTCGGTGCTGATGACCTCTCCGATCAAATCCAGCCACAGTTTTCCAATGCGATTCATCTCTCTCAATTCTGCGGCAGACCGTCCCTGCTCCCCGAGCTTATGGCGGAGTTCTTCATCCATGATGAGGTGCCGCATATTGAGATGCCACTCATCCATTGACTCTGCGATGACGCCCCCATTCTGCCAGCGGCGAAAGGACGGGATTGAAGACGCCACCCAGGGAATACCCCTTGCACCTGCTTCCACCAAACTGGTATCGGGGCGGGAAATGTTGAATGGAGTATTGCGCAGCGGAACCAGCAGCATATCCACCTGACTCAGCAGGTAGGGCAATTCATCATCGTCCACTGCGGGCAGGTAGAGGCGGCGGTTCTCCGGCAGGCTTTCGAACAACCGATATGCCTGCGGATTCCCGATGACCACAACCCGTGTATTGGGAAATTCGCGGATGATGCGCACAATATAGCGGCGGATGAACACCAGATCTTCCAGTTCACCGCTTGTCCCCATCCAGCCGATGTTGATGGTTTTTCGCGCGGGGGCTTCCTTCCGCCAAAGCTTGTTCTGGTTGGACCATCCATCTGGAATGACATGAATGTTGTTCACAGATTTTTTCAATGAATCAGCGTGTATCTCAGAAGGCACGGTCACCATCGCCGCCACTGACAGGGCAGCCGTGTAGGCATTGCTGCGGGTGCGGGTTCCCAGGCCTTTTGTGTTGTATTCATGGTGGGTGATGGGTTGTTTTTCGAAATCGATATCCAGATCAAGGATGATGGGGACACCCGCTGCCGACAAGGCGGACATGCTTTCAATGAGTGACGGGTCGAGGTGCGGATTGTTGGCAATGACCACATCTGGTTTGGGGTCGCGGAGGGCGAGAAAATCCCTTTTCTCTGAAACGTTGCAGCCAAGGTTTTTCAAGGCTGTTTTGAGCATGTTCATGCGTTTGGATTGTTTCCCTGCTTCGGCATTAAGAAACAGGATGTTGCCATTAAAACCGGAAACGCTGTCTAATACGGCTTGTTCGAGTTCATCCCCTTCCCGTACAGTCATTTGATGATCTATGTTGATCTGCAGGTTGCGCAGGGATTCAGCCAGTTCAGGGCGGCCATCTGCCTGTGCCTGACGAATGTTCAATTCGATCAAGGCTGGCAGGAGTTCATCAATTTCATCCAGGTGGAGTGCCACCAGTTGGGCGGGGTTATCGCTGTTGACGATCTTCTCAAGCAGAGTTGCCGCGCGGATGATGTCGTTTTCGCTGATGGTTTGAACACCGCTGAGGCGTTGCAACAGGCGGGTTACCGCGGGCAGGTCGGTGGGGATGGGTTCTTCCGTCCCTGTATCACCTGCTTCTTCAGCCAGCCTCACCTGACGTTGAATGGCTTTGTTATCTGGTTCCAGTTGCAAAGCGCGTTGATAGATCTTTTGCGCGGTTTTCCCGTCGCCGCTTGCCAGGTAAAAATTCCCGAGGATGTGCAGGGTCTCGACATCATTCGGGTAATCCACCAGAATCTTGCTGAAGACATCCAGCGCATCTGCAAGACGGTTCTCGTTGAGATAGGTTTTTCCAAGGATCTTTCTGACTTTTAATTCTGTTTGCATCGGCTTCACCAATCGACTCTGCGGCACGTTTTCTGGTTACGGCCTCGTTCCTTTTTTGTTTTGCCCAGTATAGTTTATTGATAAGTCTTATCCTATAAATCATTTCTGAATATTGCGTAAAGAAGAGATAAACAATTTATGTGCAAATAATACGGATTTTATGCGTCGTTTACTCACATTCTTGAGCTTCGATCTTAGAATGAAGGCACTATGACAAATACCATCAACCAAATCTCCCGCGGCTATGGTCTTTCGGCATTGAATACCCAGACCAATCAGGCAGAGTCCACTTCTGATTTTCTATCCTCATTCAAGGACATCATATCCACCATGACGATGGTGAATGGGGGAATGTCCACTGGGCAACAGCTCAACTCCACGATCAACGACCTGATGTCGCCGTTGCTTATGCTCATTCTGCTCGAAAAGCTGGTGGAGCTTCAGGTGGAGGATGACAGCGGCTCTGTCAACACTACCCAGGAGACCG
>DAOQID010000148.1:0-9150 GCA_035339375.1 Anaerolineales bacterium | reverse complement strand
ACGTTGCCGCCTGAAACACATGATGTGTTTATTCATGAAAGCTGCCTGTTCGTGCAGGGATCGCTTTCGCATGTGCCCACTGTTGTGAGCGGGGATTCGCCTGCACGGGTTATTGAACGGAAATGCCAGTTGTGGGGCGATGATTGTTGTGAATATGAATTCGTATGGGAGGCAAGAAATCTTTTGGAGCGTTTATTCGGCAAGAAAAATTCCCAGGCTGTTCCAGCCATACCTGCTGCTTCGGCTTTGAACGAGCGCGTTCCCGAACTCCAACGGAAGACCATGGATTTTCCGCCATTGCCTGAACGGATGACGTTCCATCCTTATGGATTGGATGAGAACGGCAAGCGTATCGTCAACACTGATGCCGCCACTTTGCGCAGTGTCATGGAATATTTGAAAGAGTGTATTGCGCGGAATGTTGAAGCCGCTCTGCCAGTGGACGTGCCTGCAGTTCTGCGCGAAAGACAGGTCGCAGAAGCACAGGCGCAAGCCCTGGATTTGCTGGTGACCAAACTCAATGCAGCCATGCCTGATGCGCGCTTCCATGTGACGATGGAAGATATGACGCGTGACGGCAATGCATTCTCTGCCGAGTTTTCATCCTTCTTTGCCATTTATTGCAATGAACTTTCTGGTGACCCGAAATTTGATTTCAATCGTGGTGTGAAGATGGGCTATCTTGCGCCGTGGCTTATCCGCCCGTTGACTTTGCGGCGCACTTTCATCATCATGCCCAATTTGGTGGCTCGTTTTTTCAAGGCGGATATTCGTGTGCTCAATGTCACCCCAACCAGTGCGGTGCTTCAGTGGCGGGTGGGCGATCATCTGTTGCAGTTGCCCAAGTCCATGCATGGACGATACGTATATGACGTTTGCCAGGTGTTTCAGGGAGTGTTTAGTGAAATTCCGCGAGTCCATTCCAACTTGCCGCCTGCGCAGATTCGTGAAACGAAATGTCAGGCATATGGCGATGATTGTTGTGAATGGGAATTTGTTTGGGAGGCCCCCCAAACGCGCAATTTTTGGAATATTTTCAAAGCCAGGCAGGGCGGGAAGGCCAGTGAGGTGCTTTTCAGCGCCGTCCCTGCTTCGCCCAGCCCCGAGCTTCCACGGCTGCCTCGAAAATTGATTTCTCATCCCTATGGCATGGATGCGGATGGGCGGCCGATCAAGGATCTGAACGGTCTCTTCCTGCGTGTAAATATTGATTTCATGCTGGCGGCTGTGGCGCGTCGTGCAGTTGAGAATCTGCCCAATGGCATGACCGCAGAAACTGCAGTGACGCAGGCGCAACAAGCCGCAATGGAAAATTTGCTGGAACAGGTCAATGCCTGCCTGCCCAAATCTCAACACCTTACGCAAGAAGGGTTGTTGGGGTTGGGCTATGCATCCTTTGACCTGGGTACGGTCATCCGTGAGACATGTGCCGAGATCGCCCAGGTGCCGAACTTTTTCTTCCATCAAGGGTTCGCCATCGTGCAAAGCGTGGTGTATCTCCTGCGCGCGTTGAGCATCAGGCAGGTCTTTACCGGGGTTCCGCGGTTCGCCTCAAAATTTGGAAACATTGATTTGCGTGTGGTGAATGACAGTGCCACTTCGGCGATCCTGCGCTGGTATCCTGATCCAACTTTGGAGCGTTCATCGCCGTACACCCACCAACATGTGGTTAATATGACCTGCCAGACGATTCAAGGCAGCATGGCGTATGTGCCGCCCTTGGTGGCTGGCTTACCGCCAGCGCAAGTGCGTGAGATCAAATGTCGTTTGCATGGTGATGAATATTGTGAATGGGAATTCACATGGCAGCTTCCGCGGCCATCAAGGTATCGCAGTGTCTGGCTGGGTGGTCTGATCACCTTGCTTTTACTGGCTAATTTTTATTTTCAAGGCACGGGCTGGCAATGGGTGAACTGGTTTGCGCTGGCATTTTTCCCCTGGTTGAGCGGCTGGCTGCTCAACCGCTGGTCGCAGCGCGGATACCAACTCGATCGGCGCGAAAAACTTTTGCTTGAACAGCGCGATGCCTCAGAACAGCAATATGATGCCCTGCAAAAATCGAACGCTGAATTGCAATTGGCAAACCTGACTCTGCAGGAAAAGATCGCCGAAGTGACGGCACTGACCGAAACATTGGAACAGCGTGTGGTTGACCGTACGCGTGAGGTTGAAGAAGCCCGCAAGCAGGCCGAAGATGCCAACCGCGCCAAGTCCACCTTCCTGGCCAGCATGAGCCACGAGATTCGTACCCCGATGAACGGCATCATCGGCATGGCGGGGCTGCTTTTCGATACGCGCCTCACCCCTGAACAACGTGAATTTGCGGAGACCATTCGCAGCTCCAGCGATGCCCTGCTCACCATCATCAATGACATCCTTGATTTCTCCAAGATCGAAGCTGGAAAAATGGATCTCGAATCGCATCCCTTCGATTTGCGTGAATGTGTTGAAAGCGCAGTGGATCTGGTGGCATTGAAAGCCAGTGAAAAGGGACTCGAGGTGGGCCTGCTCATTGAGCCAAACGTACCCGAAGCCGTGTTGGGTGATGTTACCCGTTTGCGCCAGATTCTTGTCAACATGTTGAGCAATGCGGTCAAGTTCACTGAAAAAGGCGAGATCCTCATCACCGTACAAAACGAAACTCCGCTTCTGCACTTCACCATCAAAGACACAGGCATTGGCATCCCTGCTGAGCGCCTATCCTCGCTCTTTCAATCTTTTACCCAGGTGGATGCCTCCACCACACGCAAATATGGCGGCACCGGACTTGGGCTTGCCATCAGCAAACGTCTTTCTGAAATGATGGGTGGAACGATGTGGGTGGATAGCATTGCCGGGGCTGGTTCCACCTTCCACTTTACGGTTCAAACCCCGCCGACAACTGCCACAACAACCCCGAAATTGATCGTCCCGACACAGCTGCGCGGCAAACGCGTCATGATCGTGGATGATAACGAGACCAATCGCCGCATTCTCACCTTGCAATCAGAGAACTGGGGGATGCGACCCGTGGCATACGCAACCCCGCTCGAAGCACTGACCGCCATCCGCAGTGGCGAACGCTTTGATGTGGCGGTCCTTGACATGCACATGCCCGATATGGATGGGATTTCCCTTGCTTCGGAGATCCGTAAATACGAAGCCGCCCGCCATTTGACAACCCCGCTTCTCATGTTAACTTCCCTTTCCTCGCGGGAAGAAATGAATGCGGATCTATTTTCCGCTTTCCTTACCAAGCCCGTCAAACAATCTGTGTTGTACAACGCATTGATCGAAGCGCTTGCCATTGAAGTGGCTGCTCCCATCCAAACCGCATCACAGGAACAGCAATTCGATCACACCCTGGCTGAACGTATTCCCATTCGTATCTTGCTGGCCGAAGATAACGCCGTCAACCAAAAACTGGCCTTGCGTATGTTGGACCGTATGGGATACCGTGTTGACGTTGCAGCTAATGGGTTGGAAGTGCTTGAGGCCTTGGGCAGGCAATTCTATGACCTTATCTTCATGGATGTGCAAATGCCCGAAATGGATGGTCTTGAGGCCACCCGCGCCATTCGGGTGATGCCAAGCCTTACCCGTCAGCCCCGTGTCGTTGCCATGACCGCCAACGCCATGCAAGGTGACCGTGAAATGTGCCTCGAAGCAGGCATGGACGATTACATCAGCAAACCGATTCAAGTGAAGGAATTGCAAAGAGCCATCGAAGAAATGGCCATAAAATAAAAATATCCTCCCCAATTTTCAAAAATGCAGAATTGGGGAGGATGCTTTTTAAGCGATTCGCCGTATGCTTTTTTACCAGATCGCTGACCGACGTTTTACTTAGCTCTGAAGTGACTTATAGATTCTCAGATTTGCCTCGAGTTCTTTTTGCGGTGTGAACTCTGCCTGGATCTTCTTTCGAGCATTTTCCCCCAACTGCTTTCTTAGTTGCTCGTCATTCAACAAGGCTTTGATTTCCCGCGCCAATGTTTCTGCGTCGTTGACGGGGACCATTCGGCCATTTTTTTCATCTTCGATCACATCCAGCATGCCGCCAACAGGGGTGGCAATGACGGTCTTTTCGCAGGCCATGGCCTCCAGCACTGCATTGGGCATTCCGTCGCGTAGTGATGGGTGAATGAAGATATCCATCAAGGAATAATAGGCAGGCAGATCTCTGTGGGGGATATGCCCTGTAATGGTTATCTGTAATTGTGGGTTGATGGCCTGAAATTCTTCAAGGATGTGTTTGTCTTCGCCCTCTCGAATTTCACCGACGATCAACAACGAAACGGGCATTTCCTTCGCGGTTTGCGCGTAGCCAGAAAGAAGGGTTGCTAATCCTTTCTTTTCGCGCAGTTCTCCCACAAAGCCAATCACAAAGTTTCTTTCCTCTTTCTTCTTTCCTACGTTCAACCCAATCGCTTCTGCCAGCATCTCGTTCCGCTCCAGCGGTTTGAAGATGTTGGTATCGATCCCGTTGGGGATGAGGTGAATTTCCCGTTCAATCAATGCCTTGGCTTTCTTGGCCAATACGCTGGCATTGGTCGTCACAGCGCTGGCGTTTTGCAGGGCGTACATCACATGTGAAAACTTCGACGGGTCAAAGGCGGCGCGTTCAATGTCGTTGCCGCGGATGGAGACGACGCTTGGAATGCCCAGATATTTCCCTGCATACGCACCTACAAATCCTGCCATCGGAAGGAAATAGGCGTGGATTAAATCAAACGGTTCGCGCTTATGTTCTGCTTCGATAAGTTCGAACCAATCAACCAAAGTATCGTCTACGCGTTTGCGTGTGCCGAAGCGGGTGACGCTGATTCCGTTTATGGGGAGAGTCTGCTTTTCGGAGGCTGGCAGGTTTGGGCTTGGGGCAAAGACGCGGACTTTATGTCCAGCAGAGTCAAGCAGATGCCCCATACGTCCTGCTGAGATTGCGAGACCGCCGAGGTCTGGTGTATACTTTTCTGAAAGCAATGCAATTTTCATGAGGTGTCTCAATGGCAGAAAAATGTGAAATGATTATCGGTTATTTGGTGCCGCATCGTTGTGAAAACCCTGCACTGGGAGCATGTGTGAAGTGCGGGCGCGGGTTTTGTGATGAGCATACAAATGCCACCCGGGAAGGACGTGTGTGCCTTGCCTGTCAGCAGGGGTTGGAGATGCCTGTTGCCTTGCCGATTGCCGCCGCGTTGTTCACGCCTGATGATCTGAGTACCTTTGATCGCACACGTCGTTTCAATGACGATGTGGACGATGAAAATGGAGAGTTGTTTTCTGATCTGAGTTGATTGAGTTAATACGGTCCGACCGTTTCCCAGATTTTTTTATTTTCCAAAATAAAGTCATCGCAGCGCTGACAGGGTTTGAGGGAGGGCGGGTGCATTTTCTGGCGCACGTTTTGGTAGGCCAGCCCTTCCCAGATCTCCTTGAATGATTGTTTGCGAATGTCGCCCAGCGGGGGGATTTGTTCGCGGGTCATGCAGCACACATACACGAGACCATTGAAATCAATGAGACTGTGCGTCCACGGGGCATAGCAGGGGAATTTGCTGTAGTAGCCGAATGCATACCTGCCGGCGCGTCCCAATTTGACCTCGGACTCGTCCCTGCCAAATGGAAATGCATCTTCATCTGCAATGTTGACTCCCAATTCGCTGGCGCGTTTTTCGATGTAGGGAGCAATTTCTTCGTTGAATAGTGCGATGTCTTTCTTTCGCATGGAGAGATGTTCGCCGCAATGGTCATCCACAGGGATCAGGTTGATCCCGTCGGCGCCGAGTTCGTGGGCGAGTTCGGGCAGGGTGGCAAGGCTGAAATAATTTTCGCGGCTGACCACCGTGTTAATGCGGACGGTCAATTTCCCCTTGTGAGAATATTTGTTGAAAAGTGAGACCGCTTTCGTTGTCAGCTTGAACGAGCCTTCCACACCGCGTACTTTTTCATGCACTTTGCGAATCGGCGAATCGATGGAAACGTTCACGCCGCGTAACCCTGCTTCGACGAGGGCTTTTGCTTTTTCCTTGTTGATGAGTGTGCCGTTCGTGGTGAGGGTGACGCGCATTCCCAGCCCTGTGGCGTGTGCGACGAGGTCGGGCAGTTGCGGGCGCAGCATGGGTTCACCGCCAGAGAAATGGATCTTCTTTGTGCCCAGTTCGGCCAATTCGCTGATGACTTCCTTGAACCTGTCCATGGGGATGGGCGCTTCGCGGGTTTCGCGCCAGTGCTTGCACATTGCGCATTTGAGGTTGCAGCCATAGTTGATCTTGATCTTGACATAAAGCGGCTTGAACGCGCGCGCGTTCAAAACCGCTTTTTGGAAATCATCTTTTTCGTTTGCAAGGGTATCGAGACTGTACATGGATTCTCTACGGGTAAAAGGGAGTTGAATTTAATCCATTGTAACACTTTGAAAATTTTCCACCTATCATCTATTTTTAAAGATGAACACGGAGGAACTGCTCCAGCCTTGCGTTGACCTGTTCGGGTTGTTCGTACATGGGCATGTGACCAGCATTTTCGACAAGCCAAAACTCCTGCGGTTTGAGCCAGTCGGTGATCTGATCGGCCCAGCGCGGATGCAGGGTGCGGTTTTTTGCTCCCCACCCCAGCAAGACGGGCGGAAAATGAACTGGTTTTTGCCGTGGTTGGCTGAAAATGCTGAAACTATCCAAACCCTTTGCGAGCCAATACAACGAGGCCCGCAGATCGGGGTCGCTTTGTTGGGCTTGTAAAAAACTTTCGAGCTGTGGATGAAGGGTCGGTTCATGGTCCGCGTATAGCAGGGATGTGCCAAACTTGCGCAGAGCGGGATGGGCAGCCGCTTCGATCATGACCCGATGGGCTGTTACCCCAAATGCGGTGATGGGTTGCGTAGTGGACCAGATTCGTAAAAATGGATTGAGCATGGGTGGACCGCCGCAGATGTTGAAAAGCGTCAGGGCTGATACTTTTTCGGGATACCGCAGGGCAAATTCGAGGGCGATGGATGCGCCGATGCAATTTCCCACGAGAATGGGTTGGGGGCAGTCCAAAATTTCGAGCAGGCGTTCCAATCCATGGACGTAGGCATCCAGGGTCAGGGGTTGGGCAGGACGATGCGAGCGGCCAAAGCCCGGCAGGTCTGGTGCAATGACGCGGTAGGTATCGGTGAAATATTGGAGTTGATGCGCCCAATTCCAGAGCGTTCCACCGCCGTTGTGCAGGAAAAGCATGGGCGTCCCTGAACCAGCCTCGAAGATGTTCCAAGGCTGGTCGTTGATCAGGACGCGGTATTCATTTACTTGAGAAGTTTTTCGAAACACAGACTGTTATCAACCCCGATGTATTGCCCATAGTTTGGGATGATCTGGTAGCCGTTCTTTTTATAAAGTGCGATCGCTTCAGGTTGTTTGATGCCCGTTTCTAAAACGCATTTTTGGCAGGACATTTCTGCCGCCCAGCATTCAAGTTCGGATAAAACGCGGGATGCGATTCCTTTTCCACGGCTGGCAGGGGTGGTGTACATCCGCTTGACTTCCATTGTGCCTGTTTCGTATTCCTTGATCGCGCCGCAGCCGATGGGCGTGCCGTCTTCATAAGCGACGACCACATGTTTGATTTTTGCGATCTTGTTGAATTGTGCGTAAAAAGCGTGTTCGCTGCCATCACGTTCGGCCAGATCGGCGTCGAGGTGGCGGACGAGTTCGATAAAGTCTGTGTTTTCTGAGTTGGTTCTTATTAGTTTGATCATGGTAATTTGTAAAATGGATGATGAATGCCCGCCGACAGTGGTGGTGAACAACGGTCGGCGGGCGTGGAGTGCGATAAGGTATTTTTATGGTGCCGATACAAACCGTGGGATCGGGAAGACTTGTGTTTCGTTGCTCTTGATCTCCCGAACGGTGACTTTGTATGGATGGTCACCTTCGAACGAGAAGGCAAATTCAGGAACCTCTCCTCTGCGGATCATGTAAAAGTCTTTGACGTCGCCGATCAATTGCATCTGTGTATCTCCAATGCGGACGGCGAATACGTCGCCGCCGTTGGTGCAATAGACGAAGAACTTGTTATTTGGGCCGACAGCAAAGGCTCCCTTTGCCAACCCGGGGATCTCATAACTTTCGTTGAAGGCGCAAATTTCCAGCACGACGCCTTTGGGGGTTTCGGTGTAGTCAATGACCACCCCATCGGCGCAAGTGACTTGCTGGGCGGGTGGTTGATTGGGCGAGTCTGTTGTTGCGATGTTGTCTGAACTGGCGCAGCGGAATCCGACCCCGATCAGGGTGTCAAGATTCCAAATGCGGGTGGTTGTGAGCGAGAAGAATCCATCTTCAACGAACGATCCGCCTCTGAGCACGCGTGCTGGCGGGCGGCCTACATCAGGTCCCTGCGGGTTTGAGGAGGGGGAGTTTTTATAATATTCATAATCGTACCAGTCGTTGACCCATTCATGTACATTGCCTGCCATGTCGTAGGCGCCGTAGGGGCTTTTTCCTTTTTCGTAGCTGGCTACTTTGGTGGTGTCACCGACGATCATGGCGAAATTTTCAAAGCCACTGATCGTATCTTCGCCCCAGGGAAATGACCTGCCATCGGTGCCGCGTGCAGCCTTTTCCCATTCGGCTTCGGTGGGGAGTCTGCGCCCTGCCCATTTGCAATAGGCCTTCGCCATGTCCCATTCCACATAGATGACAGGGTAGTCATCGAATTCGGGGTTGCCATAGTAACTGGGGTTGTTGTTGGAACTGGTGTCTGTGGGGCGTTTGCATCCGCCTGCCTGAACACACTGGGCATACATGCCATTGGTGACTTCGGTCTGGTCGATCCAATAGGCATCGAGGTAAACAATGTGCGCGGGGGCGTAGTCGCTGCTATCTGAGGCATCACCTCTACCCATGGTAAATTCCCCGGCTGGCACAAGGACCAGAGTGGCTCCATCCTTTTCACTGGTCATGGTCGTGACGGCGAGGGTGGGAGTGGGTGGGATCGCGGTTGGCGCAGGGGTGGCGGTATCCACCGGGCTGGGCGGGATGTTCGTTGGGGTTTCCTGCCCCGTAGAAGGAATCATTTGCGTGACGGCATTACAAGCAAGCGTGAAAACCATTATTGCGGTCAAGATCAGACGGGAAAGCTGTTTCTTCTCCATTACATTGACTCCATGAGTTGGGATTTTGGAATTACAGG
>DAOQID010000147.1:6961-9174 GCA_035339375.1 Anaerolineales bacterium | reverse complement strand
TAACGCCTCGCGGTGGGTACCGGAGGTAGTAGTGGTCATGGTCATGGAGAAGTGAGCCGAGTTCAAAGTGCTGTGCATGTTGGGCGGTATTCTATGTGAATGAACGGATTGAGTCAAGGGTGAAATTGTGTTTGTAAGAAAGTCCCTGCAGCAATGGTCAATACAATGTGACACAATAGCCAAAAACTTTTTTTTGTGTCATAATACGTCAGCCGCATGTATCCAAAAGAACGTGACGGCGAAAATCAAATCAAGCCGAAATCGTGTGCATATCAGGGGCGAAAGCACACAACGCGGACTCTACCTTTGCCAAAGGCACGGAGGGTACCATGTCAACTGTTACACCAGTCTCAACCAGCACGTCACGTAAAAAGGTGACTACGCAGACGTTCCGTCAGAAAAAGGAGCGCGGCGAACCGATCACCATGCTTACCGCCTATGACTATCCCACTGCAATGGCGATGGATAAGGCGGGTGTTGATTCCATTCTCGTGGGCGATTCGCTTGCGATGGTGGTCTTGGGTTATGAAAACACATTACCCGTTACGATGGAGGAAATGCTTCATCACGCACGGGCTGTGGCACGCGGCGCAAGATCGGCCCTGCTTGTCGGCGATATGCCTTTCATGTCGTATCAAGTTTCAGCAGAGGAAGCGCTTCGAAACGCGGGCCGCTTTTTGCAACAAGGCGGCATGGATGCCGTCAAACTCGAAGGCGGGCGCGAACGCGCCGATGCGGTCCGCGCCATTGTGGGGGCAGGGATTCCGGTGATGGGGCATATCGGCCTCACACCACAATCGGTGCATCAGCTTGGCGGGTTTCGCGCACAGGGCAAAACTGCCTCGGCAGCAAAACGCCTGCTTGAAGATGCGAAAATTTTGGAAGACTCAGGCGCATTCAGCCTTGTGCTCGAATCGGTCCCTGCGCGGCTGGCTGAGGTGATCTCCAAACAGATCTCAATTCCAACCATTGGCATCGGTGCAGGGGCGGGTTGCGATGGTCAGGTGCTGGTCACACACGATCTGCTTGGGTTATTCGACCGTTTCACGCCGAAGTTCGTCAAACAATATGCAAACTTTCATGCAGAGATGAACAAGGCATTTACGGCATATATTGATGATGTCGAAACGAAACGATTCCCTGCGGTTGAACATACGGTTGAAATGACCGATGAAGAGTGGAATGCATTTCAGGAAGAGATCAAATGAAACAGGATATTCTTCTGGTTGGTACAGGCGCACTTGCCACCCTGTTCGCGGCACGTTTGAGCGAAGCAGGCCACGGTGTTCATATGCTGGGCACCTGGCAAAAGGGATTGGCTGAACTGAAGCAACACGGCGCACGCGTGGTGGATGCAAATGGGAACGAACGCGCATTTCAAGTCCATGCCACGGATGATCCGCGCGAGGTGAGCGGTGCGAAGTTTGCGATCGTGCTTGTCAAATCATGGCAGACCGTGCGCGTGGCGAAACAGTTGAAAGATGCACTGGCTGCAGATGGACATGCGCTTACGCTTCAAAATGGCCTTGGTAATTTTGAAACGCTCGCACTGGACCTGGGAATGGGTCGGGTTTCAATGGGTGTGACCACCACCGGGGCAACATTGGTCGGGCCAGGTTTGGTGAGGGCAGGCGGTGAGGGAGTCATCTCTCTTGAACAGAATCAGGCTCTCGGTCCGTTGGAAGCGGCTCTTCGTTCGTCCAATTTCAATTTGCAGACCGTCCATGATGCGCGTTCCCTGATCTGGGGCAAGTTGGTCATTAATGCGGCCATCAACCCGTTGACTGCGCTGTTGCAGGTGCCCAATGGTGAATTGCTTGCACATCCCAAGGCCCGTAGAATGATGGGCGAGTTGGCGCGTGAGACCGCTGAAGTTGCCGAGGCGGAGCATGTGCATTTGCCTTTCAGCAACCCCGTCAGCGCGGCGGAGGATGTGGCCCGTAAAACAGCGACCAATCACTCGTCCATGTTTCAAGATGTGCGGCGCGGTGCGCCGACCGAGATCGATGCGATCTGCGGCGCGGTAATGAAAATGGGGCAAAAGCACGGAATCCGCACTCCATACAACAAAGCCTGTTGGACAATGGTGCGGGCTTCGGTGAGCCATGCCCTGAATTAATAAGCGTTCTGCACCCCTGATAAAAAGGGTGACTTTCATCCATAATAGTTCGTGATTTCGTTTCTGTCCGCTGTTTCTTGCGCATGGTAAGATA
>DAOQID010000147.1:0-6861 GCA_035339375.1 Anaerolineales bacterium | reverse complement strand
TAAAAGAAACTCTTATTGTTGGAGGTTTCTTCCATGCGCAAGTTTCTGTTGTTGATAATGTTGGGGCTTCTTTTTGCATTCCCCGCTTCCGTTTTTGCCCAATCCGATCTTAAGTTGACCAATGTGAATGTGCAGCTCTGGCCCGAATATGACCAGCCCAGCATGCTGGTGATCACCGATTTCGAAATTCCCGCCACTACGGCCCTGCCCGTAAATGTGACCTTCCGCATTCCCCAAGATGCAAATCTGATCGCTGTGGCTGTTTACTCTGCAGATGGTGCTCTAACCAACGCCATATTTGAAGGCCCGCAAGAAGATGGCGAATGGCAGTCTTTCACCGTTTCACTTGATTCAACTGCAGGGCGTTTCGAATATTACCAAACGCTTTCGTTCAATGGCAACCAGCGGATCTTCTCCTATCTTTGGGATGGGATCTACGCAGTGGATACTTTCGCCATTCGTGTGTTGGAGCCTTTTGATACGACCTCGCTCAAGACCGATCCAGCGCTCACTTCCATTTCACAGGAAAGCAACCTCAAATATTATGAAGGGGAACCCGTAACCCTTGCCAGTGGCGAACAATTCATCTTGAACCTCGAATATGAAAAAACGACCGACACACTGATCGTCAATACGCAGGGTGTACAACCCTCGGCGCCTGTGGATGAAAACACCCCTGGCCGCGTTTCCTTGAGCAATTCGCTGCCGTATATCATTGGCGGATTGGGTGTGATCATGATCGTGGGCGGGGTGGTGTATTACTGGCAGTCGGGTCGCCGCTCCACGGGCGGCAAACCGCGCAAACGTTCCCGGTCTCATGCTGAAGAGCAGGAGGACGGCGAAGAAACATATTGCCCGCAATGCGGCTCCCGTTCAAAAACAGGTGACCGTTTCTGCCGAACTTGCGGCGCAAGATTACGACATCAGGAAGAATGACCATGAGGCCCTGAAGGTTTTTCAAAAACCTTTGGGGTCTTATACATAAAAACACATGAACCAGGATCCATTGATTGTCATCTACTTTGTGTATGGCCTTGCTTTTTTCAGCATGGGTCTGTTGGTGGCAATGGAAGGCGGGCGTTCCACCGACGCACGATTGCGCATGGCGTTGCGTCCGCTGGCGGGATTTGGGCTGGTCCATGCCATACACGAATGGCTCGAAATGTTCAAAGTGATGGGCCATTTCAATGAGATCGCTGCGGCGGTTTACCCGGTTGTTGGGTTATCGGTGCTGGCTTTTTCGTTCCTGTCACTGGCTGCTTTTGGCGCATACCTTGTACTGGGGAGTGAATCCACCTGGCGGGTCAGCCTCATCATTCCACTGGCATTGGAGGCCATCTGGGTTTATGGCCTGTTGACCTTCAAAGGAATCTATTCCATCGATGACATGTATGTCATTGCAGATGTGTGGACACGGTATTCCATCGCCATCCCAGCAGGGTTGTTGGCGGCCGCCGGGCTGGTCGTGCAGCAACGTGCATTTCGACGTGCTGGGCTGGTAAGTTTTGGACGCGATAGTTTGTGGGCCTCGGTGGCTTTTGGCTGGTACAGCCTTGTGGGGCAGATCTTTACCGCACCGAGCCATCTGGCGCCATCCACTTTTTTGAATTCAACCTTGTTCCTGCACCTCTTTGGTTTTCCTGTTCAGCTACTTCGGGCCATCACAGCTATTTTCGCTTCTGTATTTGTCATCCGTTTTTTGCGTGCTTTTCAAGTGGAAAGCGATCACAAGATCGCCGAACTTCAGGAAGCGCGTTTGCACGAATCGCAAAACCGTGAACAATTACGCGGAGAGTTGTTCCGCAAGGTGGTGGGTGCCCAGGAGGCGGAACGTCAGCGCATTGCGCGTGACCTGCATGATGAAACGGGTCAATCGCTTACAGCCATTGGCATGGGCCTGCGCGGACTTTCAGATGAAACCAATGAAAAAAAGCGGACTGCGACCCTTGGACAGTTACAGTCACTCACCTCTGATGCGTTGAAGGAATTACAGCGCATCATCGCGGACCTTCGGCCTGCCCATCTCGACGATTTGGGCCTGTCTGCCACTTTGAGATGGTACGCTTCGCGCGTCCACGAGTTGACTTCGATCCACGTGCGGGTGGATATCGCTGGCGACGAGCCCGGGCTTGACGATGCCGTGAAGATCACCATCTTCCGCATTGTGCAGGAAGCCTTGAACAATATCATCAAGCATGCTGATGCCACGAATGTAAATGTCCATTTGGATTATCACGAAAACAAGATCAAAATATTTATCCGCGATAATGGGCGCGGCTTCGATATGGATGCGGTTCAAAGCCGCATCGGGCGTACCTCCCTGGGGTTGGCGGGGATGGAGGAACGCGCCATGCTGTTGGGCGGTGTTGTGGATGTCCGCTCGCGGCCGAACTATGGCACAGAGATTGAAGCTGTGATTCCCTATCAATTGAAGAAGGTGGAGGGTAGTAAAAATGACACGCCTGTTGCTGGTGGATGATCATGCTGTGGTGCGCTCGGGGCTGAAAATGCTGTTGAGCGGCCACGAAGAGATGGAAATTGTCGGTGAGGCGGGTTCTGCGGCGGAGGCCATGCGGGAGGCCGAGCGGACAACCCCCGAGGTTATTCTTATGGATATTGGTCTGCCCGATAAAACGGGCATCGAAGCCACGCGTGATATCAAAAAGAGATTCCCCGAAATGAAGATCGTGGCCCTGACCATTCACGAAGATGAGGAGTATTTCTTTCAAATGCTGGATGCGGGTGCTTCAGGCTATGTGCCTAAGCGGGCTGCCCCTGATGAGTTGATTACCGCCATTCGTGCGGCAGCGGCGGGGGAGGTGTATCTGTACCCTTCCATGGCGAAACTGCTTGTACATGATTACCTGAATGCCGAGCGCCCTGCCGAGGAAAAACTGAACCTTGACGGCCTGACCGACCGTGAACGTGAAGTGCTTACTCATTTGGCTGAAGGCGCAGGGAATGATGAGATCGCCGAGGCCCTTGTCATCAGCCCGAAGACGGTGGAACGTCACCGTGAAAACATCATGCGGAAGTTGAATCTACACTCCCGCTCTGAATTGGTTCGTTATGCGATTCGCAAGGGGATCATCAAGGCATAAATAGTGTTGGATTCCGTTTTCTTTGGTTGAATTAAAACCAATCCTGCTTACGTAACCTGAATTGTCGAATTCACCGACAGGCCATCCATTCATGGGTGGCCTGTCGATTTAAGGTGGGGGAGATCCCCCATAAAGGTGGGGAATGTGTGGGGTGTAGTTCGCAGGTTTGGGCGGGGAAAGATGCGTGAGTCCTGCGTTCAGGATGGGGGACGAGCCGAATTTACTTTCTTTTAAGGGAAGCGTATCCTGTAGGCAAGATACAGAAAAGAGAAAGAAAGGAGATTGCCATGAACGGTTCAGAGATCATTTTTTTGCTCTTCGTCTTCCGCCTTGTGATCCCATTTGGGGTGCTGATGCTGGTGGGCGAATGGCTCCGTCGTAGAGAATCCAATTACTGGCTGAAATGAGGTCCCCATGAATACCACACTTGCTTTTGTTATCGGTGTTTTGCTCCGCTTGATCGTGCCGCTGACCGTGACCGCGCTGGTCGTTTTTGTGCTTCACAGGTTGGATGTGCGCTGGCAGGCAGAAGCTGAGAAGGAACGTGCCGCGCTGGTGAAAGACAATATGCCATGCTGGAAGGAAGAGGGTCTTTCTGTGGATGAGATCATGGTGCGTGCCGCTAAAAATGAACAACCCTGCTGGCAGACCCATCGTTTGTCCAATGGATATTTGCGGGAAGCCTGCCTTGATTGCGAGGTTTTCCTCGCTGCACCCGCACCTGCTGCCAAGCATATCAATGCCCATGTGTCATAAGGAGATGTGAAAATGTTTTCGCGTTTTGAGAAAGCCCTGATTGCCCTGATGTTCGCCCTTGTATTTGCGGGCGTGACCCTTGTTGCTGTTTCGGCACAGGATGGTACCCCTCCCGCTGCCCAGGAGGAAAATGATGATTGTGCCGAGTGTCATGAAGATTCGCAGATGAGTTGGCAAAACGGTCCGCATGGGAACGCCAAATCTGACCCGATCTTTGTATCCGCCTGGACCGAACAAGGACAGCCCGGAGCCTGCCTGACCTGTCACGTGACTGGCTACGATGAAGCCACTGGCACTTGGAAGGAAGATGGCGTGACCTGCGCGGCCTGCCACAAGGATGAAGGCGGCGACCACCCGAAGACCTCCATGACCGTAGACCCAACCTCCAACACCTGCGGCAATTGTCATACCGATACCCGTTTCATCGCGGAAGAATCCTGGCAGGGCAGTGCCCATTACCAGAACGGTATGGATTGCACCTCCTGCCATGATCCGCATAACGCTTCTTTGAAGATCACGATCAATTTGAAAGACCCGAATGCCGCCAATGATGCTTCGCGTTTGTGCATTAGCTGCCACGAAGAAGCCAGCATGAACTTCCCGTACTCATCACACAGTCAGCAGGATATCACCTGTATTGATTGTCATTTGGAACATTTGGAAAACCCAAACAAGGATATCCACGCGGTTCCTGATCACTCGTTCAAAGCCAGCATCAAGACCTGCAGCACTTGTCACGCAGAACAGATGCATGCAGCGGGTAACGTGGTTTCGACCAAGGAAGCGGCCAGTGTTTCAGTAACAGAAACAGAACCCACAGCTGAACCCACCCCTGCTGTTGAAATGTCCTCCATTGTGCCTGAGCCGACCCCTGTTTCTCCGATCGGGTATGCAGGTCTTGCCGCCCTCATTGGTCTTGCGGCTGGCATGGTCCTTGCTCCGTGGCTTGAGCGCTGGTATCGCCTGATTTTGAAGAAATCTGAGGAGGTTCGCCATGACGGAAAATAATTTGAACCGCCGCGACTTCATAAAAATTTCCGCGGTTGGGCTCGCAGTAGCGGCTGGCATGCGCGTTGCGCAAGGCGAGGAAGTTGGGGCTTCCAGCGCCACCAAAGGTGAGCATCAATGGGTAATGGTGATCGACCAATCCAAGTGTACTGGCTGTGAACAATGCAACCTGGCTTGCCACGCCCATAATGATATCAATCCCGAATTGCAGTGGACCAAAGTTCTTGATGCGGGCGAAGTCAACGGCGAAAAAGTGTACCTGCCCCGTCCATGCATGCAGTGTGAACATGCCCCATGTGTGGAAGTCTGCCCTGTGGGTGCCTCCTACTATCGTGATGATGGCATTGTCATGATGGATTACGACAAATGCATTGGCTGTCGCTACTGCATGGTGGCCTGCCCGTACGATGCCCGTGCCTTCAATTGGAAGGAATTCACAGGCCCGAACCCCGCCGTGCCCGAATGGGGCGAGCCCGAAGTAGATCGTCGTCCACGCGGTGTACCGGAGAAATGCTCCTTCTGCTACAACCGCATTGATCGCGGCATGTCTGTGGGTCTTGTCCCCGGTGTGGATGCGGAAGCAACCCCGGCCTGCGTTGTCACCTGCCCAACCGGCGCCCGCATCTTCGGTGACCTGAACGACCCGCATTCAAACGTCAGCCAGGTCTTGAAGAAGCACCCATCCTATCGCCTGCGCGAAAACCTGGGAACCAATCCACGTGTTTATTACCTGCCCGTACGAGAAGACGGCGTTGTGGAGGACTAACATGAAAACCATCCTGAAAACCATTCGCGAAAACATCTTTACCCCGTGGGGATTGTGGCTGGGCTTTCTCGGTATGTTCCTGGTTGCGGCTTTGGTGGCGGGTCTCTCGGTCTTCTGGTTTGGTCTTTCCCTCACCAACCTTACCGACATCGTCCCTTGGGGTTTGTGGATCACAATTGATCTTTCCTCCATCGCTGTGGCGGCAGGCGCATTCAGCCTTTGTGCCATCGTCTACCTCTTTGGTTTCAAACGCTACGAACCCATTGCACGCACAGCCACTTTCATCGGTTTTACCGGGTATAGCATGGCTATGATGGCTCTTCTGCTCGATATCGGCCGCCCGGACCGTTTCTGGAAATCCTTCGTCTATTGGAACACCCATTCCCTGCTTTGGGAAGTGACCATGTGTGTAGGCCTGTACTTTACCGTGCTGGTGCTGGAAGTGCTGCCCATTGTGGCTTCCTTTGACTGGCTGCGCAAGAAATTCCCGCGCATTGCCGAGAAGATGGAACATCTGCATCATTATGCGCCAGTGCTTGCCATATTCGGCCTGGGACTTTCAAGCCTGCATCAGTCTTCGCTGGGAGCAGTGTATGGCGTCATCAAAGCCCGCCCCATTTGGTATCGGCCAGAGATGTCGGTGATGTTCATGTTCACAGCCATCCTTGGCGGTGTGGCACTGACCCTTTTCGCCTCCATGCTTTCCGCCCGCCTGACTTCCAAAGCCAAAGTGAATGACATCCTGATCGAGCGCGTTTCCCAAGTCCTTGGCTATATGATGATCGCCTACCTGTACTGGCGCTTCTGGGATTGGCTTGCCCAAACCTACACCTACGAACCCGGGCGGACTGAGGCATTTGAACTCCTCACCAAAGGGACTCTCTCCTTCAACTTTTGGTTCGGCGAAATGTTGTTCGGCGCGCTCATTCCGACCGTCATCCTGCTCTACAAACCCACACGTTTATCTCCCTTCTGGCGGATGCTTGGCCTGGCGATGATCGTGGGCGGCGTGGTTGCCTTCCGTTTCGATACCAACATCGTCGGTTTCCTTGCGGTCATTCCCTACCTGCCCGGTGAAGCGGTCATCTCCTACACCTCTTATTCGCCATCGCTTGTAGAATGGGCTGCCGGGCTTGGCATCATTGCCTTTGGCCTGCTGGCATTCTCCATTGGTGTGAAATACCTGCGGGTGGTGGATCACCGCCTGACCAGTGAAGAGTATGAAACTGT
>DAOQID010000146.1:0-9352 GCA_035339375.1 Anaerolineales bacterium | reverse complement strand
CGATCCGCGTGACGGTTGGGGAAAAGGCGCTTCAAAATGGGATGGTAGAATTGAAGCCGCGCAAGGAAAAAGAAAATAAACTCGTCCCCCTTGAAAAAATCATAGAGGAATTGTAGAGGCGGTGCATGGCACCGCCCTTCAAATAAAAAAAATGACCCAATACAAAATCCCCATGTCATCCCCCGATCTGACCGATGCCGACCGTCAGGCTGTCATCGAAGTGATCAACACGCCCAATTTGAGCATGGGCAAATGGACTCCCGCCTTTGAAAAGACCTTCTGTGACCTGACTGGCGCGAAACATGCCATCTCTGTCAACTCTGGCACGGCGGGCCTGCACCTGTGTGTTCGTGCGGCAGGGATCGGCGCAGGGGATCTGGTCATCACCACGCCGTTTTCATTCGTGGCTTCGTCGAATGCTTTGCTTTTTGAAAATGCAATTCCCGTTTTTGTAGATATTGACCCGAAGACTGGAAACATCAACCCCGAATTGGTGGCTGATGCAGCGAAGAATATTGAAAAATTCCTGCCGAGAAAAGGCGCGGACAAAAGCGGAAAATTGAAAGCAATCCTGCCTGTGGATGTGTTCGGTCAACCTGCCGACATGGATGCGATCAATGCCGTGGCGAAAGAGCACGGGCTCAAAGTGATCGAAGATTCATGCGAAGCCCTGGGCGCCACCTACAAAGGCAAACAGGCTGGCACGCTCGGTGATTTCGGCGTGTTCGCGTTCTATCCCAACAAACAGATCACCACAGGCGAGGGCGGGGTCATCATCACCAGTGACGACCAGTCTGCGCATTTTATGCGTGCCCTGCGCAATCAGGGACGCGCCCCCGGTGATACCTGGCTGCAACACACCCACCTCGGCTACAACTATCGCATTGATGAAATGTCTGCGGCGATGGGGGCTTCGCAAATGACCCGGCTTGATGAAATTCTCACGAAGCGGAATCAGGTTGCGGCCTGGTATGAAGCGCGGCTTTCTGAAATCCCTGGCGTTGAAACGCCATACATCGAATCCTTCACGACGCGCATGTCGTGGTTTGTGTACGTCATCCGCTTTGACAAACGAATCAACCGCGACGAAATGGCAAAGAAACTCGATGCGCGTGGAATTCCCGTGCGGCCATACTTTTTGCCGATCCATTTACAGCCGTACATGGTGGAAAAATTTGGCTACAAGGAGGGCGATTTTCCTGTCACCGAAGATCTCGGCCAGCGCGGTTTGGCGATTCCCTTCAGCGGTGTAATGACTGAAGAACAAGTGGATTTTGTTTCGAACATCATTCGTGAAGAGGTCATGAAGGCATAACTTCATCCTTCATCTTTCATCCTTTCCCAATGAACATCGGACATTTCCCCCCACCCAAACGCCGCGGTTTGATCGTGCATGGCAGCATCATCATTGTATTGATGGTGATCGCCTTCATTGGGTTTATCAACCTTTCACGCGCTGAAGTCGGCCCGCAATTTTTGGTCGCGCTGCTGGTTTCGCTGTTCGCCTTTGCACCGATCCCGTTTTTTATATATCGCGGCTATTCCCTCTGGCGCGCCGACTATCACATGGATCGCGACAGCCTCGCCATCAATTGGGGTTTGCGCGTGGAAGATATTCCGCTCAGCGATATTGAGTGGATGCGCCCCGCCGATGACCTCACCCGCCCGCTCAACCTGCCTTCGGTTCGGCTGCCTGGCGGTTTGCTTGGAATGCGCCGCCACCCCGACCTCGGCGTGGTGGAATTCCTCGCCTCAGATGCGAAAAAACTTTTGCTGGTTGCCACAGCCAAACGTGTCTTCGTCATTTCGCCCGAAGACCCCGCCCTGCTCATGCAAACTTTTGCCCGCGCAACCGAATTGGGAAGCCTCGCACCTGTTGAAGCGAAATCGGTGTATCCATCCTTCGTCGTCACGCAGGCTTGGGAAAGCGGCCTTGCCCGTTACCTCTGGCTCACCGCCTTGTTTTTGAATCTGGGGTTGTTCATCTGGGCCAGCCTCATCATCCCATCCACACCACGTGTGGCGCTTGGCCCGCAATTCGTCGGCAGCGCGCTTGAAACCGTCCCTTCGGCACAGCTCATCATCTTCCCTGTTGCCAGTCTTTTGCTTGCAGTGATGGGTTGGGTGGCAGGTTTATATTTCTATCGCTGGGACCGTGAACGCATCCTTGCTTTTATCGTGTGGGGCTCCAGCACATTTTCAAGCCTGCTCTTTTTGCTGGCCGTGCTTTTCATCATCACAACTCCTGTTTGAAAAAACGTTGGAACGTTTGAACGTTCCAACGTTCCAACGTTAAACCCATGCAACTTCTCCTCGGCTTCCTTCTCGCAATCCTCATTGCTTACCTCGCCTACAAAGCCCGCAGCTTAAACCAAAGCGGAGCCATTGCCGCAGCATTCACCGGCACGATCATTTTTGGCATCGGCGGCTGGGAATGGGCGGTTCTACTGCTTACTTTTTTCATCACGTCATCAGCCCTGAGCCGCGCCTTCAAAAAACGCAAACAAGGGCTCGACGAAAAATTTTCCAAAGGCCATGAACGAGATGCAGGGCAGGTCTTTGGCAATGGCGGCGTAGCCACCTTCTTCGCGGCGCTTCATTTCTTTTTCCCAGAATCAAGCCTGCCCTGGGTCGGATTCGCCGCCGCGCTTGCCGCGGTCAATGCCGATACATGGGCCACCGAACTCGGCGTATTGAATCCGAATCCGCCGCGCATGATCACCGATCTACGCAAAATCGTGGAAAAAGGCACCTCGGGCGGAATCTCATTAATCGGCACGCTCGCCTCATTAACAGGATCCGCCTTAATTGCATTCCTCGCTTCGCTCCTAACCGACAACTGGTTCCTGTTCCCATTGATCACTCTCTCCGGGTTGGCTGGTTCGCTCTTCGACTCCTTCCTCGGCGGAACTGTGCAAGCCATGTACTACTGCCCCACCGATAAAAAAGAGACCGAGAAACACCCCCTGCACACCTGCGGCACACCCACCGTCCACACACGCGGATGGCAATGGCTGGATAATGACCGTGTCAACTTCGCCTGTGGAGCGGCAGGTACTTTGGTTGCTCTGTTGCTTTTCTTTATTTAACCCACATGAACAAACCTGGGCAACTGCGTTCCTATTCCTTCATCCTCGCCACTCTGCGATACAGGAAACTGATCGCATTCCTCACGCGAGTCATGATCGCATTGCGCAGAAAAAAGGTCATCCTCATCTTTGGCATGAGTCGCAGCGGAACCAGCATGCTGGGAAAATTCCTCTCGCTTGGCAAGTCCTCCATCTACATGCACGAACCCGAGACCGAATTGATGAAACAGCACTTCGGCCCCGACCGTCACTACACCCAGCAAAACTTCTGGGACTTTGTCCACTCTGAAGTGCCGACCGAGCTCAAGGTCCACACACTGGCCTGCATTTCGCTTTTTGCCGTGCTCAAGGCGCCGATCTTTTCGAAGGCCATCGTCATAAAACCCATCAGTTTTGTGGAAGTCATCGGTGAATCCAGCGAAGCGCTGACCAACGCCAACATCGTCTACATTTGCCGCCACCCCGCAGGCAGAAGTGAAAGCATCCTGCGCCAGCTCCAGCATGACCAGGGCATTGAAGAAATTTCTCTCGAAGCCCTCGAACAGATCAGCCAGGATTGGGGCCGCACCAACAAGACGATCAAGGAACTGCACCGTCAAAACCCAAAGTGGCTGTGGGTCTATTTTGAAAAACTGACGGGCGATCCCGTAGCCGAATTCAAGAAACTGTACACCCAACTCGGCCTGCCATGGAACCAGTCCATTGCTGATGAGATCGAGAAAAGCACCACAGGCATGGACGGCGGTTACTACAACATCCAACGTGACAGCCGCAAGCAGGCCGATAAATGGCGCAACTCTCTCACCACAGAGCAGATCGAATCCGTTCGCAAAGGGACCCTGCCCTTCGAAACGGATTTGTACGAATCTTTCTAACCCCGGGAGCGCGGACTTCAGTCACCGCCATGCTATAATCAAAATCAATCATGAAAATCGCAGTTGACACCTCCGCCATTATTGCAGTCATTGCCGATGAACCAGAAAAGGCAAAACTCGTTGAGTTGACAAAAGGTTCAACCATTATTGTTCCTCCATCTGTAACCTGGGAGGTTGGAAATGCCTTTTCTGCAATGATGAAGAAAACAAGAGTGAATTTGGAGCAAGCCATTGAGGCCATCAAGATTTATCAGGAAATCTCAATGGAAACTGTAGAGATCAATTTACAGGCAGCGATACAACTGGCAGGAAAACATAATATTTACGCTTACGATGCTTACATCCTCCAATGCGCACTGGAACACAGTGTTCCGTTAATTACACTTGACAAAGATCTGGCCGAAACCGCAAAAAAAGAAGGCGTACAAGTAATAGAGGTATAAACATGGTGATCTATTCTTCATCTGAAATCCAAAAACAGTTTCCTGTCTTTCTAAAAAAGGCCATGCAGGAAGGTCAACTCAGGTTTAAGACAAAAGATGGACAAATCTTTGTCATCAGCCCCGTTATTCCAGCGAGAGAATCACCTTTTGAGGTTCGCAGCATAAAATTAAACATCACAAGGTCAGATATTCTGGAAGCAGTTCGCGAAAGTAGAACAAGGTATTCATAAATAAAAAGCCCTGACAAACCAACGGTCAGGGCTTTTTTTGAACAACAAAGGTCCACACATATGACACCCTCCTCCCCCATTCTCGTCACAGGTGCAAGCGGATTTGTCGCCATTCACACCGTCATTCAACTGCTTCAGCAGGGATATAACGTCCGCGGTACGATCCGCTCACTCAGCAAGGAAGCTGACCTTCGCAAGACCATCTCAAACTACGTACAGGCAAATGATCGGCTGGAGATTCTGTCCGCTGACCTGAGTCAGGATGCGGGTTGGGATGAAGCGATGCAAAACGTCGAAACTGTTTTGCATGTCGCGTCGCCATTTCCATTGTACGAGCCAAAACATGAAGATGAACTGATCGTCCCCGCCGTGCAGGGGACATTACGTGTTTTGCGTGCCGCCCACAAGGCGGGCGTGAAGCGTATGGTACAGGTGTCATCGGTGGCCGCGATCTCATCGGGACATAATGGCGAGAACAAGACCTTCAGCGAAGCCGATTGGTCTGATCTGACGAAAGACATCGGTGCGTATGCCAAAAGTAAAACCCTCGCCGAACGCGCCGCATGGGATTTTATCCACGGCAGCGAAAATACAAATAAAATGCAGCTCACCACCATCAACCCTCCGTTGATTCTAGGGCCAGTGCCGAACAAGGATTTCCGCACTTCCATTGAATTGGTCCGCACGATCATGTTGGGGCAGGTACCTGGCGTGGGGCGCATCAAAATGGGCTCAGTGGACGTGCGCGATGTTGCCTCCGCGTTGATCCTTGCCATGCAAACGCCCGAAGCAGCAGGTCAAAGGATCCTGGTTGCAGCAGACCGTTCACTTTGGCTGAAAGAGATCGCAGAACTTCTGCACGGCAAATATGCGGGAAGATATAAAATCAACAAGCTGGAATTTCCAAGCATCCTTGTACGTTTGATCGCTTTGTTCGATAAAAAGGTTGCCCGCGTCACCGAAAGCCTCGATTGGGATCACGAACTCTCGAACGAAAACGCAAAACGCATCCTCAAATGGACTCCGCGCTCTGCAGAAGAAGGTATATTGAGCATGGCCGAAAGTCTGATCGAACAAGGTGTGATATAAAATCTCTCATCATTTGAATGATAATTTTTGAACCACGGAGACACCAAGACACAGAGGTAAAAAAGACTCCGTGACTCTGTGTCTCCGTGGTAAAGTGTTGATATTCTCAAAAACCGCCAAATCTTTATCACGGATTAACACATGCAGAAAAAACTCACCACCCTTATCGTCATCCTTGGAAACATCACCATTCTTTCGGGTCTCGCCGTGCTGGCTTATCTCGGCTTCTACAACCGCTACTGGGCCGATGACTGGTGTTACAGCGCCGATGCCCGTCAGCTTGGCACCATTCCAGCCACGCTGCAATATTTCGACACCGAAGACACGGGATATTCCTCCAACCGCTACTCGCTCACCTTCTTCTCCGCGCTCACCGAAAACACACTCGGCATGTTCGGCAATCAACTCGTTGCCACACTCACCATCTCACTCTGGCTGGTGGGCCTCGTGTGGACAGGCTGGAATGTTTCCAAACTCATCAAACCTCTGCCCTTCGCAGCCATCCTGTTTGCATCGTCACTGCTGCTTTTTTACAACCTCTATCTTTCACCGCAGCGTTTTCAAATCCTTTACTGGCGCTCGGGTGTACTTCCCTACAGCACCGCCATCGTGTTCTGGATGCTGATCCTTGGCTTTGTCACTTCCCAAATAAATCGCGAAACGCCCGCCCGCTGGGTAAATTACATCGTTGCGCCGCTTGCATTCATCGCGGCTGGGCTTGGCGAAATTAGCTGCGTATTTCTCTTCAGCGGCACAACGCTATTCCTACTCGCCGCATGGTACGCGAAAAAGCAAAAGCAACATTGGGCAGAGCAATCCTTCCAGACCCTTTTCATCGCATGGCTGTTCTTATTGCTCGGCATGATCGCCCTGATCATCTCCCCCTCCAACGCGCGTGTCGCAAACATGAATGTCAAACGCAGCAGCCTATTCAGCGTCCCTTTCGTTTCGCTGAAACACGCCATTGACTTCATCGTTTTCTCTTTGAAGGACCTGCCCCTGCCACATGCCATCTTTATTGGGATATTCCTCGGCTTCGGCATTATCACCACAAAAGCAGACGATTCAACCTTAACCGTAAAACGGGCTGCGGTTCTCCTGGCATTCACCACCCTCATCACTTACCTGCTCATCACCGCCATTCAAGCGCCGAGCGCATATTTCTACAGTGCCACCCCCGACCCGCGTGGACAGTCGCTCTCGCGCTTCACCCTGCTGCTTGGAATCGCCGTCATGGCGTGGATCGCAGGCATGTGGGCTGCCCAAAATGTCAAAGGTCAATGGCTTGTGCTGGCATCTGTTGTGGTCATGCTTGCAGGCTATGCATACACAGCCCGAAGCATCGTCAACATTTACGGTGAACGTTACGGTTTTATCTATCGCGCCCAAATTTGGGATGAGCGGGATGCCCTGATCGAAAGCGAAAAAGCAAAAGGCAACCTGTTGATCGAAGTCCCAGCCATTGATACGGGTGAAATTCACACCCGCGACATGTTCGGTTCCAACGGAAAAGGCTGGCGTCAGTTCTCCCTCAATTGCGGCGCCCGTTACTACGGTGTGGACGGATTAAAAGTGAAGCAGTAAAAAATTTTTGTCGTTGCGAGGACGTTCTTGTTCTTGTCCGAAGCAATCTCTAACTCAACTGGAGATTGCTTCGTCGCCAAAGAACGGCTCCTCGCAATGACATACCAGGAGAAACTATGAACTACCTACCAAACGAATCTCGTTATCAAACCATGCGCTACAACCGCTCAGGCCGCAGCGGACTTAAACTCCCAGCCGTTTCATTGGGCTTGTGGCACAACTTCGGCGGCGTGGATACATTTTCCAACAGCCGCGCCATGGTCTTGCGCGCTTTTGACCTCGGCATCACCCATCTTGATCTCGCCAACAATTACGGTCCTCCCCCTGGCTCTGCTGAAGAAACCTTCGGTCAAATCATCGCCAAGGATCTACGTCCATTTCGCGATGAACTGATCATCTCTTCCAAGGCAGGTTACACCATGTGGGACGGTCCCTACGGAGATTGGGGCTCGCGCAAATACCTCGTCTCCAGCCTCGACCAAAGCCTCAAACGCATGGGCCTCGAATACGTGGACATTTTCTACCATCACCGCCCCGACCCTGAAACTCCGCTCGAAGAGACCATGCAGGCGCTTGATTACATTGTCCGCAGTGGACGGGCATTGTATGTGGGCATCTCCAATTATCCCGCCGAAAAAGCCCGTGCGGCTGCCAAAATGCTGCGCGAGCTCGGCACGCCCTGCCTGATCCACCAGCCAGCTTACAGCATGTTCAATCGCTGGGTGGAAGATGGTCTGCTTGCCACGCTGAAAGAAGAAGGCGTCGGCTGCATTGCCTTCTCTCCGCTTGCGCAAGGCTTGCTCACCAATAAATATCTCGGCGGCGGAATCCCCGAAGGCTCACGCGCATCGAAAGCACATGGCTTCCTCAAGCCTGCCAACATCACCGATGAAAAGCTGAATAAAGTGAGAAAGCTGAACGAATTGGCCCAATCCCGCGAACAGACTCTCGCGCAAATGGCGCTGGCATGGGTTCTGCGCCACGATTCAATGACCTCCGTGCTGATCGGTGCCAGTAAAGTGGAACAGATCGACGATGCAATTGGAACATTGAAGCATCTCGAATTCACTGCAGCAGAGCTTGAGCAGATCGAAACCATTTTGAAGTAAGCATCAAACGGGAGTTTTGGAATGAGACCCAAACGAATTATCCTGATTCGGCACGCGGAATCAGAAGGAAATCTTGACCATACACGCTATCAAACCGTTCAGGATTTCGCCCTGCGATTATCCTCCACGGGCGTTCAGCAGGCTCGGCTGGCAGGCGTGCAACTCAAAGAGATCCTCGAAGACGGGAAAGTTTACGTCTATCTCTCTCCCTTCTTCAGAACACGCGAAACGTTTCAACTCATTCGAGAAGCGATCAGCCAGAATATCGTCAAATCAATTGAAGACCCCAGAATACGAGAGCAGGATTGGGGACACTTGCGCCACCCAGATGACAACAAGGGAATTATCGAAGAGCGGGATTACTTCAGCACTTTTTATTACCGCATCCCTGATGGTGAATCTGGTGCAGATGTGTACGACCGTGTCAGCAGTTTCCTCGATACCCTTCACAGGGATTTCGAAAAAGAAAATTTCCCCGAGAATGTTTTGATCGTTTCCCATGGACTGACGATGAGATTATTCCTAATGCGTTGGTTTCATTGGAGTGTGGAGGAATTTGAAAGCCTGCACAACCCCAAGAATTGTCAGATCGTCATCCTGGAAAAACAGGCAGACAATCATTACATCCTAAGCAGTGAGTTATCCAGAAGATAAAAAGAAGAGATTTTCAACACCAAGACACAAAATCTCAAAGACGCAAAGAAAGAAAAAAACTTCGTGTTTTTGTGTTTTTGTGGCTTTGTGGTTGGTCTTCAGACACTCTATAAAACAAAGAGGACGCTGGTAACACTGAAAAAACCAAAGTCAGCAAAAACCAGCGTCCTAATTATTTGGGGAATTCGATCTACCCGCGCCAGATCTTGAAATCTTTCAAACTCGAGCCGCCCAAAAATTCGCGGACAATGGAATTGGCGGGGATCAAATTCACATCCA
>DAOQID010000145.1:6657-9406 GCA_035339375.1 Anaerolineales bacterium | reverse complement strand
GAATTGATCTTCGTCGAAGGACATTCGCGCGATAACACCTTCCAGACAATTCAGGATGAAATTCCGCTTCACCCTTCAACCCCGAGCCTGCTCTTTCAACAAACAGGCATTGGCAAAGCCGACGCAGTGCGCCTCGGCTTCGAGAAAGCCTCCGGCGACATCCTCATGATCCTCGACGCAGACTTGACCGTCCCGCCCGAAGACCTGCCGCGATTCTATGACGCCATCGCATCGGGCAAGGGTGAGTTCATTAACGGAGTTCGTCTGGTGTATCCAATGGAAAAGGAAGCCATGCGCACGCTGAACTTCATCGGCAACAAATTATTCAGCATGGCATTCTCGTGGCTGTTGGGACAACCGATCAAAGACACACTATGCGGCACAAAAGTGATGTGGCGTGAAGATTACGAAAAGATCGCCGCCAACCGTTCCTACTTTGGCGATTTCGACCCCTTTGGCGATTTTGACTTGATCTTTGGCGCGGCCAAACTCAACCGCAAGATCATCGATCTCCCCATCCGCTATCGTGACCGCACCTACGGCACGACCAACATCTCGCGCTGGAAGCACGGCATTCTGTTGTTTAGAATGGTGGCCTTTGCGGCGAGACGAATTAAGTTTGTGTAACTCGCGTAACGCAGACTTCAGTCTGTGCTTTGGAAATGCGGACTAAAGTCCACGCTACCAAAAGATTACTTACACACCCTATCTGAAACATAAAACCTTTGCGCATCTCCCTGTTCAACCAAAATGAACCAGGGAGATGCGTTTTTATCGAACCAGATGGTCACATCGGAGGCATTGGGAAAAAATTCAGGCGATTGGCTCATGGGGAAGATGACACGGTGATTCTTCTGGCCGAGCAGGTCAAACACCAACCTGCCTTCATCCACTTTTTTGTAGCCAACCGAATCAGTGAAGATCTCACCGTCACCTGCTGCATAAAAACGCGGATACAACGCCCGCCCGCGCACGATCTCCAACCCGCTGGATTCTGCCAGTTTTTGGCAGGCAGGTTCAAGGTCGGTTTGAGCGAGGCTTGAGAGGAGAGTCAGGTCAGCGGGTTGATTCTGCTCAAGGGCTGGGTATCTCTGTGAGAAAGACATCTCACTCAAAGGCAGGGATGTACCCACCGCGAAAAACATCAGGCCTGCAAAAACATAGCGCGGCCATTTTATGGCTTCGAGGGTTGGAATGATGGAAACCGTGTTGGCTTCATACCATTTGAGAATTTTCGCGCGTCCGTTTTCGAGGGCATAGAAAAAGATACTGAGCAATGCGAAAATGCCCAGCAGATCATACATGGCAATGGACCAATCCATCGAAAGCATGAAGCGTTGACCAGAAAGCAGGGCGATGGAGGTCCACAGGTTGTAAGCGAGGTTGACCATGAGCGGCAGAAGGCCAAGCCAGCCGTTGCGCTGGCAGGCCATGGCGACACCGAGCGAGAAAAGAAAAACGTAAAAAGCCAGCAAGAGCGATTGCAGGAAGTTGGGACGGCCTTCCCATTGCTGCCAGAATGGCGTGGTTGGGGTAATGAGTTCAGCGGGAGTTGCGAGGTCGTTGCGGAGCGGGAAAAGCAAAATGTTGTTGATGCCGTGATTGATAAACGAACTTGCGATCGCCTTGAAAATGCCCTGCGAGTTCACCGACATGGCATGATTCGCCATTGCAACCATGCGGTCGTTGTAATCAGAATTAGATTCGCCAGGCTTTTGCAGAATATCCACATCTTCGCCGTTGAGGCGGTTGTACCGCAGGGCGAGGTTGGCGGTTTGCGAGGCGGGATTATCGAAGATGATCTTGCCCGTCATCTGCCAGTTGCGCCACAGCCACGGGGCAACGACCAGCGCGATCACTGCCAACATTGGAAGCGTGCCCTTAATGATGAAGAGAAGTTTTTTCGGCTGAAGAATGAACGCAAAGAAAAGCAAAACAGGCAGAGCAACAACCACTTGCGTACGATTCAACATGCCAATACCCAATACACCGCCAAGCAGAAAACCGAGATAAAGCGGGAAACCCGATCTGATCCAACGGATGCCGATGAGCAAGAACAGGATCAGACAGATCGCAGTCGGGATTTCGGAGAGATACAGTTTTGAATAACTGATATTCCCCGTGATGGGCGAAACCAGATTTGAGGTGAAATCTCGCAAGGCAGCCAGCAAAGCCAGCGAAACGCCGATGGGTCGCCCAAAAAATTCCCTGCCAAAAATATACAATACAACAGGGAACGCTGCAAAGAACACGGTCTGGAGCGCAATGACATTTTCGTAATTCTGCCCGACAACCGTGTGCATGAAAACCAGAAAAACAATATACAGCGGGCGCTGCGGAATTTCATTGGGACCAAACCCGTTGCCGATCAAAACGGATTGGGCGAATTTGTCGTAGGTGTGCGCGTCAATGAATGGATAGATTTCGTAATTCGGTTCGCGCGGTTCGAGAGCCGAGGCATTCGGCACAGTGGGCTGGCTCAGCCACAATCCGACCGTGGCAACCCAAACCGCAAGAGCAATCCACAGATCGAGGCTGGGAATTTTCAGCAGGCGTCCATCCACTTCGGCGAGGAACATACCGATGCAAAACAACACGGCAAGAAAAATCTGCCATTCAAGCAAGGGCACGGCGGGAAGTCCACGCGCCCAGTCGCCTTTGTAAATGGGAGCGATGCCCATGTCGGTTTTCGAAATGTAAAGGACCACACCCCCGATCAAAACCAGACCGATGAACAGTTTCGCCGAAA
>DAOQID010000145.1:0-6557 GCA_035339375.1 Anaerolineales bacterium | reverse complement strand
TGGCGAAGGCAACCCAGGCCAGCAGCAGCCCAAGCATTACAATGCGTTGAAGCGAAAGCCCCTCCGATGGCAGGGACAAAAATTGCCACAGGGCAACAACGCCATGCAGAATCCACACAGCGAAGAGGGCGCTCCATTTTTTAGAAGAGGAAAAGGGCATAACAACAAAATCCAAATAAATGAGATTGGCTATCGGATAGGTTTCACCACATCCCAAACCACGTCAGGATAGCGTGCGGCAACTTGAAGCAAAACCCGTGCAGGGCCTTCAGGCATCCGCCTGCCCTGTTCCCAATTCCGCAAGGTGGCAACACTAATCCCCAGTAGAGCGGCAAATTCCTGTTGGGAAAGTTTATAACCTGCCCGAATGCGCTTGATATTTGGGGCAGTTATTTTAAATGCACGTGCAGGTTTTTTTTCTCCGCGCAAAATTGCGCCACCCTCGCGCACACTTACCACCAGCTCATTAAACAAATCTTCTTTCATGGGAATTCCTCTTTGACAATGTTCCGCAGAATTTTCAATTGTTCCCGCGTGAGATCATCCTTCACGTTTTTGGGGTAAATCAAAAGCATCAAAATACGTTCCTGCCCGACTGCCCAATAGTAGATCACACGTACACCGCCGCGCTTGCCCTTCCCTAAAAATCCCCAGCGCATCTTTCGTAATCCGCCACTCGAAGGGATTATCACACCAGACTCCGGACGATTGACAAGCACTGCCTGCAATAAACGGTACTCTTCATCGCTCAAAAGCAACAAAACTTGCCGCGTGAAAATATGTGTTTCTACAACAATCATCAAAACCATTATACGCCATTGGCGCATATCCTCAAAGAGCAAAACAACGCCAAGAGATGGGAAGCCGTAGTTTGTTTAATCAGGTAAAATCACGGGACTTAAAACAAAAAACAGGAAAAAGCATGCCCCCGAAACTCAAACTACTCCCTGCCTCACAATACAAAGGCGTCAATCAGTACGACCCGATCAAATACTATTACTGGCCCGTTTTCGGGAAGATGTACCGTCAACGCGTGGAATTGGCATTGGGTGAATGCACGGGCGGCGAGCGCGTGTTGGAAGTAGGCTTCGGCACGGGACTGGCTTTCCCCAACCTGCACGACATGTACAAGGAGATCCACGGCATTGATCTGACCGCAGACATCCATGCCGTCAAGTCTGTTTTTGAGCCGACGGGAATTCCGCTGTTTCTGGAAAAGGGCGACGTGTTGAAGATGCCGTATCAGGACAACTTCTTCGACACGGTTTTGCTGGTCAGCATTTTGGAGCATCTCAAACCTGCCGAATTGAAGCAGGCCTTCGCGGAAGTGAACCGCGTACTGAAACCTGGCGGGCAAATGGTCTATGGAACTCCCGTTGAAAAACCGTTCATGGTGTTCATGTTCAGCTTGCTCGGGCATAATATCCGCGATGAACATTTTTCGACCGAGAAGGAAATCGAAGAGGCCGCGCACAAGGCGTTTTCAAAGGGACATGTCATCCACATGCAGAGCACGCCGCCGATTGCAGGGTCTGTGTATACGGTGGGGAATTTTGTGAAATAAAAAAAAAAGAGACAGTCACCCGCTACACGAAGGTGACTGTCTCTTTTTAACGCACCCGCTCATAAATGCGGACCTCGGGGTTGACTGCTGAAAGAGAGATATCTGGCAGCCAGGGCGGGAGGGTGTAGGTAAATTCCTTCATCAGGCGGAAGGTCTTTATTTCGCCCGCAACCAGACGCTTGAAGAAATCACATTCCACGGGGTTGGTCACGCACACGGATTCGGTGTAGAGTCGCCCATAGGTAAGCGTATCAATAATCAGGTAGTCGGTTTCGCGGTCTATTAATCCCGCCTCGCCTTGATTGTATTCGTATCGTCCGCCTGTGGGGACAACGTCAGTCGGGTATTTCAAAAAAAAGACGGGATAGTTATAGGCTTTTGCAAATTGCTTTTTGTTCACAATGGGCGGGTACAAGGTGTATTCGATGGTCTTGCCTTCGCCAGGCAGGTTTGCGACGAATTCGCTGGCGGGCATGCGCGCATCGTTCATGAAGAGCAGGGCCGTGCTTGCCAGCCGCAGCATGGAATAGGTAATGCCCACAACCAGCAAAACGGAAACGATCTGCGGAACATATTTCCAGTTTTTGGCTTTTGCAATTTCAACGATCTCTTTGATGAAAAGCGCGCCCAAAATGGAGAGGAACGGCACAAACGGGATGAAATAGCGCGGGATGTAATTGATCGAGATCATGAACGGCAGGTCGAACAGCAGGACCGTGGCGGCAAGGATCATGATCGCCTGTGCCTGTGTTTCATCCATTTGCAGCCTGCCGAGTTTCCAAAGAATTATTTTGGCTACAAACCAGATAAAGCAAAGAATAAAAATATAGTAAGCGAAGGTCCCCACTGCGTCTTCGAACACCGGCCATTGACCAAACAAGCCGATGGGCGTGCCTGAGTTGAAACCATATTGCGGATAACGCTGCAACGCGGGAATGACGCGCTTGAAATAATACGCCATCCAGAGCAAGGCCTTGGGCGTGCCAAGAATGTATCCGCCGAAACTGAGCGCGCCGCCAATGAAAAGCATCTCGAACGATTGCAGCCAGTTCCTGCGAACCTCGCTCCAGTTCATGAAAACAAAAACGAACAATGGCACAAGCAGCAAACTGCCGCCCGTAAATTTACTCGAAGCCGCCAACCCCACCGAAAAGAATGAACCATACAACCACAGCCGCGCTTTTGTAAATTGATATTTGATCACGAAATAAACGCAGAGGACGGAAAACAACTGCAAATACAGGTCATTGTGTGCAAAGCGTCCATTTGCTGCGGCTACACCGCTGGCAACATACAGCAAGCCAGCCAACGCAGAGGTCAACACATCCACACCGATGCTGCGTGCCATGAAATAAACAAGCACACCAGCCACCGCTCCCAGCAATGCCGAGAACGAACGTGCCGAAATGTAAAAATCTGAAGGCGTGCCGCCCAAACCATATACGATCTTGCCGATGCCAAACATCACATATTTGGGGAGCGACGGGTAGTTGAAATCGGGTTCGGTCTCATCGAAGATGATCTCGCCGCGCAAGGCGCTATCCACGCGCCAGATCATTTCATCGGGATTCCAAAGCGCGGGCACACCCCAATCCACACCTGGAAGGGATGCCGCGAGAAAAAGCAGAAAGATAAAAACGGGAATGAGTTTTTCGTTTCGGATGATAAAACTGGAAAATCTTTGTTGCATGATAAAAAAATCTCCAACTGGCACAGCGCCGACTTAAGTCGGCTTTACTTTCTCATCTCAGCGATGACCTGGATCAAGCCGACAGAATCAACCGCCTCATCACCCGTCAGGAACTCAGGGCGGATGCGCGCACGGATGGCACGAAATTCAGGTTCGAGACGTTCCAATATCTTGATTTCCACTTTTCGAAAATACGCATCAAACACTTCCCGATAATTGCCCAAGCGAAACCGATTCAGGTTGCTCGTCGGGTTGAGGAAATTCCGCCACACACCTTCGGAAAAAGTAAGCATCTCAAAGGGATATTTGAAAAAGTGATCGCGCAGGTCTACAAAATGCAGGTGGAATCCATTGGATGCGGTCAATTTCGCGAGGGCATGGGTGATGCCTTTGACATCGTCCAAATGCTCGTAGACCGATGTACTGAGGACAACATCCACTTCCGTGATCTGCTTCTGAATTGCATCCTCGCGAATATCCCCATGCAACAGGGTGATATATTCCGCACGCGGGCGCACATTATCATTTTCACCCACAAGATATTCAGGGTAAACAGGGAGCAACTCCAGGTTACGCTCCTTGTCGAGCAGGACAAAATGATCGCACAACACCACATGCGCCGCACCACGCCGCAGCAATTCCACACCCACGGCGAAACGACCGCCATAACCAAAGACGAGCACCCGTTTTCCGATCAGGGATTTTCCGCTGGCGGTTATCCCAGCCATGTACTGCTCAACCGCGGCGAACGGGTCACTCGATTCCAATCCAGGGCGGATGATCCAGCGGCGTTTCAATAAAAAGCGCGCCACCGACTCAGGCATGAAGTGGCGAAGTATACGAGGAAGAAGATAAGATAAATTCAAGAGAGTACCTTTTTAGTGGTGGCCCTTGCAGGGGTTTGGGCATGCTCAACCACCGATTTTATTATTTCAAATATTTTTCACAGCCAACAGGATTCTCACGCGGCACAAGCAGCGCAATCCCCACCGTCTTATCGGCATGGACTTGCTCGTAAAAACACAGGGTCGGCGCGGAAACCCACTTGACCCACAGGTCATTTTCCTCAGAGAACACACCGCCCTCTTCCTTCAAATCCACTTTGAGCGGCTCGGTTACGATCAACGCAAAGCGTTTATTTGCAAGATCCTGATAATACGGGCGGAAGTATGTCTCATTCGAAGCCAGCGCCTGATCCATCATATATTTCTTTTCATACTCAGGCACAAACGGGATCGCGGTCACGTAGCCAAAGGTCAACAACTGACGTTGATCCATGAAAAGGATTTCGCCCGCCTGCGAATAATTCGCCACCGAATCGTTGATGACCTTCAACGCCTTGTCGGTATCTTCGCGGGTGGGCAGGTCGAGCCAGGCATGCGAGCCAGCCGATGGATGAAATGGTGTGAATGGATAGATCGGCAGAATGGCAAGCAGGCATACCATCGTCAATGCGGATGAAGACCAGCGCTTCACATCCTGACCCTCAACCTGCCCAGTCAACCCAAGCATGGTCACCACGATGAGAGTGCCGATGTACATATCGAGGTTGTGCAAGTCACCGCCGCCGCCGATCTTGGTACTGATCACCAAGCCAATCGTGAAGAAACCGATCAACGCCCCCCACACAGCCAGCAACTGAAATCCATCCAATTTCCATTGGCGTGTGGACATTTTGTAAGCAAGCAACACCAAGAGCGGACCTGTCGTCAGCAGGATCAACAATACGATACCCGGACCAAGTGTCAGATTGGGAAGGAGGCGATACCAAAGCAATGGCTGCTGCGCGGTGGTATTCTCTCCCGTTGTATATCCAAGAAAATTTCCGATGTTCAGCAAAAACCCAGGGACAGCGCCGAGCACGGCCATCAAAACCGTGGGAAGCAAACGCTTGAACCAATTGCCTTCACGCTTTGGGTAAAACAAAAGCAGGTCGGTCAACGCACCCCAAGCGCCTGGCGCGAAGACCCACGTCCAGCGGCTGATGCCAGCGTAAAGACTGGCAGCCACAAGCGAAGCACCGCGCACATATGGCGACGGGTGGAAAATGAACAATGCCACAATGACCGTCATAATCATGAACGGCGGATGCAGAGGGGCAAGCAAAATAAAGAAAGCTGTGACCCAAAGAAAAACCATCTGCCGTAAAAAGGACGGGGACAGTTTTTTGGTCAATGCCCACGCCAGCACAAAAGATGGGACCGTGAGCAAGGCAACATTCCACAAACGATGCGCCCAGATGGGAAGTCCCTGCCAGAGGTAGAGCACGCCCCACAAACCGTAACGTCCGGGCGTGTTGTAGGGATCGGGAATTCGCCCCGCGTAGTTATATAAATCTTGCCCGAAAACAAGGGAATAATCGTACAAGCGGTTGCCTTCAGACCAATACAAGCCGAAGGGATCATCCACAACAAGCAGGAGTGAGCGCGTAATGGCAGAGACAAGCACCAGCCAGCCAGCCGCAACGCCAAAAGACTCTGGGGAAATGAGTCGGCTTGAGTCTTTGCAAAGCAGATATGCGGCAAACCATAAAGCGATCAAGGCAACCATGAAGCGGATATTGAAATATACAATGTATTCTTTCGGGCCAGTGGAATAACGATAAATAAATGGAGCCAGCAAAAACAAAGCCGCCAAAATTAGACGAACGGGTTCGAGGCGGGCTCGAAACTCGATCAATTTTGCGAGCAGGGACTTCCCTACTGATTCATACAAAGCGGCAAGCAAAGCAAATTGAAAGACAAATCCCACCGCAATCGATCCACGGGTGAGCAGCGGCGCAGGAAGATATTGACGTATTTCCTGCACGATGCGCGGATACAGAAAAATGCTGAACGCCAGTGCAAGGTCACTCCAACCGAAGGGCTGATCCTGTTCGGAGACGAAGCACCAGGCCAACAGTCGGGCAAGAGCCGCAGCCACGATGAATTGAGTCCACGGCATGGTGAGGGTCGCCTGCCACGGAGAGAAGAGATACATCCAGGCAAGGAATCCGATTGTGGCAAATGCGACCAGCCAGCGCAGGCTTTTTATTTTTTGAGCCAATGCGCGAAGCGGCGACGGATTCCACAAGCTCAAAAAGAGGATGAAGACCCCAACAAGGGCAAGCAAAATGTAGGCAATGATTGCGGCTACGCCGAGTGGCGTGAGTAATTTATTCCAAATTTGATCGGGGACCCACAGAGCCTTGATTTCGAGGAAAGCAAAAACGAGGCCTGAAACCAGACCTACAGTGAGTAATTGAATGATGTTTTTAGGGGAGGCATTTTGCATAAAGCGGATCGAGAAACGGACAAACGATTG
>DAOQID010000144.1:7030-9566 GCA_035339375.1 Anaerolineales bacterium | reverse complement strand
CTTTGCACCACAAGATTGATGTCATCTGCCAGCACAGGCAGACCTGGCGAAAGGCGCAAATACCAATCGTTCATCGCCATGTCCCCAACGAGGGCATCGCCCGAATCAAGCAGGATGCTCGAATGTCCCATCGAATGACCTGGCGTGTAAATCACCTTGCCTGGAATGCCGTACTCCGCCAGTGACATGCCGTTGTCATCCAGCACCCTGTCCACTTTGATCTTTGGCAGATGCGGATGAAGCAGCGCCTTGGCTGATGCCGCCATCATTCGCCCATACGGAGTTGTGCCAGCAGGGAAGGGCGGCTCGCCTGTCTCGACCATGAACTGGTCCCGTCCATGAACAGCGACCTTCGCCCCAGTCATCTCGCGGATATCGCTCAGGCAGGTGATGTGATCCCAGTGTCCGTGTGTGAGCAGGATCAGGTCAATGGACTTCGGGTCCACGCTGAGGGATTTCAGCCCGCGCACAAAAGCGGATGTGCCGCCCCATGCGCCCGCGTCAACGAGAATCGTCTGCTCGCCGCGAAGCAGAAAACAATTGCAAATTCCAACAGGGATGCGGTGAAAAGTAAAAGACATTATTTTTCGTAACCGTTCGGATGCGATGTGTGCCACTCCCACGCGCTGGAGAGAATCTCCTGCATGTTGGTGTGGGTGGGCTTCCAGCCAAGCTCGCTCATGATGCGTGTGGGCGAAGCGACCAATCGCGCTGAGTCGCCGGGGCGGCGCGGAGATTCAACTGTCGGGATGGCGTGACCCGTCACTTTGCGGGCGGTCTCGATCACCTCACGGACAGAGAATCCATTTCCGCTGCCGACGTTGTAGATCATCTTGTCTTTGGATTCGAGCGCGCCCAAGGCAAGGATGTGCGCCGAGACCAGATCCGCGATATGAATGTAATCACGGATGCAGGTGCCGTCGGGGGTGGGGTAGTCGGTGCCGAAGATGGTGGCAGACTCAGCCTGACCCAGCGCGATCTGCAACACGCGCGGGATGAGATGTGACTCGGGCTGGTGCGCTTCACCGCGCCCGGGCAACGCTCCGCAGGCGTTGAAGTAACGCAAGATGGCAAAGTGCAATCCGTGGATCTGACGATACCATTCGAGCGCCTGCTCGGTCATCAACTTGGTGTGACCATAGACATTGGTCGGTCCGATGGGGGAGTCTTCTGTCAATGGCTCTTCGCTGGATTGATAGACCGCAGCAGTGGAGGAGAATACAAATTTTTTCACGCCTGCCTGAACAGCAGTTTCCATCAGTTGCAGGGAGTTGGCAAAATTATTGCGGAAGAACTTGCCCGGGTCTTTCATGCTTTCGCCCGCTTCGATGAACGCGGCAAAGTGCATGATGGCATCATATTTGGCGGCGGTTAGCGCTTCGGCGAGTGCATGACTGTCGTCCAGGCTTGCGTGGATGAATTTTGCGCCCTGCGGCACGGCTTCACGATGGCCGGTGACCAATGAGTCAAATACCGTGACGGAATGACCTGATTTGATAAGTGCCTCGGCGGTGGCTGAGCCGATGTAGCCTGCGCCGCCAGTAATGAAGATGTTCATTAATTCTCCTGAATTCAAATTTGATCAAAAAAATTATATCCTATTGTTCGAGCGATGGTCTGGACCACTGCTTTACATACCAGAGCATGTATTCATCTACATGCCCTCCCCAGTAATTTTCGGTGTGATCGCCGGAGTAGAGATGGAACTCGTGGAGGTAGTCGTTTTTAGTGAGTATTTCTTCAAACAGGATGGCGCGCGATAGTTCCATGTCGGCATCGCCAATATCGATCCACAGGTTGGGGCGGGTGTCCGCGGACATGGCTTTGATAATGGTATCCAGATAGGGGGCATTGTCTTTGAAGATCGCCGGTGAGTGCAATCCGATCGCTCCGAATAGGTCAGGATGTTCAAATGCGAGTTGCACAGCCCAGCCTCCGCCGCGCGAAAGCCCACCGATGGAACGGTTGGCACGGTTTGCCAGGGTGCGGTAATTTTCATCCACGTATGGGATGAGCGCATTGATGAAACGGTCGCCGAAACCTGAGCCTGCATCCACATTCCAGTAACGGTCATCAGGGAAAACGATAATGAATGGAATGGAGGTCCCGTTTTGAATGAGCTGGTCGGCCATGTTGGGGACGCCCAGTCGCACCCATTGATCTTGAGTGTAGGTCTGCCCGTGGAGCAAATAGAGGACAGGAAAGCGGGCTTCGCTGTCACTGTCATAACATGGGGGCAGGTAAATGATAAATTCCTGCGGCGGTTTTGTCGTTTGAACAACATCCTGCTTTAAAGTGCCAGGATTGGTTAAACAGTTATTCGGGGTGGGGGAGGCTGTGATCGACGGCTGGGTTGCTGTGGGTGAGATGGTGGCGGTTGGCGGTTCCACTGTTTGGGTGGGGACAATCTCATTTGCTGGCTGGCAGGCTGAAAGTCCGAGTAGAAGCGAAAAAATAACCAAAAAAAGAGTTACTTGACGGGTAATCATCCTTCGCATTATACTCGTCCAGTTCGTTTGATCGGGGCGTGGCGCAG
>DAOQID010000144.1:0-6930 GCA_035339375.1 Anaerolineales bacterium | reverse complement strand
GACTTTATAAGGATGGCTTTGTAAGGATTAGGCGCAAGTTCCCCATCGAGGGACGATGCGCATCCTATCGCCCCGACTTTATAAGGATGGCTTTGTAAGGATTAGGCGCAAGTTCCCCATCGAGGGACGGTGCGAATCCTATCGCCCCGACTTTATAAGAACGACTTTGTAAGGATTAGGCGTGGGTTTCCCATAAAAAAGCAGAGACACGGAGGACACGGAGGATAACTCTCTGTGACTTTGTGTCTCTGTAAATTTAACCCGCGTGTGTTAAAATTACTCAAAAGGAATTCCCATGGCAAAGAAAATTGATGGTGTGATCGAAGCAGTTCGTTATAAAAATGGGCAGGTTGTGCTTGTGCGTGCCTATGAACGGCGCGGTGCGACGTTTTCTGACCGTGTATTGATTGAGCGGAAGACCCTGCTGGAACGTTTGAAGAAGGGTCAGCAGTATATTGTCGGCTCACGTGAAGAATTGCGTGCCAGTACGTTCAAGAATGGCAAGCCGGTTCTGGTTGTGACACAGGACGGAAACGACCTGTTAACCACAAATGCCGCCGCCACGCGTGATGAACTTGAGGAAACACCCGTTTTCTAAAAGTGGATTTCAATGAAGATCATTGATAAGACCCCGTTACAAGATGCCAGCGGCAATATCAACCCCATTGCCCGTGTTCAGGGAACCCTGAAATACGGCTTGAGTTGGTTTGCTGAATTGGAAGCCCAAAAGGCGGTGATCGCCCAATTGGATCGCCTGCTTGAAAAAGGCTTCGTGTTGATTCGCAATTTCACCCTGCCGAACAGCGAAATTGTGATTCCGATCATTTTGATCGGCGCGGGCGGCATTTGGGTCATTTATGTGACGAAAGAAAAAGGCAATTTCGAAGCGAAGGGTGATCAATGGAACACCCTGGATAACAACGGCCGGGCGCAGCCTGCTCCCATCAACTTTATCAGCCGTGTTTCGCAATTGACCACAGCTTTTCAAAAATATCTGAAAATCCAAAAGATCGAAATTCCCAATCCGATCGAAGCCGTGTTGATCGCGGCGGACCCCGGTGCCCAGATCGAGTCGGTACGGCCCATTGCGCGGGTGGTGCGCAGCGATGCGATCCGACAATTCACATCCACGCTTGTGCAGGCGCGGCCTGTCTGGCGCACCGACTTCATCCACGAACTGGCTGACCGTATTATTGATCCCACCCCGCCTGCTGAATTGGAACCTGTCAAAGCAGGCTCTCCCGAATCGGATCTGCGTTCACAAGGCGGTTTCGATGAAGCCGGGCAGGACTTTAATTCAGGCAGCCTTGGGTTTGATTTTGAAGACAACTCCGAAAATCCCACCCTGCAGATTCCAAACAATGCCGGTCAACCTTCTTCAGCACCGCGCCCACGGCCTGCCCCTGCCAAAAAAGGTTTGCTGGGCCTGGGAAATACACAGGTCATCCTTTTGGCGGGAATGCTGCTCGTGGAATGTTGTGTCTTGATCGGCTTTGGTGTTCTTTTGTACACCAGCCTCTAAATTACTTTGACGACTCCATTTTTATCCATCATCATCCCGGCCTATAACGAAGAGGGCCGCCTGCCTCGTACGCTGGAGCGCGTGTTTGCATTTCTTGAAAAACAACCCTACGCCTCCGAAATCATCGTCGTCGAAAATGGCAGTTCAGACCGTACCCTTGAAGTGGCGGGGGAATTTTCGAAACGCCATACCAACATGCAGGTCATCCGCGAAGAGAAGCGCGGCAAAGGCAATGCGGTCAGGCGTGGCATGTTGGAAGCCCGGGGTGAGTATCGCTTCATTTGTGATGCCGATCTTTCCATGCCCATTGAGGAAGTGCAAAAATTTCTCCCGCCCGCCATCGTTGATTTCGACCTTGCCATCGGTTCACGCGAAGCTCCGGGGGCCATCCGCTACAATGAGCCATCCTACCGTCACTGGGGCGGACGTGCCATCAACTTGCTCATCCGTATTCTTATCCTGCCGGGGTTAAACGACACCCAGTGCGGTTTCAAATGTTTTCGCGCCGATGTTGTTGATGACCTGTTTCCGCGCCAGACCCTGATGGGCTGGTCGTTCGACATCGAACTCCTTTACCTTGCCCGTCGAAAACGACTGCGCATCAAGGAAATTCCCATCCACTGGTATTTTGATCCCGATAGCAAGGTCAATGCCGTACGCGATGCCCTGCGCATGATCGGCGATATTTTCCAAATCCACTTGAACGCAGCGCGCGGCCGCTATGATCTCAAGCCCTGACCTTTCACATGAACAGGAACTCTGGCCTGCCTATCGATACATTGCTGGAATGGATGAAGCCGGGCGCGGTGCCCTTGCTGGACCGGTGTGTGTAGGGGCGGTGATCCTGCCTGATGACAACCCGAATCTGACTCAAACCTTGAGCGGGGTGCATGATTCCAAACAGTTGACTCCCCGCAAAAGAATCCACCTAATTCCACACATCAAAGAGACAGCCCTCACTTGGGGCATTGGTTTTGCCTCCGCTGCTGAGATCGATGAACTGGGCATTGTCCCTGCTACGCGGTTGGCCGCCAGCCGAGCCATTGAATCCCTCGCGATCTTCCCCGATTTTCTGCTGACCGATTTTCGCCTCGAACTGCCCGAACTGGGCGTTTCACAAGCAGCGCTCGTCAAAGGTGACCAGCGTTCTTTGAGCATTGCGGCCGCATCCATCCTTGCAAAGACCGCCCGCGATGAATTGATGCGCGAACTTGATGCCCAATATCCCAACTACAGGCTGGGAATCCACAAGGGATATGGCACCCTCTCTCATCGCAGAGCGATCGGGCAATTCGGTTTTTCTCCCATCCACCGCAAGACATTTCAGATAAAAAAATAAAGTCCAAGGTCACCAGACCTTGGACTTTATTGATCGAACGGGGGATTATTTCAAAATATTATTTCCGCCAGCCAGTTTACTTTCGGGCTTGCCTGATCTCCATGCATAGTATCCCAGGCCCGCACCGCCTAACAGGAGCAGTGCCCCGATAATGCCAAATACAGGAGATGTCGTCGATTCGTTGGCATCTTCCGCACCCGGGTCCACCACCACATCCCGCGATTGCGCACCGAACGCCACGAAAGCACGGGCACCGGCAGGCACATCAAGCGAGTAGTTCAGGTCCACGGTTGGGTTGTAGTTATCCGGAATACCCACGGTGATGTTGTAATTACCTTCGGGGACATCCAAAAAGCAAATGCCCTGATACACATCAGGATCGGCAGGGATGAAGGTCTCCTGCGCCGCAGAATATTCGCCGTTATTTTCCGTCACACTGACCGCGCCCCCGGCAATGGCAGGTTCGGTCTCCTGGCGGAGGGCATCTCCGTTGGTATCTTCAAAGAGCAGAACGCATATTTCAGTTGTGCCGGTGAACGGTGTGGGTGTGACCGTGGGCGGGGCAGGCGTGGGGGAGGGGCCAGCGGTCGGTGTGCCAACAATTGACACGATGCTGATTAACAATTCCTGCCCTTCGGTCAGGCTGCAGTTCTCATCCAACTCCTTGTTTAACTGGCGGAGTTGCTCCACGGTAATGCCATGCAAGGCTGCGACACGGAAACAGTTATCACCTGCTTTGACAATATACAAAATACGGCCATCGATCAAGGCGGTGGCGGTTGGATCGGTCTGTTGCACATTGGGTGCGGCATTTGCAGGCAGCCACAACCCGAACAACACCATGCCCAGCAATGAAAATAAGATGAATAAGCGCTTTGGATTCATACGCAAAATTATATCAGGGTTTATTTAACGCAAAAACTTCGGAGGATATCGCATCCTCCGAAGTTTGGAAAAGAGACTTTATTCCCCGTCGCCTGCGCTGCCGGGTTGTTCCACCCGCACCAATTCACCGTGATAGTTGATGACCACCTTGAATCCCATCATGCCGAGGTAGGTACGCATGTCTTCGGGGATGCCCGCCTGCATGAGGGTGTCGAATTGTTTATCTATATTCTTCAATTGCTGTTCAATGATGGCCTTTGAGAAGGGATCTTCCTGCCCGAGCATTTTGGCGGTCTGCTCTGAAAGGATATCTTCACTACCTTTCATCATTTCAGCCATCTGTGCGAGTACGGCGCGGTCGATCTGCTCAGCAGGGACATGGCGGCGGAAACCCGCATCATTGACCACGTAGCAGGGTTCGCTGCCAATGAACGAGCTTTCTGCGGGATGACCATCTTCATCTACAACAAGACCGGCAAAGAGAGGTTGATTGGGCATGAGAGCTTAACCCTGCCTGCCTTCCACTGCCGCAAGCAGAATGCCCGCAGCCAGCCCCATGCGGCGGTCCAGCAGGCGGCCAATATCCATGCTGAAATCCATGTTCAACTCATACGTGAAGGGATTGAAATTTTGTTTGAGGTCGGCTACACGGTTCGTGCCGATGAGGATGTCGTAATTTTGCGGGATGAGGTTGCTGAGAATACGACGTAACAATGCCATGCCCATGCTGTCTTCGAAGAGTTTGCCGATGAGGTTGTCGCCTACATCCAGGATTTCCCACTCATCGCGGAAAATGGATGCAAGCCCTTTGCGGCGGAATGCCCCGACCTTTTGTCCGGTGGCGCTATCCACTACATCATAGGCGGCGGAGAAATCTATGATCTGGCGGGCTTTGATCATCAACACCTCCTGCGCCTTGCTTTCATCTGAATAAACGCGGATATCTTCACGGATCTTGAACATCTTTTGTTCGCTGTACAACACCAGCCTGCCGCCTGGGTCGAAGAAGCGGAATTTACCCGCCAGCGCAAAGACCTGACGCTTAAGCAGGTATTGATTGAATTGGAATGCGGAATTCATAATTAGCTCCTGGTGGCAAAAAAACTAAACGATTTGAACACGGGTACCTTCGCCTGGTACGTGCAGGTAATCTTCATTGGGCGATAGGTTGGGGCGGCTCCAGCGATAGACCCATTTTGCATCTTCCGAGGGCAGGTTCACACAGCCATGGCTGCGCGGACGACCATAATCGTTGTGCCAGTAGGTTCCGTGGAAGGCGTTGCCGTAGCCGGTGAAGAAGGTACACCACGGTACGCCGGGCAGGTCGTAGTAATTCTTCACGCCTTCTTCATCCTGATTGGTCATGTGGATGGAAGGGCCCTTGTGATAGGTGAGGAATTCACCCGTTGGGGTGCGGGTGCCCTTGCCGCCGCTGGAACAGCGTGATTGAAAAACCATGGTGTTGCCTTCAAAGGCGGTGACCATCTGTGTGCCCAGGTCTACGTGGATGAGCTTTTCAGATTCGGGTACATCCGGTGAGAGCAGGGTCAGTTCTTCACTGGGGATCAGGCGCAGGTTGTAGTGCGGAACGTAGAAGGATTTCTTGACATAGCTATCGTAAATCTCGTACCAGATGCTTTTTTCTTCACGTGTCACAACGACCTTTTTGACCCAATGGGTGCTGCCATAATACAGCCGCGGTCCGTTCTTTGCATACGTAAATGGAATCAATCTGGTTTCACTCATCGGCACGACAATTTCGCCAAGCTGACCTTCTGCGGGGATATCGTACACGGGCTTCTGAAGTTTGGTTTCCACGGGTTGAAGCCAGCCTGAGTAGGTATACCCGCCATCCACTTGATACCAGGCCTTATTGAAGGGATTGCCTTCATCGCCTTCCACTTCGGCTTGCAGTTCAACCACCAGGTCAATGCCGTAGAGGTGTATCTGCTTTGCTTGAAAAGAAGGGGCATCGTAGAGCGGAACGCCGCTGTAGGTGATGCGTCCCTGTGAGGAGGGAGGGGCGGCTAAAGCACGGTCAATGCCCATTTCGGAGAGAGCAAGCCCGAGTGCGCCAGAGGCGGAGAGTTTCAAAAAGTCGCGGCGGGAGAGGTTAAGTTTATTCATCATGATTTTTTGCAGACGGTTTTCCGATCAGAATCTTACAGGACGATTTCCACATCGGTGCCTACGCCGCCGAAGGAAAATTCCTTGGTGAAGGTGACCTGCGGCGCAGACCAGCGGTAAAGCCATTTGGCAGTGGATGTGGAAAGGTTGATGCAGCCATGCGAGCGCGGGCGGCCAAAGTCATTGTGCCAGAAGGTGCCGTGGAAGGATATGCCCCCTTCGGTGATGTATTGCACCCAGGGCACACCGGGCAGGTCGAACCCGCTGGCGGCGATATCGCCGGCGGCCATGTGGCGGGAGGGGCGTTTGTAGTAGGTGATAAATGCGCCCTGCGGCGTGGTGTAGGTGCCCACACGGAAGATGCCGCCCGTGGATACCGAGGCGACAAAGACGGGCAGGTTGTTTTCGTAGGCAACGAGGATCTGCTCGTCGAGCTGAACTTGTATCTTTTTGTTTTCCACCTCTGGTGAGATGGGGGCGATCTCGGCTTCGCTCATGGGGCGCATGTGCTCGGAGCGGGCATAATACAGCTTGTCGAATTTATCGTCGCGGACCTGATACCAGACTTGTCCATTTTCGGCGGTGACGACGGCCTTGACCCAGTGGGTGGTTTCATAATACATGCGGTAGGCCACTTTGGAGGTTTTATCGGGCATTTCGTAGGCATCGGTGTAGGGTACGCTGATCTCGGTGAGCATGCCATCTTTGGGAATGTTCAACTGGGGTTTGTTCAGCAGGGTGCGCACGGGTTGAATATTGCCCGAATACACGTAGCCTTCCTTGCCGATCTCGTACCATACGCGGTTGTGCGAGTTGACATCGTCACTGATGACGGCGTTGGTGATGTTGAGTAGTTTATCGCGGTGGCAAAACGTGACTTGTGTGGCCTCGGTGGAAGGTTTGTCGTACATCCAGATCATGCGCGTGGTGACACGCCCCTGCACAGCGGCAAAGGGATCGTCAAAATGAAAATTGAGCGGAGGGGTCAGCAAGCCAGCAAGACCCAATCCGCCCAGTTTCAGAAAATCACGTCGCGATAATTTGGATGACTTCATTT
>DAOQID010000143.1:0-9652 GCA_035339375.1 Anaerolineales bacterium | reverse complement strand
ATTGCTTCGTCGGGCGAAAACACCGCCCTCGCAATGACATAATAAAAGAGGAGAGAAAATGACAAACAAAACAAGACCCAGTTGGTTGAACGAAAAAGAATATCCCTTCAAGGATCATTACTTCAAAACGCCACAAGGCGACATGCATTATGTGGACGAAGGCACAGGCGACCCGATCGTACTGTTGCATGGCAACCCTGGTTGGTCATTCGAGTATCGCGAGATCATCAAAGAGATGTCGAAGACCCAGCGCTGTATCGCGCCCGACTACATCGGCTTTGGGCTTTCAGACAAGCCTGCCGATTGGGATTATCTGCCCATCAACCACGCCAAACATGTGGAAGCTTTTCTCGACAGCCTCAACCTGAACAACATCACCTTTGTATTCAACGATTGGGGCGGCCCGCCCGCGATGTCGTACGCCATCAAACATCCTGAAAAGGTCAAAAAGATCGTGGTCACAAATAGCTGGTTCTGGCCCGTGGATGACATTCCCAACTTCACGAGATTCAGCGGCATGGCTGGTGGCCCCATTGGCAAATTCTTCACGTTGAACTTCAACATGATCGGCAAGGTCTTATCGAAAGCTGCGTATGGACCAAAGAAAAAGATGCCCGAAGAAGTGCGCAAACATTATTACATGCCCCATGAAGAAAAGACCGCGCGCGTTGGCACATGGGTCTTCCCGCGTGAGATCATCGGCTCCACACCGTGGCTGAAGACGCTTTGGGATCAACGTGAAAAGATTCAGCACATCCCCACCGCCATTGTATGGGGCGACTCGGATATTGCATTCAAGGAAGGTGAGCTAAAAGTGTGGACCAGTCTGATGAAAAATCATACGCTCAATGTCTTGCACAGAATCGGTCACTACCCGCCTGAAGAAGCGCCTGAAGAAGTCATCAAGGCATTGAAAGCATGAATCAAACCATAGAAAAAGCGATTGACGCTTATGGCGGCAGAGAGTTTTGGTTAAAAGCAAAACGTATCGAAGCGGAAGTCAGCACACATGGGTTGGCGTTCACGATAAAAAGCAGACCCACCTTCAAGCGCGCAAAAATCTCAATGGAGATTGCCCGCCCGTTTTCCAAGCTGATGCCTATTGGGAAAATCACACAACTGGCTGGTGTGCTGGATGAACATCATGTCCGCCTCGAAGATTCAACTGGCAGGATCGTTGAAGAACGAAAAGATGCCCGCAAGTATTTCCCTGGCGGTCTGCAACGGTTATTCCAGTGGGACGATCTGGACATGGCGTATTTCGCCAACTATGCCTTCTGGAATTATTTCACCCTGCCTGTTTTGCTCATGCGCGAGGATATTGACTGGAAAGAGATCGGACCTGGCTGGCTCGAAGCAACCTTCCCCGAAAGCATCCCCACCCACAGCAAAATTCAGCGCTTCCGCTTTGACCTGAAAACGGGTCTGCTCATTCAACATGACTATACCGTAGACATCATGAGCAAACTGGCAACCGCTGCAAACGTCGTCCTCGAGCACAAACAAGGTGCTGGTTTCTTATACCCCTCAAGGAGACTGGTCACACCGCGCTCGCCATCTGGAAAGCCCCTCCCCGCCCCAACTTTGATCGATATTACAGTGCATGAGTTTCAAGTCAAATAACAAGTGCAGCTTTGAGCAGTATAAAATATTAATTCTGCAGGGAATTTATAGAGTAACGCGGGGTGTTTCCCCGCGTTACTGTGCTTACAACGGTTTTTTGCCTGGTCAGGAGGCTAGTAAAACAGAAAGGCTGTGATTAAATACATCAGTCCGAGAGTAACAGGGAAAAAAACAACTTTCGGGATCAGGTTATCTTTGTACTCCAGCCATTCAACACGATCAGAAGCGGCAAAGACAACCGAGTTGACCGTTTGTAAAAGCAGAATGATATAAAGAACAAAATAAAAATATTCAATATACACGACACCGGGCGCATTCAATGTGCGGCGGATATCAAGTTGAGCCAGAATGCCGATGAAAAAGAGCGAAGCATAGTAAGCGATCAACCCGGTGGTGCTGATGCCATGCATGGTCATCTTTTCGGGGTCTTGCGTAACGATAAACTGTACGCCAAAAGACATCAAAATCAAAATAAACATGGGGATCATGTATGCCACAAATGCGTCCAAAACATCGCGGCGCACACCTACGTTGAAATACAATTCAGGAAAAACGGTGTGGGCATCGTAACTGTCAATGCCAAAATTGGTGTTGTAATGATTGTAGTGATAACTAAAGTAGGTTCGCTCCAACGAGAGGCGTTCCAGCACAAAGTCACGTTCGATGCCGGGGAAGGTCTTTCCATCCTGCGGCCAGACCGCTTCGAGGTGGTAGGCGGAAAAATCAGGGACCAGAATCACATTTCGGTCAAAATTGAGATGCCACAGGCGCAGCCAGATATCCTGCCTGTCAAATGGATAATGGGAATAATCAAACACCTGACGCAAGGAAATATTGATATACCAGCCATACAGGGTTTCATTTCCCTGTTGTTTTTTGTATACCGCTGTATCTTCCCTTACAAAGATCTCAGAATCACCTTCGGGTATCACAAAACCACGTTCAATCTCTGCAGGAACATCATTCGCATAACGCTGCCAGACAAATCCTGTCAAAATCACATCATTGGCGCTGTCAAATTTCAGTGATTGGATAAACACCCCGGTGGGGATGTATATCGGCGCCTCCCCCTTCATTTGACTGGCAAGGTCAGATTGCTCATTCATCAAGCAATCCACGTCAGCTTTGGCATCAATGAAACGGACGTTGATCGGGTTACCCTTGCTCGGCTGAGAATCGAGCGCGCTGAGATCAATTTTCTCGCAAACGCCGCTCACGCTGGACGGCGTGATGATATGGTAATACGCAGGGCTATTCTCATTGGACGAACTTCTTGAGACCATGTACCAGATCAGGCCGATACCGGTCAGACAGAAAACAGAAAGAGTGATCGCCGTCACCCACATTCCGCTTTCTTCACGTTTGTGAGCACCACTGGAGAAATAAACAATGCCCGAAACACAGACGACAATGATCGTAAACGTTTGAATCACCGCCCGCCGTGCCTGCGCAGAAATGGTGTTCGAAAAGACATCTTTCACAAGGGCAGGCAGGACAAATACAATCGCCGCCATCACAATAAGAATAAAGGCCAGAAGCAGTATGTTACGTTTCATGAGCACCTCAACACATCAAGCTTATGGAGCATTCATTTTTTCCAGCAACATGGGGGAAAGTTTTGAATCTACAAATATAAGGCGGAGCACACCGGGCACATCATATTCACCGCCGCCATTGGTAAAGAAGATGACCGCACGGTCAGCTTCGGGGTTGAAATACACCAATGTGCTGATGCCCGGGTCACCGCCGGTATGAAGATAGGATTCGCCGTCATAATGCCAGGCAAACCCCACAGCGGCAGGCGCTTCAATACCCAGCAGGCTTTGCGTTCTGAGCATTTCTGCAACCGTTTCAGGTTTTAGAAATTGTCCGCCTTCAAGTGTTCTGCCTTCGTTGATAAACACAGAAAGGAAACGGGCGTACTCATTCACGCTGGTCTTCAATGCACCATCAGGATAGGTGGGATACCCATAAAAGCCAAAGGGTTTTGGTTCGCGCCTCAAATCGTCATAACCGTATGGAACCGCCACCTGATTTACGTCCACATCCTTGAAGAACCAGGCAGAATGCTCCATGCCGAGCGGCTCAAAAATCGCCTGTTTGCAATATTCATTGAAGGGCATGCCGCTGATCTGCTCCACAAGATAACCGATCAAGCCATAGCCCATGTTGCTGTAATAATAGGCAACGCCGGGCGCTTCCTTTAGGAAGTTTTCCTCGGTGTCGTACCATTCACCCTGCGGATCAAAATAAGAGGTGACAAATTCCTCAAGCGAAATGGGCGAATCCGGTAAAACCGGTTCCTTCTTCAAGGTATAGAAACGTTCATAGGCACTGCTATCCACAATGCTGGACGTGTGGGTAAGCAGCATACGGAAAGTGATGGGGGTATCGGCAAAGGTGGGGTTGCGTACTTCGAACGGCAGATAATCGTTGATGTCATCATCCAACTCGAATTTACCCTGTTCATAAAGCGTCATCAACGCTGTGGCAGTGACCGGCTTGGAGACAGATGCGACCGTAAAAAGCGTATCAGCATCCACGCCCCGGCCTGATTCAACATCTGCGAGACCGTAGCCCTTTGAAGATTCCACTTGTCCATCGCGCATGAAAAGTAACGCGGCGCCGGGGATCTTCGCATCGGCCAGGTCTTGAGTGATGGCGGCTTCAAACTCCGTGGGGCGTTGACGGTAGAGAAGGTGCAGGTCGGTATAGAAGAAGAAAACGAGACAGGCCGCCAGCACAACCAGCAGACCTGTCAGCCAGGGGTGAGATTTGATCCATTTCATGTGAAAATCCTTTTTGCAAGTTCATTGTCCACGCAGCGGAAAGGGTTCGGCTGCGGAAATTTGTCAGAAAACAGAAGCAGCAAAAAGCGCGTCGCCTGGACGCGCTTTTTTAGTCGCAGTCCAACTTCAAGGGTCAGTCTTCCACATCTCGATAATCTGCATCTTCGAGCACACTTCCATAAGGATAGACCGGACGGCCCGATTTACCGTTATTTTGAAAAATTCCCGAGAAGAGCGGGTGGACACAAATTTCATCATCCTGACCCAAAGCGAGTTGATGCTGAACGGTATATTCAAAATTGCCTTTGATGTAGAGGTCAGACTCTTTTCCAGGAATCACCCTGCCAATGGCGCCGATTTCGATCAGCATTCTTTGGAATTCAAAAAGATTCTCGCCGCCAAAGACCGCTTTGCCATGTCGTGTGAAAACGCGGTGCAGGTCGCCCATGGTGAACTTGTGTCCCAACTCGGGCAGGCAGCGGCGGCAGGTTTCCTCGGCAGTTGGGTAGATGAGTTTGAAAGCCACAAAAATTTCCTTGACGATCAACTCCTCCACCTGACGAATGCCATTGATGATGCGTTCCTTGGGAACGGGGAATGGTGTGAGGGTTTGGGTAACCCCTGTTTTTCGGAAGATGGAATTCAACAACATCAACAGGTGGCGCGGCAATAATTGCGTATGCCTGAGGATGTAAGACATCGTGTCTTCCTGAAACCCAGCCTGATTCTCGATCCGATCTGGCAGCACCGATTGGAACAAACGCAGGGCATCGGCACGGTTGGAAACGTTCAACGGGTAAAGCGCGCGCAATTTATCGGGGTAGAAAATATCAAGGTAAAAACCAAGCCTGCGCGCGCCAATGAAGATCAATTCGCTGGCCGACCATTGCAGGCGCAGGGCGCGGCGGAAGTCTTTGTTGGGGTTGGAGGAGATCGCTGTAAAACGGTGATACACCTCCGCAGGCAAACAGAAGCGGATATCCACCATATCGCGCGGCTTGTTCATGGAGCCGACCAGTTTCAGAAGGCCCTGAAGCGAATGCGCCACTGAGTCAATATCCAGTTGGAAGTCGTCCAGCGAATCCATCAACACCACAAAGGAGGTCTTCGAACGTTCGAAGCTTTCCAACACAATGGTTTTGGCGTAATCAAAGGTAAAGCGGTCCAGTCCGCGCAAAATATCGAGCGCGCCGCGGCTGGGATTTTTTTCCAGAGCTGCATCGAGGGTGTTGGCAAGGTCCCAGAACAGGCTGTCAATGTCATCCACTCCGCGGACATCCAATTTTTCGAGATAGGCATTGACCACGTACATTTCATCGGAAGAAAGCAGGGAATGTTTCCGCACTTCCACGAAGACGGCCACCCACAGGATCATCTCCCAAAGTTCGGAGACCATCTCCGGGAAAAAGGCTTCTTTCGTTGCTTTCTGTACCACCTTGGCCATGTGCCCCAAAACCCTTGCAGTACGGATCTCAGTGTAATGGTCATATTGTTTATCGAAAAAGACACTGCGTAAGTAGGAGGTTTTCCCCGAACCCCTGCGGCCAATGATAATGGACGGCCTGGTACGTAGGTTCTTGTAGATCCAGTTATGCTGGTCGAAAAGCAGGCTTAATGCCTTGATATCGCCCGGGGCAATGTCAGTTGAGTCGATCGGTCCAAATGGCTCGTCTTTTGTAATGTAGGGGCGGACAGTATCCAACATGGCTGGGATTTCCTCCTTGTGGGGTGAAAACTCTGGGCGGATTATACAATCAAACCCGAAATTGCGATGAACAGAGGCGGATAGCCAGAAAGCAAAAAGAAAATCGGGCGAAGCTTTTTGCTTCACCCGATTTTGATCTCTGTCACACCTAGTCCACGTATTCGCACCACGCTTCGTATTGTGGGAGTTTTCCGCGAATCGCTTCATGATAGGTATCTTGAATGCGTTTGGTCACAGGCCCGGTCATGCCGTCACCGATCTTGCGGAAATCAATTTCACTCAAGCCAATGCATTCAGCTGCCGTTCCGCACACAAAGACCTCATCGGCAATGTAAAGCTGGTCACGTGAGATCGGCTGTTCCAGAATGCGGAAGCCCATATCCTTGGCAATGGTGTGGATCGAATGGCGGGTCACACCTTCCAACACGGGCGCGGTGGACGGGGTGACGATCTTGCCGTGGCGAACCATGAACAAATTCTCACCTGTACATTCCGCCACATAGCCTTGCGGATCGAGCATGATGGCTTCCTGGAAACCCAATCGCTCTGATTCGGTTTTGGCAAGGAAACTGTTCGCGTAATTTCCAGCCACTTTGGCCTTGGTCATCAACACGTTCGGGTGATGACGCGTGAACGAAGAAATGTTCGCGCGAATTCCCTTTGCGCGTGCTTCTTCACCGAGGTAGTTGCCCCATTCCCATGCGGCAATGGCAAGAGAAGCCTTGCCGTAATCCACATTCAGATTCCAGCCGCCGCCATCCAGATACAAGAGCGGGCGAATGTAACAATCCTTGAAATTATTGGCCTTCACCGTTTGCTTCACCGCATCCACGATCTGCTCGGTCGTCCACGGCAGGTCACGGAACCCGAACACACGCGCCGAATCGAGCAGGCGTTCTGCGTGGTCGGTCAAGCGAAAGACCGCAGGTCCCTTCGGGGTGTCATACGCGCGAATCCCTTCGAACACCGCCGCGCCATAATGCAAAGCGGGGGTGAGAAAATGCAGAGTCGCTTTTTCGAACGGCACAAGCTCCCCGTTCATCCAGATAAATTTGGATTCCATTCCCATGATTCAATTCTCCTTTTTTTGTTCGACCACAGACCGCAGACGACAGATTGTCATCCATGATCCATCGTCTATAGTCTGTTTATGATTTCATCCGCCATTTGACGGGTCGTTAACTTACCGCCGATATCTGCCGTGCGCGCCCCTGCAGTCACAGTTTCATCCACTGCCTTTTCAATGGCCGCGGCTTCAGATTCTAACTTAAACGAATGACGCAGCATCATCGCCGTGGAAAGGATCGTACCAATCGGATTTGCGATTCCTTTGCCTGCAATATCTGGAGCAGACCCGTGGATCGGTTCATACAACCCGACGGTTGATTCGCCCAAACTGGCAGAAGGCAACATTCCCATTGATCCTGCCAAAACCGAAGCCTCGTCGGTGAGGATATCGCCGAACATATTCTCGGTGACGACAACATCCATCCATGCAGGACCAGTGATCAAACGCATGGATGCAGTATCCACCAGAGTGTGTTCCAACTCAATGTCCTTGTTCGCCTCACCCACTTTGACAGCGATCTGCCGCCACAAACGTGAGGATTCGAGCACATTGGCTTTATCCACCGAGGTGACCTTTTTCTTGCGTCCACGGGCGAGGTTGAAGGCAAGTTCCATAACACGTTTTACTTCGTAATCGTAATATTCCAGTGTATCCACCGCACGTTCGCGTCCGTCTTTGATATCGCGTCCCTTGGGGAAGCCAAAGTACAGACCGCCCGTGAGCTCACGCACGACGAGGATATCCACGCCTTGCAGTTTCTCAGGCTTGAGCGGTGACCATTCCATCAACGCCGGGTGGACTTTGACCGGGCGCAGGTTGGCAAATACGCCGAGACCTTTGCGCAGGGCGAGCAATCCGCGCTCGGGGCGGTCTTTGGCTTTGGGGTCGTCCCATTTCGGTCCGCCGACAGCACCCAGCAAAACGGAGTCTGAGGCTTGGCAATCGGCGAGAGTCTCATCGGTCAGGGAAGAGCCGTATTTGTCTATCGAGCAGCCGCCCATCAATCGTTCCTGGAATTGAAATGAGTGCTTATATTTGCTGGCAATTGTTTCCAACACGCGTACGGCTTCGCCGACCACTTCTGGTCCGATGCCATCGCCGGGGAGTAAGGTGATTTTGAAGTTCATTGTTCTCCGTAATCTCTAATTACCAATTACTTTTTACCGTAATTGGCAATTGGTAATTAATGCGCCACCATCAATCCATATTCCACTGAGTCTGCTAATGCACGCCATGAGGCTTCGATAATATTTGTGCCTGCGCCAACGGTGCTCCAGCGGGAGTTGGAATTGCGGGTGTCGATCAGCACTCGGGTAATGGCTTCGGTGCCGTGGTCCGAATCCAAAATGCGGACTTTGTAATCGGACAAATTGAATTTCATGATCTGCGGGTAATAGTCTTTGAGCGCCTTGCGCAAGGCGAGGTCAAGCGCGTTGACGGGGCCATTGCCTTCCGCAGCGGTATGCAACACTTCGCCCTGCACGCGGACCTTGACCATTGCTTCAGCAAAAATACCGCGTCCTTGTCTGTGTTCGACGTTGACAAAGAAATCAATCAGTTCGAAGGGCGGTTTGTAGCCGTATTCCTGCCGCTTGAGCATGATCGCCACAGAGGCTTCGGCAGCTTCAAAGGAAAATCCGCGCGCTTCAAGTTCTTTGATCTCGTTGAGAACAGGGACAACTTCGGTGCCTTCCACTTCCACGCCGTGTTCTTCGGCTTTGCTAAGCAAGTTCCCGCGACCAGAAAGGTCAGAGACCACCACGCGCATTTTGTTGCCGATCAGTTCAGGGTCAATGTGCTGATACGAGATCGCCGAGCGACGCATCGCCGCCACATGCACACCGCCTTTATGCGCGAACGCTGATTTACCGACGAAGGGCAAATGCTCGTCGGGTGTGAGGTTGGCAACTTCTGCCACGAAGTGCGAGAGATCATACAAGTGCTGGATGTTGCCCTTGGGCAAACATTGATAGCCCATCTTCAGTTCAAGGTTCGCCACAACCGAGCACAGGTTGACGTTGCCGCAGCGTTCCCCCACCCCGTTGATGGTTCCTTGCACCTGCACAGCGCCCTCGCGGACGGCGGTCAGTGCATTGATGAGGGCAGTCTCCGAATCATTGTGTGGATGAATGCCAAAGGGATGTGTGATCTGCGCCTTCATCTCGCGGATGACCTGTTCCACTTCCCACGGCATCGAACCGCCGTTGGTATCGCAGAGCACAACCATTTCTGCGCCGCCGCGAATGGCAGCTTTCAGCGTTTCGAGCGCGTAGGACGAATCCGCTTTGTAGCCGTCGAAGAAGTGTTCGGCATCGTAGATGACACGTTTGCCATTGGCTTTGAGGTAGGCGACCGAATCTTCGATGATGCGCAGGTTGTCTTCGTAAGTGGTTTGCAAAACTTCGGTCACATGCAATGTCCACGTTTTGCCGAAGATGGTGCAGACGGGGGTTTGCGAATCGAGCA
>DAOQID010000142.1:0-9661 GCA_035339375.1 Anaerolineales bacterium | reverse complement strand
GGCACGCGATATCGCCAAGAAGATCGAAGAGACCATGCAATATCCCGGTCAGATCAGGGTCACGGTCATACGCGAAACACGGGCAACCGAATACGCAAAATAAACAAAACAAAAATGGAAAGCCCAAAGGATATTTCTTTGGGCTTTTTGATTGATTGGGAAGTTTCAAGCCCCCCACCCTATAAATGAGAGGCCTCATTTACAAGGATTTCACAATGTGCCGCCCCAAACAGGCGCATTATAATAAACCAAGTTTATGGCCCTCCCAAACGCAAAACCAACAACGAATCGATACTTGGAATCATCTCAGGCAAAATGGCTGTTTACCGGCCTTTCAGCAGTAATTTACCTGATCGGTTCCATTTTGTTGTTTAACTACTTTGGCGTTGCCATCACTACGTTGAGCGGCTTACCGGTGGTGGTCAGCGCCTATTTTTTTGGGATTCCCGGTGGAATTATTGCAAGCTTGTTGACGATTCTTGTCAACACAGTATTGTTGGTTAACGTTCAGAAGATTCCGTGGGCAGAGATCAATGGATATGACTATGGGCTTGGTGCGATTCTTATCACACTACTGGGCATCAGCGTCGGTTGGATCAAATACAAATACGAAGAATACCGAAGCATCTTAAGTCAATTACGCTCCCGTGAGCGTTTTCTCGAACTACTGAACGACATGGCCCATGCCATCACCACAGCACAGAACTTCGAAAGCATGGCAAACACGCTGACAAATGACATCACCACCCTGCTGGATGCTGATAGTTGCTATATCACCCGTTGGGACCCGGTCAAGGAGCAGGTATTTCCTGTAGCAACCAACAACCTGAAAAACACGGCCTTCCTCACCATGGAATATCCAAAAGGGGAAGCCAACCTCACCATTACCGCCTTACAGGAAAACCGCATCATCGTTGTGGAAGACCCGCATCATTCCACCTATGTAAGTGCAACCCTTATTCACCTCTTTCCTGAAAAATCATTTATCAGCATCCCTTTGAATTACGGTGATCACAAACTTGGTGCGGTCATTGTAGGGTTTGCGGAGCCCCACCAATTCACCGAAGAGGAATTGAACCGCGCCGAACAAGCCGGCAACCAGATCGCCCTGGCCATTTGGAATTTACAACAGGATAACGAACTTCAACGCGGGTTACGAGAAATGCAATCACTGGCTGATATTTCTCTGGCTTTGAGCGAAACTGAACGCATTGGCTTGAGCAATGTATTGCATCTGATCGTAAAATCTGCCAAGGACTTGATCGCAAACTCCGAACAGGCTGTCATCCACCTATTGAACGAAAAGGACCAAATCCTTGTTTCAGAGGCCGTGGTTGGGTACACAGAGCTTGAAGGTGGAAAGAGAAACATACGACTGGGAGAAGGGGTGGCTGGGCAGGCCATTCTCAGTGGTGAGACGATCAATATCGCCGATGTCCGCACAGACCCGCGCTTTCTAAGGCTTGGAGTGGAACCCGCCTACCGTTCCCTGTTGGTCACACCGGTGCGCAGCGGTGAACAAAAGCTTGGCACCATCAGCATTCAAAGCAGCCGCCCCTACGCCTTTACTCCCAGCGATCTGAAATTGCTCAGCCAGCTTGGCACACAAGCCGCCATCGCAATTGAAAACGCAAACCTGTTGGAAAATACAAAACAGGCCCTCAAGGAAGCCAACGCCCTGTACCGTGTCAACAAGGGATTGGTAGCCTCACTTGACCCCCACGACCTGCTGCAAGATACAGTTGAACTCCTGCAAAAAAACTTCGGCTATCACTACGTTCAAATTTATGTTGCCAACCCGGATACGGGCAATTTCATCATGCGAGCAGGCAGCGGCAAGGTTGGCGCCTTACTCAAAGCACGCGAACATCAACTCGCGCCCGGCGAGGGTATTGTCGGCTACACCGCAGAAACGGGAACAGCCTTTTTCACCAATAATGTAGATGATGTGGTGTCTTTTGTCCGTCACCCGCTCCTGCCAGATACAAAATCTGAGCTTGCAGTGCCGGTAAAGGTCGGCAAACAGATCCTTGGCCTGCTCGATATTCATCAAGTACCGCCCAAATACCTCTCGCAAAGAGACCTGCAACTGGTCAGCGCCGTAGCCGACCAACTGGCCGTGGCACTGCAAAAAGCGGACTTGTACGAAACCCTGCAAATATCCCTGCAACAGGAAAAAACCATCCGCAACCAGTTAATGCAAAACGAACGTCTCACAGTGATGGGACGCCTGCTGGCTACCGTCTCACACGAATTGAACAACCCATTACAGGCCATTCAAAACGCCCTGTTCCTCCTCAAAGAGGAGACCAACGTCTCGCCCCAAGGCAAACAAGACCTCGACATCGTCCTTGCAGAATCGGAACGCATGGCCAACATGATCGCACGCCTGCGTGACACCTACCGTCCCACCCACGCGGAAGATTTTCAGCCCACCCAACTCAACGACATTGTGAACGACGTGTACGCCCTCGTCTCCACGCATCTTCGCCACAACCAGATCAGCTTCGAATTCACCCCCGACCCTGCAATCCCGTTCATACCAGCGCTTGCAGACCAGATACGTCAGGTCGTGCTTAATCTATTGATGAATGCCAGTGAAGCCATGCAAAATGGCGGCAGGATCAAAGTCTGCACCGAATACCAAAAAGACACCGGGGAAGTTGTCATGATCATGTCGGATAATGGTCCGGGCATTCCACCCAAGATATTGCCCACCATCTTCGAAGCCTTTGTCACCGATAAACAGAGCGGCACAGGTCTCGGCCTCACCATCACCTATGACATCATCATGAAACACCGTGGGCGCATCACCGCCGAAAACAACCACGATCAGGGCGCAACCTTCCGTGTCTGGCTGCCCGTCACCAGTGGAGAAATTCTATGAGCAACGGGCACATCCTCATCATTGACGACGAAGCCACCCTGCGCCAAAGTCTGGCACGCATTTTGCAGCAAGCGGGTTTCGAAGCCACCACCGCCGAAAACGCTGACCAGGGACTCGCCTTCATCGAAACCACCCTCTTCGACCTCGTCTTCATGGACTTGCGGATGCCGGGCATTGCAGGTCTGGATGCCCTCAAACTCATCCATGCCAACTACCCAACCTTGCCGGTGGTACTCTTTACCGCCCAACCTGATCTAAATTCAGCCGTAGAAGCCCTGCGCAGCGGAGCCACAGACTACCTGCTAAAACCGCTCAAACCGCAGATCGTCATCGAAAACGCCCAGAAAATCATCGCCAGCCGCCAAAAAGAAAAACGCAAGCTCGAGATCATGCAACAGATCGAAAACTTGCAAGCCGAACTAAAAGGCCTCAATAATGGCGATACTGGCCCGCTCCCAGCCACCCGTGTAGATGCGAACCGCTACATCAAACGCGGCACACTGGTGCTTGACCTGCATAAACGCTGCCTCAACATCAACGAACACGCAGTCAACCTGCCGCCCACTTCGTTTGAATACCTGCTGGTGTTGGCAAGGCACTCCCCTGACGTCGTCAGTTATCAAACCCTTGTGACCGAAGCCCAGGGGTATCAGGCCGATCTCCATGAAGCGCAAGAGCTCAGCAAGTGGCACATTCATCAACTGCGTCAGGCCATTGAGCCCGACATCCATTCCCCAACCTACCTGATCAACATACGAGGTACGGGCTACCGTCTGGTGGCAGATTAAAGTATCGGCGCCGACCCTGTCAATTGGATTTAAACCCGCTTCCAGCTTAGCCGGAAGCGGGTTTTTGATTCCCAGACAGAATCTCCCCGAATCAGGGTTGCCAACTTTCCCCAACCAAATCATCCAGATGACTATCGTTGAATGTGCAATTTTGAACGAAAATGCCATGGATGATACCTCCGGAAACCACCCCCACCAGTACAAACCCTGTCCGCATCCTCGTTGTTGATGACCACCCGAACACCGCAACCACGCTGGCTCGCGCGCTTTCCCAGCTTGGTACGGGTGTGAGTGTCATCTCAGCCTCGAGCGGGCACGACGCCCTGGAAAAAGTAAAAACCAACGGCGTGGATATTTTGTTCACCGATATGATCATGCCCGAAATGACCGGGCTTGAACTCATTGAGAAAATGCAAAACCACCCTGCTGGCAGGCCATCATACACTTATCTCGTCACAGCATATGACGTGCCAGGGCTGAAGGTCACCGCTCACCGCTTGAAGGTCAATGAAGTGATCGTCAAGCCGGTGCGTCCTGAACGCATTTGCCAGATCGCCACAAATGCCATCGAGGAAATGAAACATTCCACGCACCCCATTAAACAATCGTCGGTGCTGCGGAAGAAGTTCAAGATCCTTGTGGCAGATGACAGGCCGGACAATGTCACCCTGTTGACGCGTTATCTGGAATACGAAGGGTACGAGCACATTGCCGCAAGCGATGGGCTGGATACTTTGGACAAAGTCCGGGCCGAATTGCCCGATCTGGTCCTTTTGGATGTGAATATGCCGCACAAGGATGGCTTTGCCGTCCTCGAAGAGATTCGCAGTGATCCTTCGGTGCAGCATATCCCGGTCATCATCCTCACCGCAGCCCGCCTCGATCCTTCAGATGTCCAATCGGGTTTGAACCTCGGCGCAGACGATTATGTGACCAAGCCTTTCGACCGCCATGAACTGATGGCACGCATTCGCACCAAACTGCGTGTGAAAGAGACGGAAGACATCATCCGCCGCCGCAACCGCGAATTGAACCTGCTGCCCGAGATCGGCAAGGAATTGAGCGCCCGCACCGATATTAAAGACCTTGCCAACATCCTGATCAAGCGCACCGTGGAAACGTTAGGGGCAATCCAGGGCAACATGATCATCTTCGGCACCAACGGCGGTCCTGCACAAAATTATCAGGTGCCTGCCGCCTCACCAGATTCTGCAAACAGCATGATCGCAATTCCCAAAAACATCATCAAACATGTCGAGGAATCGCATCAGGGTCTGATCATTGCCGATGCACACAATAATTCACTCTGGCAGCTCGATAACCAGGACTCAAACATCCATTCTGCGGTGATCAGTCCGCTGTTCGGGCGTATGGAACTGCTCGGCCTGCTTGTCCTCACCCACGAACAGGTAAATTATTTCAACACCGATCATTTACTGCTTTTGCAGGCGATTACCAGTCAGGCTGCCATCGCCATTGAAAATGCCCGCCTGTACTCCATTGCCATGCAGGAACAGAATCGCCTTTCGGCGGTTCTGAAGCATGCCGCCGAAGCCATTCTGGTGTTCGATGCACAGGGCAAGCTTTCCCTGCTCAACCCTGAAGGCGAAAAGCTGTTCACCGATTTCAGCACCAACCTCAACCAGCCCCTCCCCCATGACCACGGCTACGATGTCTTCATTCACATGCTGGATGACGCGCGCACGACGCATGGAGCAAAATCAGGCGATATTACCTGGCCCGACCAACGCACCTTCAATGCCCTCATCACCCCCATCGAAGATGGCGGGCAGGTTGCCATTCTGCACGATGTAACCCGCTTCAAAGACCTTGAACAGGTCAAGAACGAATTCATCGCCACAGCCTCACACGACCTAAAAAATCCGATCACGACCATTGCCGGGTTCAGCACCCTGCTCGAACATGCAGGGCCGCTCAATCAGCAGCAAAAAGACTTTGTAACCCGCATCCAGACCGCCACCCACACCATGAGCGAACTGGTGCAAAACATGATGTCGCTCGCACAAATGGACCTGGATGCGACCCAAAAGCACGAAGTAGTGGACATGGACAAGGTAATGACCGAGGTGGTCAACGAGTTCATACCGCAGGCAAATATCAAAAACCAGCGGTTTTCCTACACCCCTCTTGAGCAACCCGTCACCATAAGTGGCGATCCCTTGCAATTGCGTCAATTGCTGCGCAACCTGCTTGGAAATGCCATCAAATACACCCCCACCGATGGGGAAATCACTTTCAAAACCCAGGCCAGTGATTCGCAGCTTTTGATCGAGGTGAAAGATACAGGCTGCGGAATCCCTGCCGCAGACCTGCCATTTATCTTTGATCGTTTCTACCGCGTACGCAGCGGACACAATATCGAAGTGGAAGGCAACGGTCTTGGTCTGGCGATCGTCAAATCCATTGTCGAGCATCACCACGGACAGGTCAACGTGGAAAGCGAAGTAGATAAAGGGACCAGTTTCACCTTGTCGTTACCCCTTTCATAACCATCTTGCAAGACTTTAACACCAAAGGAGCACGCGATCATGAAAACATTAAATCGATTTTCGAAATTAGCCGTCTTCACAACCTGGATTACGATTCTCTCCCTCGCCTTGTCTGGGTGCGGCAACATGAACTTTTCGGCCCCCGATAAAGTGACCGTGCAATTAAGCTGGTTCCCCAGTGTGGAATACGCAGGGTTTTACGCCGCCATTGAAAATGGTTATTTCAAAGATGAAAACATCGAAGTAACCCTCATCCCCGGCGGACCGGAAGTCAATCCACTGGCTGAAGTGGAAAGCGGAAAGTCACAATTTGGCATCACCACAGGGGATAGCCTCATCATCGCCAGAACCAACAACCAGAACTACGTTGCGGTTGCCACCATTTTCAGACAAAACCCACTGGTTGTAATGACCTTGGATTCAAGCTCCATCAACAAGCCTGAAGACCTGGCTGGCAAAAAAGTAGGCGTCATTGCCCCGGATTTAAGCACAACCTATGACATTCAATTCCTGGCTTTATTGCGCACCCTGAACATTGATCAAAACAGTATGACCTTTGAAGCCATTGACGATTACAACGGTGCCAGCGAACTCATCACAGGCGGCATGGATGCCATGAGCGGCTCATTCGCCACCAATGAACCCATTCAGGCCACGATGGCCGGGAATGATGTCAGCCTGATCTATTACAAGGATTACGGGGTGGATGTGTACGCAAACGTACTTTTCACGTCTGAGGAATTTCTTCAAAACAATTCCGACCTGATCACCAGAATGGTGCGGGCCACCATGAAAGGTTATCAATTCTCCATTGAAAACCCCGACAAAGCCGCTGAATTCGCCTTGAAATATGACCCGACCCTGGATCTCGCATTTCAAGTCAATGTGATGACCGCCCAAATCCCCATTATTGATACGGGTGACGCCCCCATCGGCGCAATGGATGGTGATGTCTGGGAAACCACCCAGCAAATCCTGCTGGACTTCAACCTGATCACCGAACCCATCGAACTAAACACAGTGTACACAAATCAGTTTGTCGGTCAGTAAAAACTTGTACGCACAATGCAAGGCATGCTCGTGAAGATATACCGTATGATAGGCTTAAAATTCGTCAACACAATATATAGCTCTGTCTTTTGCTCACTTGCCGGAGGGCGCTCATGAATCAAACCAACACTCAATTAAAACGCGTCAGCCGTCCGCGTTGGTCGATCCGATTCACATCGCTACGTACGCGTCTGCTTGTCACATCCATCCTGCTGGTGCTGCTCCCGGTATCCATTACCGGTGCTGTGGCTACCTACATCAGTTCTCAGGGTCTGACAGCAGACGTTTTCGACCAATTGGAATCGGTTGTCACTCTGAAGGAGTCTCAGGTTCATGATTGGCTGGCATCTCTGCAAACCAACCTTGACATGGTTTTTGTCAATGTGGATTCGCTAAAACGCGTTTCGGAACTTGTGCTTAATCAAGAGCCCGATGAACAACAGAAAGATCTGGTGCGAACAGAGTTGACGAATAACAGCCAGCGTTCAGGGTATTTCACTGAAATCTTTGTGATGGATAAGGATGGACAGGTCATTGTTTCCACTGAAAGCAATCAGGAAGGAAAGATCCTGACGACACAATCCTTCTTTCATGAGGGTATAAAGGGGCGATATATCACACCGCCTTCTTATGAACTCTCGCTCTCCAACTACACTATCGTCATATCCCAACCGCTTGTCAGCAATACTGGAAAAACCATTGGTGTAGTGGCAGGGCGGGTCAACTTAAATACGCTTGATGAAATCATGCAGCAACGCACAGGCCTTGGAGAAACTGGTGAAACCTATATGGTCAGTTCCAATTTCGCTGTGCTGACCAAATTGCGTTTTGGTGAGACCGTTCTGGGTCAAACCTACATACATACCGATGGAGTTACAAACGCGATCAAAAGCAAGGCCAATGGCTCGGGCAGTTATCCAGACTACCGGAATACGGCAGTGGCAGGTGTATATCACTGGGTACCTGAGCTTCAAGTGGCAATCATCGCTGAACAGGATGAAAGCGAAGCGTTGAGCGCTGCCAGCAGGGTGTTCCAAGTCACCCTTGGGTTGATCGTGATCACAGTTCTTGCTGCAGGTTTTGCGGCCTTCCTCACCACTCAAAGCATTACGGCCCCGGTAACAAAGCTGGCCACCGCCGCTGAAAACATCGCCAAAGGGAATCTGGATCAACATGTGGATATTATCCAACAGGATGAGATCGGTGTTTTGGCAAACTCCTTTAACTCCATGACATCCCGTTTACGCGAGTTGATCACGACTCTTGAACAACGCGTTGCAGACCGTACAAAAGCGCTGGCCACCTCTTCCGAAGTCAGCCGCCGTCTTTCTACAATTCTCGATCAAAGGCAATTGGTAACAGAAGTTGTGGAGCAGGTAAAAAACTCCTTCAATTACTATCATGCCCACATTTACATGTACGATGAGGAACATGGCGAATTGGTCATGGCGGGTGGTACAGGTGAAGCGGGTGCAACCATGCTGGCCAATGGACATAAACTTTCCAAAGGTCAGGGTCTTGTAGGTCGTGCCGCCGAAAGCAATGAACCGATCCTGGTAAATGACACCAGCCATGATCCAAACTGGCTGCCCAATCCGCTTTTGCCAGAGACAAAATCAGAAGTAGCCATGCCTATTTCCATCGGTAATAAAGTGTTGGGCGTTTTGGATATTCAGCACAACATCGTAGATGGCCTGAAACGTGAAGATGTTGACTCACTGCAGTCCATTGCCAACCAGGTTGCGATCGCCTTGCAGAACATCGGCTCGGTGGAAACCATGACCAAACGCGCCAAGGAACTCGCCTCGGTGGCTGAGATCAGTACCGTCTCATCCCGTGAAGCGGATATCAACCGTATGTTGGAAAATGTGGTGTATCTGACCCAACGACGCTTTGGGTTGTACCATGCCCACGTCTTCCTGTACGACAGGAACGCAAACCACCTTCAAATCATTGCCTGCGGTTGGAAGGAAGGCGATGAACATGAGGGCACACACGGCACAACCATTATTCCATTATTGCAGGAACAATCCCTTGTAGCACGTGCCGCCCGCACAAAACAAGCCGTCATCATCAATGACGTTCACAATGAACCGGGCTGGCTGCCCAACCCGCTGCTCCCAGATACCGCATCCGAGCTCGCTGTTCCATTGCTGGTGGGCGATCAACTCATCGGCGTACTGGATGTGCAATCGGACCGCCTCAACGCCTTCACCGAAGAAGATGCCAACATCCAAACCACGCTTGCCTCTCAGATCGCTGTGACCGTGCAGAACGCCCGCACCCTCATCCAATCCAAGCGACAGGCGGAACGTGAGACCCTGGTAAACATCATTACCCAGAAAATTCAAAACGCCACCACTGTGGAAGATGCCTTGCAGGTTGCAGCACGTGAATTGGGGCATGCCATGGGCATGAAATCCACA
>DAOQID010000141.1:0-10024 GCA_035339375.1 Anaerolineales bacterium | reverse complement strand
CCTGCCAAACGGCAACACCTGCCCCTGTAACAATCCCCACCCCCCTTCCCCCGACTCAGACTCCGCCCCCGCCTGCCACAGCGACACACTTCGCGACATTTACCCCCACCCCAACATTAACCGCCACACCGGTCCCCATGTATTTCACAGAAGAATACAACACCGACATGACCGCCTGGTCCTCCTTCCAAACTGGGGGTGAGCTCAGCCCATCGCTTGAAATCGTAGACGATAGACTACGGCTCGACCTATTCTCGCCAAACACCTGGTACTACGCCATCCATAACTCACACGAATATCAGGATGTCTCCATCACGGCAAAGTTCAGCGGCACACCGGCAGGGTCTGCAGGTGTTATCTGCCGCTACAGCGAAGACGGCTGGTTCGAATACAACATCAACAGTGATGGCACCTACAGCGTCCTGCTTGGGCAATGGCTGGCAGACGGGATCGCCAGTTACACCCCAATCGTCAATGCCAGCGTGGAATACATCACCCCAGGCATGGATTATGAGATCGGCCTCACCTGTCAGGGGACCTTCCTGCTTTTGCACGCCAATGGAAAAATGTTCCGCAAACTTGATGTAGCCCGCTACCCGCTGGTCAACGGCAAGGTTGGCATTACTGCAGCCTCCTTTGAAGAAGCACCCGCCATCGTCATGTTCGACTGGTTCAAAATCAGCCAACCCGAATAAATACCTTTCCTGCCGATGAAATTTCTACACAGCGTTAACAGAATTCTTGTACAAGTCGTTTAAGATAACTGCACACCAATAAAAGACAGCCGTAAAAAATACGCCTGCCTTCGACTTAGATAATGTAAGGAGTTCTATAACATGGGAAAAATCATTGGCATTGACCTTGGCACGACAAACAGTGTGGTCTCCGTCATGGAAGGCGGAAGCCCCACTGTCATCACCACTGCGGAAGGTGGACGATTATGTCCATCCGTTGTGGCATTCAATAAAAATGGGGAACGCATGGTGGGGCAAACCGCAAAACGCCAGGCGGTTGTAAATGCAGATAATACGATCTATTCCATCAAGAGATTCATCGGACGTCATTTCGAAGAGACCAGCACCGAGCGCAGCATGGTTCCCTATCAGGTCATTCAAGGCCCCACGGGCGATGTGCGCGTCAAAATTCCTGTAACAGGCAGGGAATACTCCCCACAGGAGATCAGCGCCATGGTTCTGGGCAAGCTCAAGGCAGATGCAGAAGCATATCTGGGTGAACCTGTCACACAGGCCGTCATCACAGTCCCTGCCTATTTCAATGACAGTCAGCGCCAGGCCACCAAAGATGCAGGCAAGATCGCAGGCTTGGAAGTGTTGCGCATCATCAACGAGCCGACAGCCTCTGCACTTGCTTATGGCCTCGACAAGAAAAAGAATGAAACCATCCTCGTCTTCGACCTCGGCGGCGGTACATTTGATGTCTCCATCCTTGAAGTGGGTGAAGGTGTCATTGAAGTGAAAGCCACGAATGGTGACACCCACCTCGGCGGCGATGACTGGGATCAGAAGATCACCAACTGGGCCGCAGACGAATTCAAGAAAGATCAGGGCATTGACCTGCGCCAGGACCGTCAGGCCTTACAGCGTTTGCGTGAAGCCGCAGAAAAAGCAAAGATCGAACTCTCGACCATGATGGAGACGGAAATTAACCTTCCCTACATCACTGCCGATGCAAGCGGGCCCAAGCACATGCAGCTGAAACTCAGCCGCGCAAAGTTCGAGCAGATGACCGAAGACCTGTTGCAGCGCTGCCGCAAGCCCTTTGAAGCCGCGTTGAAAGATGCAGGCATGGATGCAGGCAAACTGGATGAAGTTGTTCTGGTTGGCGGTTCGAGCCGCATGCCCATGGTGCAAGACCTGGTCCGCAAGTTAACCAACGGCAAGGATCCCAACAAGGGTGTGAATCCCGATGAAGTGGTTGCGATCGGCGCAGCCATTCAGGGCGGTGTGCTCGGCGGCGAAGTGAAGGATATCCTCCTGCTTGACGTGACCCCGCTTTCCCTCGGTGTGGAAACGATGGGAAGTGTAATGACCGTAATGATCGAACGCAACACCACCATCCCGGTCCGCAAAACGGAAGTGTATTCGACGGCGGCAGATAACCAAACCGCTGTGGATATCCATGTGTTGCAGGGTGAACGCCCAATGGCAAACGACAATATGAGCCTTGGCCGCTTCCGTCTCGATGGAATCCCACCGGCGCCGCGCGGTATCCCGCAGGTGGAAGTGACCTTCGACATTGATGCCAACGGTATTCTGCACGTCACTGCGAAGGATAAGGCTTCAGGCAAGGAACAGAAGGTGACCATCACCGCCTCCACAAACCTGAACAAGAATGACATTGACCGTATGGTGCAGGAAGCACGCCAGAATGAAGCTGCGGACAAAAAACGCCGTGAAGTGATTGAAGTAAAGAACACGGCCGACAACCTGTCCTATCAAATCGAAAAATCACTGCGCGATCTGGGCGACAAGGTTCCCGCGGCAGAACGTGATGCCATTGAAGCCAAGGTCAACCAGTTGAAGCAGGCGGCACAAGGTGATGATGTGGACCAAATCAAGAAGCTCACGGAAGAATTGCAAAACACCTTCCATGCACTCAGTCAGCAAATGTATGCACAGGGTCAACCGCAGCCTGAAGGCGGCCCCGCCCCCAGTGGACCGAGCGGTCACGCCAACGGGGATGTGATCGACGGTGAAGTAAAAGAATAAAGGGAACAATGCAAAAGAGCGGCCAATTGAATTGGCCGCTCTTTTTATTTCGTAGCGAATGTTTCAGAAAACAGAAGCAGGTTAACCCTGAGTCGGACGCGCAGCGGGAGTCTGCTTTTTGGCGGGGAAGAGGACATCCATCAAACTTCCAACAATGCGGACAAAGAAGAGAAAAATAAGGCTTCCTGCTGAATACCAATAATAGTTTTGTGCCCACGCCAGGCTGGTGTCGGTGCCGCTGAAGATGCCATGCAGGATCCCCATTCCATACATGCCAAAGCTGGCATAGTGCAAAAAACGCCAGAATTTTTGCCCGATGACAGGGCGGATGTAAAAACTCAATGCAACAATGGCCCAGATGTAAAACCCGATCTGCCCAACCCCCACCCAAAATGGGCGATACTCCACAGTGCTGAAAGGGATAAACAGTTGCAGCAAGGTGAAGTTGATATAGTGATCTCCTAAAATCACAAGAGCATGGAAGATCGCAAAGGCCAACCCCAGCAGGCTTACATATTCATGGATGGCAAAGGTTGCGGGCATGCCCGGCCATAAGCGCGCCATTTTATTGGTGATGCCCAACCCCAGCGCCATGGAAAGCCATAACAGGGAAAGAGAGACAAAGGCTGTGGCGCGCGAAAGATACCAATAAGCTTTCGGGCTGTCTCCGCTCAAGGAAAAAGCCATGTTTGGCAGGAAGATGGGTAACAACAATACAGCCACCAACAGGCCAATGACCGTTGCAAAAAGAAACAACAAAAATGACTGAATGTTGACCGAAGACTCGTTAAATTCACTTTGGGGTTGTGCGTTCATGGATATCAGACTCCTTACAAATACTTTTGCATACGGCGGCTATGAATAACGTCGCCGGTCTCAAGAACCAGCAGCCCGGCAAACTCGGGTTGTGCCTCAATCCAATGCAGTCCCTTTTCCTGGCCAAGAATGAAGGCTGTCTTTGCGGCGGCTTCGGCTTGCATGGTTGTGGGGGCAACAACGGTTACCCGCAGCAAGTCAGTTTCAGCGGGCAGGCCGGTGAGTGGATTGATGATATGGTGATAAAAAATGCCATTGCGATTCCAGTTGCGGCGGTCTTTTCCAGAGGTGGCGATGCCGCCTTGTTTCACTTGCAGGACGTTTATGTTTGCTCCGACGTTAAACGGGTTCGACACCCCGACAGGCCAGGGACTCCCATCCATGCGTGGACCGCTAACGGCGATATCACCGCCTGCATTTACAAGACATGGCCCGAATTCTTGCAGGCGTTCCACTGCCTGATGTGCCGCCCAGCCTTTGGCCACGCCGCCAAAATCGAGACCAGTCCCTTTTGGAAGGTTAATGGTTTTGGCGTCACAATCTGAAATTACCGTGGAGAGTGGGTAATCTGCCTCGGCGGGTGATGCGATCATATCGAATTGACTGCGGGGTAATTTGTCAAACGTACGATCGTAGCCAGCTTCGACCATTGAATCCAGAACGGTTGGGGTGACCAACCCGCCGCTGATCTCATCGGCCCATAATGCAGTTTGAAACACATCCCAAAATGCATCACTGACCTTTATCGGCTGGTCAAATGTACGGTTGAGGTGTGACAGTTCCGAGGTCGGTCTGAAGCGGCTGAGGGTCTGTTCCCAGTTTTCAAACCATGCAGGGATGTCTTTCAGAATTGCGGGCTTGGCTTCAGAATCCTGTTCCAAAATGACCAGGATATCTGAACCCATTGCGCGAAAGGAAAATCGGTGCAACATGCTTATGATGATGTGGTGACAGTGACCGGATCGCCGCCGCCCTGATTACCGCCCTGCCCCGATTGCATAACGATGACTTGAGGCTGGGGGGCTGTGCCGCCAAATAAAATGGTATATCCAGCCGGGGGCATGGTAGGGGCGGGAGAAACGGACATAACCGCAGAGGTGGGTGCAGCTTGAGAAGCCTGTTGCGCCTCAGCAGCTTTTTCTTCAGATTTTGAGCGATCTGGCCCGGCAAACATATTCCAAAAAGCAAGCACAGACGTCATTGAGACTGCGGCGATCGCCAGTTGTATGTCGGTCCATTTACGAGGGGCGGGTTTTGGATTCATGTGCATGTACCTGATTAATCATCGCCATCTTCGTGTTCATCTTCACCATGGTCGTCATCGTCACCATCATCTTCCTGTTGTTGCTGGTCACGGTTGGGCTTTTCACCGCTGTCGTTCCTATTACCGGCCGGGACCACCATAACAACAGGTTCCAATTTGGTCACAGCAAGGACTTCTCCGGTGGAGCTGACATACACAAGGTCACCAGCGCTGAAGGTGACCAGATAGGCGGCCACGCCCTCATAATCCACCACTTCAACACTATACACGTTGGTATCTCCGAGCAATTCCACGGCAATGGCGGTGGCTTGCTCCGGTGAGATCACCATGGGTGCAGCGATCGTCGGCACGGCTGTGGCAGCCGGTTCCTGAACCGATAACTCAGCAGGCGTTACGACTACAGCCTGATTGGTTGCCATGATGTTCTGATAGGCTGAAATCACCCCAAATAAGGTAGCCATGAGGAATACGGTCAACATGGCTGAAATGAACAAAGTACTTTTTCGCATGAGAAATCTCCTTTTATACTCAAATCGTTGGTCTTATCCTATTGGTCGCTGTGCAACCGATATAGTTACTGCCAACGTATTAGGGTTTTATGAGAGCAGACTCCATGCAAGGTTCAGCCAAACCGCCGATTTTTGAAAAGAAAGACGAAAAATCAGGGCTTAATGACAAACTCACTCGCGAAAATGAAATTCGGAGTGAGTTTGTATTGATTAATGTTTTTTCATTTTTTACGGGAAGGGTATTGGAACTTCCTGAACCTGAATGGCATCAATACCGGCTCCATCATTAATAGGCCCAGCTGGCACCTCAATCGCCAGATAAATGTACAAGCCGGGTGGTGGATTACTTGCTACATTATCCACATCAACCACGATACCTGTCTGCAATAGGGGTACGCCATAAAGAACCGTTGTGAAAATCGGAAGGTTATCGTTTTCTGGAGTGTAAGTGTAAATATTCGTATTGTTGTCGGGGATATTATCTCCCCAGTTGAACACTTCGTAATAATTAGTTCCATCCATTGAAATGCTCAAAATGATTCTGTCCATGTTGATTCGATCTGGAGCAACAAACAACTCATAAAAGATGAAATCATAAAATCCATCTGCTGGATTTTTTACTTCGATCGGATTCGAAGTCATGTCAACAATCACATAATTCTCATTCGGAATATAACCCGCATTACCATCTGGAGTGCCAACCACTAATTCTGGCGGGACGGTTGTAGGTGTTCCAGAGAAGACCGGGGTACTGGTCGGAGTCGCTGTGAAGGTTGAAGTTGCTGTGAAGGTTGCAGTTGGAGATGGTGTATTTGTAGCTGTTGCCGTCGAAGTAGCTGTATTCGTTGCCGTTGCGGTGAACGTAGCCGTATTTGTAGCGGTCGGTATGACCGTAAATGTGGCTGTGGCAGAAGCAGTGGGCGTTGACGTAGGCGTAACGGTTGCTGTCGAAGTTGAAGTGGCTGTCCTTGTTGGGGTGGCGGTTCTGGTGGCAGTAAATAAAGATGTGGCGGTACGAGTGGCCGTCATGGTTGGGGTTCGAGACACAGAGGTGGAAGTCCGAATCGGGGTACGTGTTGCGGTCCGCGTGGATGTAACAGCCACGACTGTGGAACGTCTCGTACTGGTTGCAGTGGGCGGAGAAGTACGTGTGGCTGTCGGAGCAGAACGCTGGGTGGAAGTGGCTGTGGCAGGTGGGCGTTGGGTGAAGGTTGCCGAACCGTTCGGATTGATCGGCCCGGAAGAAGAACCAGAAGCAGTGCCAGTACCGGGCGTAAGATAAGTATCATCCTGCTTTTCGCCCGCACCTTCTTCCACAGCAGGCAGAGTCTTCTCAGGTCGTCGCGAGAAAAAGTTTGGGGTAAGGTTGGAGCGCATATTGGCAGACAGGCTCCAGGTCGATGGGAGCCGCGCTGCCAGTTGTCCGGCACCGATCATCAAAGCCACTCCAATGGAGATAATGATCGCAAATAAGTTAAGGTCACGTCTATTGTTTGGAGATCGCTGGTTCACGGCGCACCTCCTCTTGTTGGTCTTCGGGAGCAGGCAGGGAAATATGGAATGTACTGCCTGGATTGGTTTCTTCGTTATAGCCCGGGCTTTCAACCCAAATGCGGCCGCCGTGCGCCTCTACGATACCACGCGCAATTGCCAAGCCCAGGCCCGGTCCGCCGCCTTTGAATTTTGTCTTCCCGGAAGAGTGCAAAAGTACGTCACCCGTCTGATTGAATTTCTCAAAGATCAGGGAATGCATTTCAGGGTTGATGCCGATACCCGTATCGCGAATGGAAATTTCCACACTGGGCTCATTGGCGGGCACATACCGTCCACTTATCGTAATGGAACCGCCATCCGGGGTGAATTTGATCGCATTCATAATGACATGATAAAACACTTTTTGCAGCATATCCGGGTCGGCAGGGATAAGCGGCAGATCCCGCAAGTTGTTCATGTCAAATTGCAAATCTCGCTCGACCAAGGCCTTTTCAAAATTTTTGTAAACCTTCCGAACGATCAGGTCAATCCGCAGGCCGGTCTTTCTAAGGAAAAGGGAATTGCTGTCAATGCGGGAAACATCCAGCATGCTTTCCACAATGCTGGTCATGCGTTCAGAGCCGTCTAAAATCCCCTGCGCCAGTGACTTTAATTCGGGGTCGTTGCGGGCATCCTGCTCCAGCATTTGTGAATACCCCATGATAAGCGTCAATGGAGTACGCAACTCATGGGCGGAGATCTGAATGAAATTGGACTTCGTTTTATCAATATTCTTCAAAATCTGGTTTGCACGTTCCAGTTGGGCGTTGCGCTCCTGCAGGTTCGCGGTCATCTCATCAAAAGCCGAGGCGAGAATACCGATCTCATCCCTGGATTTGATGCCCGTGCGTTTTTCGAGGTCACCCGCAGAAATGGCCTGCGAAGTTTCCACCAATTGATACAACGGATTCACGATCGAGCGCGATACCCAAAGACCGATCACAATTACGAAAAAGAAAACGCCGATGAACAAAAGTGTGTAGGTGGTCTGATTTTCAGAAACCGCCTGATTGACAAAATCCAACGGCAACGCCACAGCAAACACCCCCAATTTATCGTTCCCCAATTGCAAAGAACCACGCGCCACACTATACGAACGCCTGTCAATCGAAATGTTGCTCCCCGTCACCAGATCGGTCAGGGCGCTGATGCGCTGGTAATTATCGTTGGTGATCGAAAGCGCCTCCAAACTCAAAGGGTCGCTGACATCAAGCGTGGTGGCAATGACACTCCCATCCGCGCCGTAGACAACCACATCGGCCAAAGCCGAGCTTTTTAAATTCGGCAGCAACTTCTCAATATCGATACCGATCACCACCACACCCGCAAATTCACCATTCAACGAAGCGGGAATGGAAGCATAAAAATAAGTGCGGTCATTCAGCGAGTTGGTCCCCAAAAAGTGCCGTGGATTATCGCGGGTGTTTCTGCTGGCTAAAAACGGCGTGACCAGCGGCGAACCAGCCATGCCCGAATTTTCATTGGCCCGCTGAACCACATTCAGGTCGTTCTTCCATAAATGCAAGATCTCATTCCCTTGCGATGAAATGAACACAAGCGTATCAATATCACGCCCTGTCATTTGCGTGGTGGCCTGTTCGACCAAAAGCCCGTCAGCCGTACCGCTTACAAGCGCATCCGCCACACCCGAGGTAAAGGCAATAAAACGCGCATCCTCGATCTGAGACTGTTCCTGTTTTACAAAACCATCCAACACCACACGGCCTGATTGCACCAACTGATTTGCCAGACGCTCGCTCAACGTATTGGAAACGAGATTCGTGACGACATACACCCCGATCCCGGAAACGATCAGGGTCAACAACAGGTACGGAATGACGACTCTAAGACGTATGCTGCTCATAAAATTTACAAGGTCACGCAATCATTATACAGATTTATTGGAACAGGAACCATTCAGATGCCAAACTGCAAGATGACTACAATCCAGAGCGGGATTTCCCCACTCTTCACGCATCCAACCCGACCGTTTACCTGCATCTTGTTTTAGCGGCAGTTTCCTCTATTTTACATCCTCGCACGCCCGTCGCGGCAAGGACTTTTTTCCCACAAGTGATTTCACCACAAATACGGGCACCCGCTACAGTTTTTTCACAAAATGGACCAGCCGCTCCACCTCGAAATATCCCAGTTTCAAGTGCGCGCGGATGCTGGCTGCGTTATCAAGCCAGGTATCGGAAGCCATTTCGGTGCAGCCTTTTGAGCGGGCCCACTCTTCAGCCGCCTGATTCATTATTCCGGTCACTCCCCTGCCGCGGTAATCCTCCCGTACATACCAGCTTTCAATGTATCCAACCGGGCTGGTGCTGCATCCTTCAGCATGGTCTCTTAATCTCGCTTCGGTCAGGCCAATGGGAGTATCCCCATCACAGGCAAATAACACCAGATAATTCTCGCTGGCAAGCAGGTCATCCATATCAAAACTCATATAATGATCGGGCACATCGGGCCAGATGCCCTTGCGCATTTGAAACCATTCCCCTTTATCGGCATGGGTGGCACGACGAATCGTGATTTGCATGGGTCTCCAAAAATAAAAAGCCCCTAAAGGCCAGACAGTCTTTAGGGGCGGATTCGAACTACTCGCCGCCGCGCTTTCCGAGGCGGTGATCGAGCATCAATACGGCGGTGCCGCGTTCCTCGATCAACTTGAGGTTTGCCACAATTTCAGCGGCATTCTTCTCTTCTTCCACCTGTTCAGAGATGAACCATTGCAACATCACCTGGGCAGGATAATCCTTCTCTTTTAGCGCCAACTCATACAAAGCATGGATCGAGGCTGTGACTTTGGCCTCATGCGCCGCCACCTCTTCCGCAACTTCCAAAGCTGATTTCCAATCGGTCTTTGGAGCTTCGATGGCTTTCAACATCACCCGTCCGCCGCGCTCAAGGATGAAATCGTAAAACTTCATGGCATGTTCGCGTTCTTCGGCTTCCTGTATGCGCATCCAATGGGCAAAGCCAGGCAGGTTCTTATCTTCAAAATAAGCCGCCATGGAGAGATATAAGTAAGAGGAGAATAACTCCTTGTTGATCTGGTCGTTCATTGCATCTTGCATCGTTTTGTTTATCATGTCGTGCCTCCTTGATTACAGTATACATCTTTCAGGTTAAAGAAAACTAATTTCAAGGGGCCGATCCACTTTCGACAG
>DAOQID010000140.1:4418-10091 GCA_035339375.1 Anaerolineales bacterium | reverse complement strand
GCCTCCAAGGCTAAATGTTATAACATTATAACAATATACTCCAACAGGGTGTTTTTTGTCAACAATCGGAATGAAAATTGTTTGTCCAAGCTTGCATAAAACTTACCCAACTTAACGCAGGTATAAATTCAAGACCTACGTACGGAACTTTTTGGAGATTTAAAAGACCCAACATATTGAAGCCTGTCTGTATGGCTACAAACCATCATGTTTTATTTATGCTTGTTATATAATGAATTTATGATCTCACCAATTTTGGCGACAAAACTATACAGTCCCCCACCACGCCCCGGTACTGTTACACGCCTGCGCCTGATTGAACGACTGGATGAAGGGCTCCGTTCGGGTCACAAGTTAAGTCTTATTTCTGCTTCCGCTGGGTTCGGCAAAACGACATTGGTCGGTGAATGGATCACCAAGAGCGGCCTACCGGTTGCATGGCTATCGTTGGATGATGGGGATAATGACCCGGTCCGTTTCATTTCCTATCTGATAGCGGCCTTACAAACCATCAAGGCGGAAATAGGCGAAAGTTTATTAGCAGCGATCCAAGCCCATCAACCGCCTTCCAATGAATCTATTTTGACAGCGTTGCTCAATGAAATCACTGTCCATTTGAAAGAATTCCTTTTTGTTTTGGATGACTACCACACGATCGATTCCAAGCCGGTTGATGAAATCCTTTTATTTCTGATCGAACACCAGCCACCGCAGATGCATTTGGTGATTACTTCGCGCGAAGACCCTGCCCTGCCCCTGGCTCGCCTGCGTGTCCGTGGACAGCTCACAGAATTACGCGCCGCGGATTTGCGCTTCACTCCAACCGAAGCAGCTGAATTTCTCGATCATGCAATGAACCTCAACCTCACCACAGATGAAGTTACTGTATTGGAGTCCCGTACCGAAGGTTGGATCGCTGGTCTGCAACTCGCTGCACTTTCAATGAAAGGCCAGGAAGACGTCCATGGATTTATTCAAGCATTCGCCGGAGACCACCGCTACATTGTGGATTATCTGGTCGAAGAGGTTTTACAACACCAGCCCGAGCAAATTCGGGATTTTTTGTTACAAACATCCATCCTCGAACGCTTGAACGGCCCGCTTTGTGACGTCCTCACTGCCCAATCGGGAAGCAAATTGAAACTGGAACAATTGCAGCGAGGCAATTTGTTTCTTATTCCATTGGATGACAAGCGTGAATGGTATCGCTATCACCACCTTTTTGCTGACGTACTTCGGATGTATTTGACAACAGAACAGCCTGATCTGGTTTCTGTCTTGCACCTTCGTGCAAGTGAATGGTATGAGCAAAATAATTTGACGGCAGAAGCGATCCGTCATGCAGTGGCTGGAGAGAATTTTGAGCGGGCTGCGGGGCTGATCGAAAAGACGCTGCCGCTCATGCGCCAAAGCAGACAGGAATCCGCGATGCTGGGTTGGTTTAAGGCACTTCCTGAAGAATTGCTACGGAAACATCCCGTGCTGAACGTTAACTATGCGGGTACATTGTTGCAGGTTGGTCAATTTGATGGTGTTGAGGCACGCTTGCAAGATGTGGAACAGTGGCTGGCTACCCCGGAAGATATTCGAGAACGGCCTGTGTATGTAAGTGAAGAGGAGTTTCAACGTCTGCCTAGTTCTGTCGCCATGTACCATGCCGCCATTGCCCTGGCTCAAGGTGATGTGGCAAACAGCATAAAATACGCAAACAAAGTGCTTGAACTCGCCCAAACGGATAAGGATTTCCCCCGCGGAGCCGCATCATCATTGCTGGGACTTGCATCGTGGACAGGTGGCGATCTTGAAACCGCTTACCGGTTATTCGCCGATGGCATGGACCATTTACTGAAGGTTGGGTTCATCTCCGACGTAGTCGGCGGTTCCATCACTCTGGCCGATATACGGATCACACAGGGTCGTTTGCATGAGGCGATGAGCATCTACGAGCGGGGATTACAGCTTGCAACAAAACATGAAGTGCCCATTCTTCGCGGTGCCGCAGACATGTACGTGGGGATGAGCGAACTCCATCGTGAGTGGAACGATTTGCTCGCCGCCGAACAATATCTTTTGAAAAGCAGGGAACTGGGCGAACTTAATGGATTGCCCAAAAATCCTTATCGCAGGCGTTTTGCCATGGCACGAATCCATGAAAGCCGCGGCAATTTTGAAGAGGCACTGGAACTACTCAATGAAGCAGAACCTCTGTATATAGGTGATTTCTCCCCAAATGTTCGGCCCATTCAGGCATTGAAGGTGCGAGTTTGGATCAAGCAGGGCGAGTTGGAAAAGGCTCTTGCCTGGGCGCGCGAACGGGAGTTATCCAGTACGGAATCGCCCAGTTACCTGAGGGAATTTGAGCAAATCACTTTTGCAAGAATTTTGCTTTTGCAATATGAAAGCGATGCTGCAGATAGTTTGCTGCATGGTGTAACACAATTACTGGAGAATCTTCTGAAGGCAGCGGAATCAGGTGGCAGGATGGGAAGTGTGATCGAGATTCTGGTCTTGCAGGCATTGGCTTATCAAATGCAAGCGGATTATGCCTCCGCTCTTAAATCGCTTGAACGCGCTCTCAAACTGGCTGAGTCGGAGGGTTATATCCGCATATTTGTGGATGAAGGTGCAGGGATGGCAGGTTTGCTCCGCAAAGCCCTCGCAAAAGGAATCATGCCAGATTACATCGGCAAACTTCTAACTGCATTTAAAGTGGCAGATCAAGGTTTGGGGGTGGAAATGTCTCCTTCTGCCGTACCAGTTTCATCGTCCATGATCGAAGCGCTTAGTCAGCGTGAGTTGGATATCCTGCGTCTGTTCAAGACCGAGTTATCAGGCCCCGAGATCGCCCAGGAACTTGTCATCGCATTGAGCACGGTTCGCACACACACCAAGAGCATCTACAACAAACTCAACGTGAACAGCCGACGGGGGGCTGTCAAACGGGCAATTGAACTTGGTTTGATATAAGCTCTCTACCAAACAGATTTCCAAACCCCGCCACATGGTTCTGGCGGGGTTTTCGATTCTCCCCCCATGAAATCCCCACATGTGGGGAAGACATCTCCCCATGTTAATTTGTATATTGTCTTCAATCGAACTCAACAGGCGGCAACGCCAAAAACTTAAAAGGAGACTACCAATGAAAACCAATGGAAAGACCTCGATCAAAGAAAGCAAAATGAAAATGACTACTTCAACCCTCATGCGGCTGGCAGGGGTATCTGCTGTATTGGCAGGGCTGTGCTTCATCATTATAGGAATGTTCCATCCGGAGAATGTCACTTCATCAGTTACAACAACCACATGGGTGAATGTCCACATTGCTGCGACCGCTTTGGGCTTCTTCGGATTGTTTGGCTTGGCTGGGCTCTATGCACGGCAGGTGGAAAAATCGGGCTGGCTGGGGTTGACCGGCTTTCTCCTATTTAGCATCTGGTTTGTTCTCGTATCAGGTTTTTCGTTCGTCGAGGCTTTCATCCTGCCGCAGTTGGCAGCCGAATCGCCTGCATTTGTGGAAAGCCTTCTCGGAATGTTTACCAACACTCCCACCACAATTGACCTTGGAGTCCTGCCAACCTTGTGGAATGTTTCAGGGCCCATGTATATCCTGGGTGCCTTGTTGTTTGGCATCGCCACCTTCCGTGCCCAAGTTTTACCTCGCTGGGCAGCAGGCTTGCTTACCCTTGGTGCTGTGTTGATCCCCATCGGAGGAATGGTTCCCCACGAATATCAGGCAAAGATCGCAATGATACCGATCGGGCTTGCCATGACTTGGCTGGGATCCGCGCTCATTTTTGAACGCCGTATGAAAGCATCTGAATCCTTGATCTCCCAAAGAATCAGCACACCGGAAGCAAGCAAAGTTGCTTGAGATTAATCATAGAGACAAGCGGTTATGCAACCGTTTGTCTCTAAAAGTTCATAAATAATTTCAAGGAGTTAATGATGAAAGCAATGATCCAGGAAAATACTCAAATCAAGATCACAGCCAGAAAAGCTCAGACATCATGGTGGATACCCGCTGGGTTGATCTTACTCAGTGTGCTTCCGCTGACGTTCGGAGCCATCCGTCTAAGCCAGTTGATAAACGGTGCAGAAATCACCCCTGCCAATGCCCGCTTCTTTGCCGCCCCTTTGCCTGTTGTCATTCATATTATCAGCTCAGCGATCTATGCCGTATTGGGAGCATTCCAATTCGCAAGCCGACTCTGGCAACGCGGGATCAAATGGCACCGTTGGGTCGGGCGGCTTTTGGTTCCATTCGGTTTGTTTGTTGGATTCTCCGGACTTTGGATGACCTTATTCTATCCCCGCCCAACCAATGCCAGCGACCTGCTTTATGCACTGCGCCTCTTTTTTGGCTCTGGCATGATTCTATCCATCATCATTGGATTCCTCTCGATCAGACGGCGGAATGTTGCTGAGCACCAAGCCTGGATGACACGTGCCTATGCCATCGGTATGGGAGCAGGCACACAAGTGTTGACCGGGATAGTCGGGGCCCTGGTCATTGGCGAAGTGAATGAGTTTGAAAACGCATTGTTAATGGGCGCAGCCTGGGTGATCAATCTTGCGATAGCCGAATGGAATATTCGCAGGGATGCCACAAGGCAGATCCGCACCACACAGGTTTGAATATCGACATCAGGTTTACTGAGTATTTATAAAACAAGGAGTCTAAAATGAAAGCAATCGTAGCAAATCAATATGGTGGTCCCGAAGTTCTTCAACTCAAAGAGGTTGGGAAACCACAGCCAAAAGATAACGAGGTCTTGATCAAAGTGCATGCGACCACCGTCACCATGGGCGATTTTAGAATGCGGAGTTTTACCGTCCCGCCCGTGTTCTGGCTCCCTGCCCGCCTTACGCTGGGTATCACCAAACCCAAACAGCCGATCTACGGCATGGAACTTGCCGGTCGGGTGGAATCTATCGGTAAAAATGTAACTCGATTCAAAATCGGTGATCAGGTCTTCGCATCGACCCTCACCGAAAACTTTGGCGCTTACGCCGAATATAAATGTCTGCCAGAAAAAGCGATGATGGCCATTAAACCAGCCAATATCAGCTTTGAAGAAGCCGCGGCCCTTCCGATCGGCGCAACTACTGCATTGCGTCTGCTTCGAAAAGGAAAGATCCAGCGCGGACAAAAGGTCATGATCTATGGTGCTTCGGGAAGTGTTGGCACTTATGCCATTCAGCTGGCAAAGCATCTCGGAGCAGAAGTGACCGGGGTTTGCAGCACCGCAAATCTGGAGATGGTGAAATCTCTGGGCGCTGACCATGTAATTGATTACACCAAAGAGACTCTTTCAGCAACTAAAGAGCGCTACGACGTCATCTTCGACACGGTGGGAAAATTCGCGAAATCAAAGGCCTCGCAGATCCTTATGCCAAACGGGGCTTATATAACAATGGCACAACTGGACTCAAAAGAGAGCATGGATAATCTGATCTTCATCAAGGAACTGGTCGAAGCGGGAAAACTCAAAGTAGTCATTGACCGCTGTTATCCGCTGGAAGATATGGTCGAGGCACATCGCTATGTCGACTCAGGACGTAAAAAGGGAAATGTCGTCATCACAGTGGGGAACACAAAATGACCCTTGGGCAAATATCAAAACCTGACCTGGATGAACCAAGGATCTATCAAATCAGAGTAAAAGGTCACCT
>DAOQID010000140.1:0-4318 GCA_035339375.1 Anaerolineales bacterium | reverse complement strand
CTTCAAAATCCCATCATCCAATTTTTGCATCGTTGGGCGCTGGATCCTATATATGCCAGAGGGTGTTTTTAGGCATTCCAATATCAATGCTGCACCAAAAAAGAGCGCAGAATGCATAACAGGATGGGCCACTCATTACCTGATTGGCATGGTATTTGCCTTCATTTTTCTGGCAGTTGCAGGTAACGACTGGCTGCAAGCCCCAAGGATACTTCCTGCTCTTATCTTTGGAACGGTCACCGTATCTGCTCCATTCTTCATTATGCAGCCAGCGTTTGGACAGGGGATTGCAGCATCGCGGGCGGGGAATCCTGCTCAGGCGCGGTTTCGCAGTTTGATAAATCACCTTGTTTTTGGCTTCGGTCTTTACCTTTTCGGGTTGATGGCAAGCTGGATGACATGGAAATGGACTTTCGCTTGAAATACACAAAAGTATTGCGGTAAAATCCGCCCGGAATTTGTAAGATTTTACAGTTACCACCTATCCATTCCATAACCAACTCAAGGAGAGATCTGTAATGACCACTGTTCGTAACGATGTACTCAAAATTGGCGATAAATTCGCAACCCTGCTTGGCGATGAAGTAAGTGTGGGGCAGGCCGCGCCCGAATTCACCTCGGTTGTTCCAGGCTGGGCGCCTGTCAATCCGATCCAGGAATCCAAAGGCAAGGTGATCATCCTTTCTGCCGTACCCTCTCTGGATACCGATGTATGCGACCGCGAAACCCGCCGCTTCAACGAAGAAGCCTCAAAATTGGGCGATGATATTATCATCTACACCATCAGCACCGATTTCCCAATGGCACAAAAACGCTGGTGCGGCGCCGCCGGTGTGGACAAGGTAAAAGTCGTTTCCGATGTACTTGAGACCGAATTTGGCTTGAAGTACGGCCTTGTCATCAAGGAACGCCGCTTCCTGCGCCGCTCGGTCTTCATCGTAGGGCGCGACGGCAAGTTGACCTACGTCAAATACCTCCCCACCCTTGGCGAGGAACCGAATTACGACGAAGTCATCAACGCCGCCAAAGAAGCCCTAAAGTAAGGTTCGACCAAATTACAAAAAAATTCCGTCTCGAAAAAGACGGAATTTTTTTGTTTCCAAAGCGAAATCAACCTGGCACTTTTTCAGACGGCTGTCTTAGCCGTACTTTTTTCTCAACTCATCTGCGGCGGAATTCAATTCATCTGCATTCTTTTGGATCTTTTTGAGCGCAGCGATCACATCATCCACACCTTTTGGACCTTCGCGGAAGATCGCCTCGTCCAGCCATACAGCTTCATGCTCACAGGCGCGGGTGGCTTCCGGCAGGTTCATATTTTTGAAATCAAAATATTCGGGGAAGGCATTTGGAACAGCCAACTTCGATCTCTGTGGCTGGAACAGTTCATAGTTGTGCATCGCCTCATACCCAACCCAGCAATCCACTCCCTCGGCGTCAAGCGCGCCGCACAACACATCATGTTCTACGCCAAATTCCTGTGGATCAATGGCAAAAATATAACGATAGAACGAACGGGTGGTGTGACGTTCATCACGCTTCATCACGCGCACTCCTTTGATCTCGCTCAGGGCCTCATCCATGTAAGCGGCCATTTCCTCACGCTGCTTCGCCTGCGCAGGGAAGCGTTCGATCCCCACCAATGCCATGGCGGCCTGCAATTCGCTCATGCGAAAATTACCGCCCTGCATCGCAAGTCCGTTCTTATCTTCTCCGCCGCCGCCCAACGCATGCGGACGTCCGCAGTCGATCACAGAAGCAGCCAGAGCAGCAAACTCAGGCGTACGACACAGCAAAATACCACCCTCGCCTGCCGTTAGGGTTTTCGAAGATTGCAAACTGAACGAGCCAAAGTGACCGATTGTCCCAGCACCTTTGCCGCGCCATTTTGCACCGTGTGCATGAGCACAGTCTTCAATGACGATCAGATTATGTTTTTCAGCCAACTCCATAATGGCGTCCATGTCGGCCATGTTCGAACCGAGATGCACAGGGATGATGGCCTTCGTTTTGGGTGTAATGGCCTTCGCCGCCGCCTTTGCATCAAGACAATAGGTATTGGGGTCCACATCCACGATTACAGGGATTGCCCCCGCCCCCATCGGCGCCGATGCCGTGGCCTGAAATGTATAAGCAGGCACAATGACCTCATCCCCCCAACCGATACCTGCTGCACGCAACGCCACTTCCATTGTGACCGTGCCGTTGATCATCGGCACCGCATACCCACCCCCTTGCAGTTCGGCAAATTTCTTTGCCAGTTCGGCGGTCTTTGGCCCCGGGTAGGGGTAGCCGCCCCATCGCCCCGATTTGACCACATCGACCACCGCATCAATATCGCGTTGATCCCACACTGGCCACTGAGGGTATGCTTCCGTCCTTGTTTTGGGTCCACCGAGTATCGCTAATTCAGACATGTGATGTTCTCCTTTTTTAAGAAGCCTGCAATTGAATCGCAGGTTTTCGTTGTGAAATGACCAACGCCAGCCACGCAAGGATCGTCCCTGCGGCGGCGATGATGTAAAGTGGATAAGCACCCACCCAATCGAAGATGGCTCCGCTGAGGGGGGCATTGAACAGTGCCAGGATGCCATTGAGAGTAACGTAATAAAGCGAGAGGATGGTGGCACCCTGACCTTCCGGCGCATTTTCAACCGCATAGCCCACTGAGGCAATGGCATAGAAACTGTAATAAAAACCACTGGCAGCACGCATGAACATGATGGTGGCAATGGAGGGATGGATCACAATAATGAACAGCGAGATGCCTTCAATCAATATTGACAGGGAGAGGATCTTCCCAGAGCCATATTTGCGGACAAGTTTGTCTGCCCATAACATAATGGGCAATTCCATCAAGGCAGGGTAGGTGTAGGCCCAGCCGATGAGCTGCTCGCTTGCACCAAGTTGATGCATGTAGAGTGTTTCAAATTGGTGGCGTCCGCCATTGGCCAGCCAAAAAATAGACAAGGCTATGGTAAGCCCGAGCAGGGTATGTTGGGTGAATAACGACCGCGCGACTTTTCCAAGAGGGAGATGATGTTCCTCGGAGGCAGAAGCAGGTTTCGGCGTTGTGATGATGCGTCCCAATATGAAGATGCAGAGTCCGTACAGGGCGGCATATCCCCAAAAAATGGAGACGAGTCCAGCACGGCTGACCATCCACCCGCCAATAAAGGCAGTGATCGCCCATCCCAATGAACCCCATGAACGAATGGAGCCGAAGCCTTCCTTTTCGCTGGAGATGCTGAGCGCTTGTGCATCGGAAAGCGGAAAGACGGGTGCGCCGACGAACGCTTCGACCGCTATGATGACAGCCATGATGATAAAAAGACTTTGTTGACCAAGGATGAGCATCAATACGCCTGAACCGAAGAGGCACAGTTGCAGCACACGGCGCGGATTGGCCGCATTGTCACTGATGCGCCCGATAAAAGGTGCGCTGACCAGGCCAATAAGGCTGCCAATGGTGGTGAGCCATCCCATCTGTGTGCCGCTTAATCCTTTTTGTGCGTAAAAGAGGCTGATGAATGGGAAGATAAAACCGCCTGCACCGGTCCAGAGCAGGTAATAGACACGCATTAAAAAAAGGGAGCGGGTAGTGGGTTGCATAAAAATTTCAACGATGAATACGGCTGATGCGCTGATCGCTGCCGTACATTGTTTATTCTCCAAAAAAGAAAGGCAAATACTGCTTGTTCGCTTCAAGCAGTTCACGGAGTAATTGCTTTGCCTGCGGTATGGTGAGCCTGCTCGAAAGCGGATCGTTGAGCAGAACTTGCAACGCGAGGTCCCAATCACCCGTCAGGGCAGATTGCACGGTGAGTTCCTGATTGGAAATATGCTTTTGTAAAATACTTTGCACACCAGCTGGGACTTCTCCGTATGCGATTGCGTGAGCGCCAGTATTGCTAATCACTCCATAAGTTTCGACAACAGCAATGTTGGGCAAGTTAGTAACCTGCCCAACATTGGGGAGATTCATAATTCCAATATAGTTTTCTCCGCTGGTCACTGCGCGGATGATCTTATTGGCCGCCTCTGTGGAGATATCTTCCATGAACGGCTTCAAATCGGTTTCACCGTTCAGCACCGATTCGATCATTGTTTTTGCAAAGGCTTCCAACGCCTCGCGGTCTGCGATGTTGGTCAGCTTTAGGTCGTAATCTGCACCCCAATGAGTGAGTTCGTTGATGAAGTGCGGAAAAAATTCGGCAATGTGCCGATCGCCTGCGGCAGGCAATGCGCCGTACAACTGAAACAGCGTGGACTTTACCTTTGCATGGTCGGTGAACACGGAGGTATCTTCTTCATCCAC
>DAOQID010000139.1:0-10138 GCA_035339375.1 Anaerolineales bacterium | reverse complement strand
ACGATCACGCTTTCCCCATTGGGGAAGGTTACCACCGTTTGCTCCAGTCCACGCGAGATGGTGAGATTTTTATATTTGATCGTCACTGCCCAAGGGAAAAGATTTTTGCCTTCGAGTTTTACTTTTGTAGGAGATAGGATCGTCACACCCAATGTTTGCATGAATAACCCCACCGGTGCGAAGCCATGCAGTGAATTGCGTTCACCGATGCCTGTCCCTTTTTCGGCGTGGTAACGGTTGTAGAAAGACCGATTCTGTTTCAGGTTTTGGATGACACCGTTCATCAGGTGTGCGGTGAGGCGGGTGGCTTCAGCGCGGAATCCGTATGCGAGCAAGCCTTCGCCAATCAATTGATTCCAGGGGAGAGTCACGCTCATCGAAACCGTATCCGCTTCCGGGTTGGGCGAAGCGGCCAGTGACGGGAATCCAAATGGGCGGTCGAAGCGGTCTGCTGTCAACAGGTTGCGCCCGATCAAGGCATTCACCTGTTGTGCTTCAGGCACACCGGCCCAGAGCGGCAGCGCCAGGGTGAGGTCTTCGCCGGTGGTGTCGATCAGTTTTACAAGCACCTTGTCTTTTTCATCGAGGCCGGTCACGCTCACGCGGCCTACGCGTGTGAATAATTTTTGCGTGGTAGCCACCAGCCCACCCGTGCGCCATTGGAATTGATGCCCCAAAATGGTTTCCACTTCGCCTTTGGATTTTGTGAAGTATTCGCTGATTTCCACTTCGGGGCGCTTCGCGGCTGGATTTTTGGTCTGAATCTCCACCAACAAGCGGACCCCAGTTTCAAACTCGATCTTGGGGCGGGCATTGCCATTTCCCTTTTTCTTGGCGATGACCTGACCTGTTGAGACCAGCCCCGTTTCGCGGTCACGATAGGAATAGAAACTCTGATTCGGGTTCCAACTTGCATTGATGGATGTTTTGAGAATCTCAGATTGCGCAATGACGAGGGCAGTTTCTTCCTCGGGTTTGCCAAGGCGTTTGGCGATCTTCACAATGGACCATGCTTCGCGGTACAGCATGGCTTCAAGTGACGGGCTGTGAACCAGTGAAATATCCAATCCCTGCGACCAGGGGTGCCAAACATCAAAAACAGGGTTGTCATCGAAACCGGTTTGCAGAATGTGATCCCACTCAGGGGCGCCATCACGGTTGCGGTCATGTGCGGAGGAGAACCATGACCAGAAGAATTTAATTAATTTGGGGAATGCTTCGGCAAGGAAGGCTTCATCCTGCGTGGCTTGATAATATTTCCACGTCAGGCTGGCGAGCAGGGGGGCGGCGAGGAGTTTTCCGCGCTGGGCGGTGATGCCGGGTTTATTATCCACTTCGCCGTCTTCATCCTGTGTGGCAAGGAAATTGAGCAGAAGATTTTTGGCGATGTGGGGTGTGCCCTGCAGAATGCTGGAAACGTAGTACGCCTCCAGCGGTGATTGTCCATTCCATGAGGGTGGGTAATCTGCGCCATCGCCTTTGCGTGAGAAGCCGTTATCTACATGACGGGCGTTGACAAAAGATGCATTTGGCAGGCCGCCGTTGCCGCTGAAGAACAATCCATGCGAGGCTCTTTGGCTGAAGGCTAGCGCGGCGTCCCAGTCAGGGTCACCGGTGCGGATATCTAAAACCTGTGAGGCGTCGAGCAATTCGATGCGGGCGCGTTCTGCCTCCCACGGGCGGGCGGCGCTGTGGCGGGCCAGTTCAAAAGACATGGCGACGGTGTCGAGCGCTGCTTCGGCGAAGGTGATTTGCCGCGTGGCACCAGGACCAAGTTCCAGTTCCAGCAGGAGCGAGGGTTGCGGGCCGGGGCCATGTTTGGGGCCGCCAGTCATAAAGATGACGGGGGCGATTCCGCTGGTTTGTCCTGCCAGAATGTTGACGAGTTGTTGTTGGGTGGGGATGATGGATTGGCCGTCGAGGGGGGCAAGTGCGGCACAGACTTCGAGCTTGATCTGGCGCACGGCGTTGCTTTTATTGGTGAGAATCACCCGCCCGGCCACGGCATGTGATTCGGGTACCCAGAATTCGGTTGAAACTTGCAGGTTTTCGAGGGGAACAAAATCGAGGGTTAGGAAGTTAGGGAAGAAACGGCGCAGCGACGGTTTGGTAAAAAAGGTGTTAGGGTCTGTAACTGCGACGTTATTTTCGGTAAAACGCAATGAAAGGCGCATGGAGCGGGCGCGTAAACCGAACGTGGTATAGAGAGAAATGGCGGCTCGCTCGGGGTCTGTGGCTCCGAGTTCAACCTCCCAAATGTGGTCGTTGACGTAGTCTGGTTTGCACAGGCGGGCGTCCGCTGCCAGAGTGAGGTAAAGCGGGTCGCCAGGGCGTAGAGACCAATCGCGCATAGGGCAATTGTACGGGCGAAATGGTGTGAGGTCAAACGGGTATAATCGTTACAACGTTGACACGTTCAAAGGTTGTAACGTTAAAAAAGACGAGGAGACTAAAAATGGCTGGACTTTATTTCGAGGAATTTTCTGTCGGGCAAAAATTTAATACGGTCGGGCGCACGGTCAGTGAAGGTGATATTTTCAATTTTGCCGGGCTTACGGGCGATTTCAACCAGATCCATACGGATGCGGCCTTTGCGGCGAAGACTCAATTCGGTCAGCGCATCGCTCATGGACTTTTGGGCCTGTCACTCGCCACCGGCTTGATCATGCGGACGGGATTGCTGGAAGGCACCGTTCTCGCTTTCCGCGAGATCAACGAGTGGAAGTTCGTCAAGCCTTTTTACATTGGCGATACGATCTACGCTGAATTGACCGTCACCGAAACCAAAGCCCTGCCGCGCATCGGCGGCGGCGCATTGATCTCGGCCATTGCTGTGAAGAATCAAAGCGATGAAATTTGCCAGCGTGGTTCGTTAAATTTGCTGGTGTTGAGTAAGCCAAAATAGTTTTTATTAACCAGTCTCCAATTATCTTTTATGGAATTCATAATTGATAATTGGAGATTTATGGGCCAACCTGATGAACGAAGACAACGATCGATTACGCCGAATTATAAAATCAGAAGAAGAAACACGGGGGGAACACACCCCTGCGCCTTTGAACCCACCTTCTGGAAATCCCTCTCAAACTGGAAATACGACCCCGCTTTACCGCCCCGCATTAGACAAGGACAATATGCCCTTGCCGCGCCGAGTCACCGAGGTGGATTTGGAAGGTACGCGAGTCAGCCGGGCCGCTTATGAACCGACTTCACAACGCCCCCCGCAACAGACACCCCCACCGCAAATTCCCCGCCAGAATAACCCTCAATTCAACTTTCCGCCGATTGATTGGCGCAAAGGTTGGGGTTGTTTTCTGCGCGGTTTGATCGCTTCGGCTTTTGTACTGGTCATTGTTGGTTTGTGTTTGGGTTCGTACTTCGTTTATCAATATTATTCCATCGCCAGCACCCTTCCCGATGTAGGTGATTTACGCGACCGGGCTTCGCAGTTTGAAACCACACGCATTTTGGATCGCAACGGGCAGGTGTTGTACGAGATCCTCGACCCCAGTGCCGGGCGCCGTAATTACATTCCGCTTTCTGAAATTTCACCCAATCTTGTCGCGGCAACCATTGCCACCGAAGATAAAGAGTTCTACACCAACCCCGGGTTTGACCCCATCGCCATTATCCGCGCTTTGTGGCAAAACTATGTCACAGGCGGGCAGGGCGGCGGTGCCTCCACCATTACCCAGCAATTGGCGCGGGCGTTGATTCTCTCTCCTGAAGAACGCACCCAGCGTACGGTCACACGCAAGGCTCGTGAAATCATCCTGGCAGCAGAAATCACCCGCCGCTTCACCAAGGATGAGATCATTGAACTGTATTTGAACGAGATCTATTACGGCAACCTTGCCTATGGTGTCGAAGCCGCTGCTGAAACCTACTTTGGCAAATCGGCCAAAGACCTCACCCTGGCCGAGGCTTCCTTCCTTGCCGGGCTGCCGCAATCTCCCGCTGTGTACGATATTTACACCAACCCCGAAGCCACCCTGATCCGTCAACAGCAGGTGTTGGTGCTCATGTTCGAGCAAAGCACCGACCAGGAGTGTATTAAGGTCAGCAACAGCGAAACACCGATCTGTGTGGATCCGATTGCAGCGACACAAGCCGCAGATGCGATGAAGACATACCAATTCCGTGTGCCTTCGTTCGATGCAAAATATCCGCATTGGGTGAATTTTGTCCGTTCCCAGTTGGAAGAGCAGTACGATGCGCAGACCATTTATCGCTCTGGCTTTGTGGTGTACACCACTTTGGATGCCACCATGCAGGACAAAGCGCAGGAATTTGTCTCCGGGCAGATTTCCAATCTGGTGGATAACAACACCCATAACGGCGCACTTGTTGCCATTCGCCCATCTACGGGCGAGATTCTGGCGATGGTTGGCTCACCCGATTTCAACAATGCCGCCATCTCCGGGCAGATCAACATGGCTGTCAGTCCTACCCGCCAACCCGGTTCATCCATCAAGCCGTTTACCTATGTTGCTGCTTTCGAAAAAGGTTGGACACCCTCCACGCTGATCTGGGATGTGCCCACACAATTTCCCGATGGGGCAAATCCGCCTTACGAACCTCGTAACTACGACGGAAAATTCCACGGTGCCATGACCGTACGTATTGCACTTTCGAATTCTTTCAATATCCCCGCGGTCAAGGCTCTGGAGTTTGTTGGCATCTATGACGATCCAAATACCCCGCAAAAAGACGGTTTGATCGGCATGGCCGAAAGATTGGGAATCACGTCGCTCACACGCAATGACTATGGCTTGTCTCTCACGCTGGGTGGGGGGGATGTCAGCCTGATTGACATGACTTCCGCGTACTCTGTGTTTGCCAACAGTGGAAAACGAATGCCCCCCGTCGCCATTCTTAAGATCACCGATTATGCCGGCAACCTTATTTACGAGTACAAACCTGCCGAAGGAGAGCAGGTTATTCGCTCAGAGCATGCCTACCTGATTTCCTCCATTCTCTCTGATAATGAATCCCGCTCGTTGATGTTTGGTCCAAACTCGCAGCTAAATCTGTCCTTCCCCGTTGCCGCGAAGACAGGCACCACCAACGATATCCGCGATAACTGGACCATTGGCTATACCCCAGACCTTGTCACCGGTGTGTGGATCGGGAATGCCGATTACACCCCCATGATCAACTCCACGGGGTTGAGCGGAGCAGCGCCCATTTGGCACAACTTTATGGAATTTGCGGTCCCGTACCTTACCAACGGTGCGCCAAACTGGTTCACTCGTCCATCTGGCATTATGGATCGGATCGTCTGCAAACTTTCAGGCACCGAACCCGGGAATATGTGTGGCGCACAATATACAGAGGTCTTTGCCTCAGACCAGCCCCCTCTGCAGCCTGGTCAAGATCTGGTTCGTCGTATCCGCATTGACCTGTGGACCGGTTTGCAATCTTCCGATGCCTGTAACGGGCCGAAAGATGAAGCCGTGGTCATGAACGTCACCGATAAATGGGCACGTGACTGGCTTGCAACCAACCCAGGCCGTGACTGGCTTGAAAATCACGACCTGCCGCGCAATCCCATGTATGCCCCCGAAAGGGAATGCAGTGCGAACGACCCGCAGCCCATTATCGAAATCGATCTCAGTGATGGAGAAACTGTCACCTCACCCATTTTGAATGTCAAAGGGTCTGCTGCTGCAAACGGTGGTTTCCAAGGTTGGACGCTGGATTATGGTCAAGGAGCTGAGCCAGGCTCATGGTCCGTTTTGACCGCCAGCAATACCCCCATCAAAGACGGCTCACTCTATTTGTGGGATATGTCCACGCTGCCAAACGGAATTTACACGCTGAGACTAACCCTCATCGGCGAAAGAGCGGAAGTGGATGACCGTGTCACCTTAAGCCTCAACCTGCCCATCCCTACGGTGCAGGTGCCTACGCTGACAGCAACTCCTGTCCCCACCATCTTCATCATCCCCACCATCCCAACCCGTACCCCCACACCGGTCATTATTATCGTCCCACCCACCAGCACGCCCATCCCTACCGAAACCCCGACCGAGTTCCCTACCGAGACACCCACCGAAACCCCAACCGAATCCCCCACACCCGGGCCTTAAAATTGGAGACTCTTCACTGATTAACACCCTTGACGAGGGGTTCTCCCACGCATATAATCACTTCGTTGGATGTAAAAACCGAGTCACACACAGCAAGCGCTTGAGAGAATCCTCTCGGAGCGCTTGCCTTTGTTTGTCTCTGCAGTAAGTTAACTACACGCTTTGCAGAGACGCCCGAAAAGAACTCTATTTATTTGAGGAGAGTACTCAGTGGAAACCAAGGGATTAACCGCACTCCGTATCAGCCTTGCCTCACCACAGACAATCATGTCTTGGTCATACGGCGAGGTTCTCAAACCGGAAACCATCAACTATCGCCGCCTTCGCCCAGAGAAAGATGGGTTGTTCTGTGAAGCCATCTTTGGCCCCACCCGTGATTGGCAGTGTTACTGTGGCAAATACAAGAACCCCCGCTACAAAGGCATTACATGTGAAAAATGCGGTGTTGAAGTCACCCGCTCAGCCGTTCGCCGCGAACGTATGGGGCATATTACCCTGGCCACGCCGGTTGCTCACATTTGGTATACCCGCCGCATCCCTTCGCAGATGGGTATGCTGCTCGATGTATCCCGTCGTAACCTGGACCGTGTTCTGTATTTCGCGCAGTATGTTGTCACATATGTGGACGAAGAGGCCCGCAAAAAAGCCCTCCAACGCCTCGAAGATGAAATTACCGTTTCTGAGCGCGAACAGGCTGCCGGTGTAAATTCCAAGATTGCTGAAATCAAAACCAAGCGCGATCAAAAGATCGCGGAGATCAAGCAGAAGCAGACTGCGCTTGAACAAGGTTACGATGAAGGTATTGCCGAGCAGATGGATCCCATCATCAAGGAAGGCCAGAAGCTTGAAAAATTGCTTCAATCTCAAATGGGTGAACCTGCCAAGAAGGCGGTTGTCTTTGAGTTGACCGGTGAGAAAATCATTGATGCCAACGACAAAGTTGCCAGCAAGCACATCACCATGATTCAAAAGAGCGTCCAGAAGAGACTGGAATCTCTTGAAAATGAGTTGAAGGATAAGAAGCAGCGCGAAGTTGAAGAACTCAAGACACAGGCCGCTGCCATCAAAGCCCAGGCTGACCAGGAAATGGAAGCCCTGCGCAGTGCGCTGGAAAATGAAACTACTGATTCTTCCAACAGTTCCTCACGCCTGCGTGATGAATTGCTGGAACTGCGTCCATTTACCTTCCTCAGCGAAATTCGCTATCGCGAACTGAAACAACGCTGGGGACAGGTCTTCCGTGCTGATATGGGTGCCGAAGCCTTCTTCGACATTCTCGAACGCCTTGACCTCGATAAGCTCTCTGAAGAACTTTGGCATGAGGTCCGCACCACCAAGAGCAAGCAGAAGCGCAAAAAATCTACAACCCGTTTGAAGGTGGTTGAAGCATTCCGCCGCTCTGGTAACAGCCCGGCGTGGATGATTTTGACCGTTCTGCCCGTCATTCCTCCGGACCTGCGCCCAATGGTTCAGTTGGACGGCGGCCGTTTCGCCACCTCCGACCTCAATGATCTGTACCGCCGTGTGATCAATCGTAACAATCGTTTGAAGAGATTGCTTGAACTCGGCGCACCGGATGTCATCATCCGCAACGAAAAGCGTATGTTGCAGGAGGCTGTTGACAGCCTGATCGATAACAGCCAGCGCGGTAAGGCCCTCAGCCGCCGTGGGCGCCGTGAACTCAAATCCTTGAGCGATATGCTTAAAGGCAAGAAGGGTCGTTTCCGCCGCAACCTGCTTGGTAAACGTGTGGATTACTCCGGCCGCTCCGTGATCGTGGTAGGTCCGCAGTTGAAGTTGAACCAGTGCGGTCTGCCCAAGAGCATGGCCCTTGAACTGTATCGCCCATTCGTCATTGCACGCCTTGTGCAGAATAACTACGCGGCAAATGTCAAAGGTGCGCGTCGCTTGATTGAGCGTAACAGGCCCGAGGTTTGGGAAGCGCTCGAGAGTGTCATCGGTGACCGCCCCGTTATGTTGAATCGTGCGCCGACCCTGCACCGTTTGGGTATTCAGGCCTTTGAGCCGATCCTTATCGAAGGGTCTGCGATCCAATTGCATCCGCTCGTCACTACCGCTTTCAATGCGGACTTTGATGGCGACCAGATGGCTGTTCATGTTCCGCTTTCACAGAAGGCCGTGGCCGAAGCCCGTGAATTGATGCTTGCTTCTCGAAACCTTCTGAAACCCGCTGACGGCGAGCCGATCATTTCCCCGTCCAAGGACATGGTGCTGGGTGTGTATTACCTCACCATGGAAAAGAAGGCTGTTCACCGCGGTGATGGTCGCGCATTCGCCGATATGGACGAGGTGGAATTGGCCTATGGCTTGGGTCAGGTTGAAATTCATACCGAGATCAAATTCCGCGCGAAGACCTGGTACGACGACAAGGGTGACCGTCTGGCCGAACCTGAAGTCCGTGTATTGAATACCACGGTTGGTCGTGTGTTGTTCAATCGCGTTTTGCCTGAACAGGTTCAGTTTATGAACGAAAAACTGGACAAAGGCGGCGTTAAGGATCTGATCGCTGAAGTATATGAGCTTTGTGGGCAGGAAGTCACCACCCATGTGGCCGATGCTGTAAAAAGTATTGGCTTTGAGTATGCAACCCGCTCCGGTACAACGCTGGCGGTGGCTGATATTTCCATTCCGCCGGAACGCAAGGGAATTATTGAAGAAGCCCTTAAGTCGGTTGAAGTGGTCATGCGTGATTTCCGCCGTGGTTTGCTTACAGAACAGGAAAAGAACGAACGCGAAATCCAGATCTGGCAGGAAATCACTGAACGGGTGGGTGTGGCCGTCAAGAAGCACATGGATCCCGATGGCAACCTTTCCATCATGGCGACCTCCGGCGCGACAAAAGGTGGTTTCTCCACCATTTCCCAGCTTGCAGGTATGCGTGGTTTGATGGCTGATCCTTCCGGACGCATCATTCCGATGCCGATTCGTTCCAACTTCCGCGAAGGACTTACCTCGCAGGAGTACTTCATTTCAACACACGGCGCCCGCAAGGGTCTTGCCGATACTGCTCTTCGTACGGCAGATGCAGGTTACCTCACTCGCCGTCTGGTGGATATTGCCCAAGACATCATCATCAATGAACATGACTGCGGCACCCATGATGGAATATGGATCCGCAAGTCGGATGACGTTGCCGGTCAGTCCATCACCAGCCGCATTTACAGCCGCCTTGTCGCAGAACGCATCCTTGACCCGAAGACCGGTGAAGTGATCGCTGAGTACAACGACGTTATTACCCATGACCTTGCTCGCAAGATTGCCGGCGCTGGCGTGACGGAAGTAAAACTCCGCTCACCCATGACCTGTCAGTTGAGCCATGGCATTTGTTCAAAGTGCTACGGTATTGACCTTGCCCGTGGCGAACTGGTCGATCTCGGCGCAGCAGTGGGTATTGTGGCTGCCCAGTCCATTGGTGAACCAGGCACCCAGTTGACCCTGCGCACCTTCCACACAGGTGGTGTGGCCTCGCAAGGCGCTTCCGATATTACAACCGGTCTCCCGCGTGTGGAGGAAATCTTCGAAGCCCGCAAGATGCCGAAAGGCGAAGCTGTTGTGGCTGAGATCAGCGGTATGATCCACATCCGCCAGTCGGAAAAATATGCCGATATGCGCGAAGTACGTATTGAACATGCTGAAATGGTTCATGATGAATACGTCATTCCTGAAGACTGGAAATTTGTTGCCAAGGATGAAACCGAGGTGCAAGTCGGAGATGTTCTTGCCAACAAAGAAAAGGCAACCATCATTGCCCAGCACGCCGGGCGCGTAGCCGTGGAAAAGAAGGATCACAAGATCATCGTTTCCTACGAACAGCGCGAAGAAGTCATTGAAGATATTCCCACCACCTCCCGCCTGCTCGTAAAGGACGGTGCGCATGTGGATGCTGGCCAGCCGCTCACAGAAGGCTCACTCAACCCCCATCGTGTACTCAAGATCCAGGGTCGTGACGCCTGCCAAATGTACCTCATGACCGAGGTCCAGAAGGTGTATCGTTCACAGGGTCAGAACATCCACGACAAGCACTT
>DAOQID010000138.1:0-10213 GCA_035339375.1 Anaerolineales bacterium | reverse complement strand
AGTCAATTGGAATATTCCAAATGGAATCTTTGGTATAGGGAAGGTCACAGTCTACGTCGGCATATTCGGAAGAGTTGGGATGCGAAACCACATCACCCCCATTATCAAAGTCCCCCCCCAGTTCAGATGAAACGGGGGTGGATTCTGAACCATGAGTACAACTCGTAAATAATAGACAAGCCAAGATAATAAAAAAAGGAATTCTTTTCATAGTGAGTAGAGTAGAACAATATCAGCTTGATGTGGAAAGAATGAGATTGAAATTATACCCTGATACAGGGTAGTCTTTTTTATTATATAAAAGCTGACTCGAAAAAGAAATTTTTAGAACACATCATATAGCAAAAGCGGCAAGCTCGCCTCTGAATAGGTAGGCAAAACCTGCCGCTCGAAAGCGTCTCTTTTTTTCAATTCTGTGCTAATGTGCCCCGCGCGCTTTGAAAACGGCAAAAACTGTAAAAAACAGGATATTAATATCCATCCAAATGCTTCGTCTTTCAATATAGGCAATATCCAGGCGCAGACGATCGTCAAATTCCATCGAAGCACGGCCAATGATCTGCCAAAGCCCCGTCAGACCTGGGGTTACATCCAACCTTTCGGTATGCCACAACTTGTAGGTTTCAGCGCCAAAGGAAGTCGGGCGCGGACCAACCAAACTCATATCACCTTTCAACACGTTGATCAATTGCGGCAATTCATCAAGACTTGTTTTTCGGAGAATTTTTCCGATCTTCGTAATACGGGGATCATTGGTGATCTTGAAATCTGGCCACTGCAACTCATTCAGGTGAGCGTACTTTTCCTTTAAAGCCTCAGCATTCGGAACCATTGAACGGAATTTATACATACTAAAACGTTTGCCATTTTTTCCAGTTCGGAATTGCGTGAATAACGCTGGCGCCCCAGGCGAGGTAACCTTGATAATAATTCCAAGAACCAATAATAAAGGAGCCCAAAATGGGGCGCTCAAGAGCACCAGAGATAGATCCATTATGCGTTTTAAAATAAAATAAGAACGCCCTACAAAAATGCGTTTCTTTGGGTCAAAAGAAGCAATCCAGGAATACTGGTCGGCAGGGTTGATGGATGTGCTGCTCATTTAACAGCCTGCTCTTTCATTTCAATGGCTGCCTTGGACGGTAAAGGCTGTTTGGAACGATCACGCGCCAGATGAAGCAAATCTTCAAAAGTCAGAGCTTCATCGGGAAAAGAGGCCACACCACAATTTACATGAAGCCCCGTCCGCTCCACAACAATTTTGGAAAGACGGTCTGCCAGCAGATACACACTCTCCAAATCTGTTTCAGGGCATAAAACAATATACCTGCCTACCCGGTCGCGGACAAGAAGGTCTGTCTGGCGGATGGATTCACCAATTGCCTGACCGACTCGTGCATTGGACAGGCGGGTAAGCACATCGCGCTGCAAACTCATTAACATCTCACGAACAACTGCTTCATCTTGTGGAAAAGCATGCAAGACAAGCAGCGAGAGTGGTCGGTGATATCGACGGCTTCGGCTGAACTCAACCTTGATCTGCTCGTTTGCAAGGTCAATTTCAAGTGCGCGGTGAGGGAATGTCCCTTGTGCCAGAACATCCATCAGCGATTCCGAGCGTTCAATCCCAAGTGCGAGTTGGAAGGAGAGCCAAACGCCCACTTCTATGATGACCAGTTCGAGGACAACAACCTCCACATCCAACGACCCGGTATTGCCGCGATCAGTAAGCTGGAAAATTCCAAAATAGACTGCGCCCCAAAAAACCATTGGCACAACCACCGAAATTTTGTGGAGCGACGGCACAAAGACCATCACTGGAACAATAAAAATTGCCAGCAAATAAAAATAGGATGCAAAGTTAATAATCGGTGTATCGGAGCGGTCTAACTGACCCAGCACCAATATACCGAACAAGAAAAATGCGATCGATAAAACAGATCTTTTGAGGTTTGTCACGTGATTACCCTAACAAAAATATCAATTTCATATTAAATAATTCATTACTTGATTTTAGCATAAAAAGGCTATTAATCAATTCGAAAAAGTGGAAATGGGGAAACTCCATAGTTCCAAAGACCCTTATCCAAAGAATAATATCTCATTTTTTAATTTGGATAAATTCAGCCCAAATTTTACCCTTTATATTGGTCTGTAAACATGACGGTTTCGTTAAGTGGTAAGAATCTTTTCCTCTTGCACATCAAACGCGTTGAACAAATTCATCCTGGAGGAAATTTTTCTGTGAGCAACGATCTTTACAATAAAAACCCATCTCAAATCGTCATGTATTCCACCGAGTATTGTCCAGATTGCCACCGGGCAAAAAAGTTTTTCGAAACAAATGGTATTGAGTACTTGAAGGTTGGGTTGGAGAACAACGAAGAGGCCACCCTTTTCGTGATGGACATCAACGATGGCAATCGAAGCGTTCCAACTATTATCTTTCCTGACGGTTCTGTGCTGGTCGAACCAAGTTGGGAAGAGTTACGGATAAAGACCGCCATCCCAACAGAAACCCTATAGTTCGATTTTTTCTCTTCAGCGCCGTCAAAAGTGGAATTGCTTTTGGCGGCGCTTTTGGTTATATGCTGAACACGGGAGTATAATGATCAGAATGATGAAGAGAATATTCACGCTCCTGTTTTTGGTGGTGATACTTAGCTCCTGTGATACTTGGGGAAACCTGCCGCAGCCGCTCCCCGTGTGGACCCCTGTTCCTTCCCAACTTCCAAACATCATTACAGCCACACCCATCATCCTAACCCCGGGGGTGATCGTTCTAACCCCTGTTACAAGCACTGCTACAAACACTGAAACCCCATCCCCCGTCCCCACTTTTACATTTACTCCATTCACGCCCACTGAAACCCCTGTAACACCCATCCAAGCCTTGACAGTGACCATCCTTGGCTGCAACACCAGCATTGACATCCTTCACGGAATGGGCGAAGTAACGAATGCCTATGTAACCGTGACCAATACAGGAACAACGGACCTGCCCAACACCTGCGCTTTGCTGCGGGCCATTGATGAAGACCGCGACCATCCTGATAAAAAAGTTTGTGTTCCCAACCTGCCCATACAGAATCAAGTGACACTCAAACTGACCGTTGACTCAGCCTATAACAAAGACACCATTATCCAGGTCGATGCTTCATCCAACGATTTGTTGTTACTGCGTGTCGATAGGCAATCCTGTACGGATATCAGTCTTTTTGGCGGCACCCCGTCAGATATCGGTGTAGTGAAACCCATTCAGTAAACTCGATCTTTACTTAGCCAGAGGCAGTGTAAATGAAAAGACACTGCCTTTATTTTTTCCTGCACTCTCCACCCAGATTCGGCCGCCATGCGACTCGACAAGATGCCTGGCAATGGTCAAACCGATGCCAGAACCACCATGCGCACGGGAGCGTGATTTATCTACCCGATAGAAACGATCAAAGATGTGTGCAAGGTGTTCAGCAGGAATACCTGCCCCAGTATCGTAAACCGAAAATTGCGCTTCGTCTTTCTCTTTCTTCACGGAAATGGTCACACTTCCATTTTCTGGGGTGTATTGCAGGGCATTACCCGCCAAATTAGTGAGTACCTGAATGGCGCGCCCTTCGTCGGCAAGAACATGAATGGGGTCAGCTGGCAGGTTGAGGGTGAGATTGATTCGTTTTTCATCGTATTGATATTGCAACCGTTTGGCGATCGTTTGGATCAGAACAGTCGCATCTACGGCGCGAAGGTCCAATTGAATGGCACGAGATTCTACGCGGCTCAACTCTTGCAGGTCGTCAACCAAACGACTCAAGCGTTCTGCTTCTGCATGGATTTGTTGATAGGTTTCATCAGAAGCAGGAAGTATGCCATCCATCAGGGCTTCAGCAGAGCCTTTGATGGCGGTAAGCGGTGTGCGCAGTTCGTGGGCGACATCGCCCAATAAACGGCGGCGCATGTTTTCAACCTGCTCTAACTGTTCTGCCATTTTGTTAAAACTGCCCGCAAGTTGATTCAATTCATCGGTGCCTTGCAGTTGCACCCGTTCATCATAGCGGCCTTCAGCAATGCGCTGACTGGCGGTCATCATCACATACACAGGGGAAAGGATGCTGCGGCTAAAGACAAAGCTGACAACCAATGCAACCAGCGAAGCCGCGACAACGGCAATCAGCAACGCCTCGGTAAAGGTAGCCTGAAAACTGCGGTAGAACTCCGACATCATTCCACCGCCCTGACCTTGACCCTGGCCCATGCCCTGCCCCATCCCTTGTCCCATTCCCTGCCCCATTTCAATCTGATTTTCCATTGCCAAAAGATGCCGCGCAAAAGCGCCTGGTGTAACGATCTTTGTAGTAATTCCAATGACGGTCATCCCCACCAAAATGACCACGAAATAAGAAAGAAATAATTTAATTCCAAGATAAGATCGCAGAATTTTCATAGCCTGCTCAATTCTTTATGCCGTTTCATCGTCGAAGCGATATCCAATACCACGCACTGTGCTGATCACATCGGGCAAGCCAAGTTTCTGGCGCACGTGACCAAGATGCACATCCACAACACGGAGTTCACCGAAATATGAACCACCCCACACTCGTTCCAGCAATTGCTCACGAGTGAGGACACGTCCACGGTTCTCAGCGAGGGCATGCAGCAGGTCGAATTCGCTGGCGGTCAAATCAATGGTCTGATCGTCCACTGTAACTTGACGCGCACCTGTATCAATGCGCACATGACGAAACGCCAGCACGCTTCCTTCCGCGCTGGGGCCTGTTCCTGTTTGAATGCGCCTGATCGCCGCCTTGACCCTTGCCACCAACTCCCGCGGACTAAACGGCTTGGTGACATAGTCATCTGCGCCCATCGAAAGACCCACAATTTTGTCCGTCTCTTCAGTGCGGGCCGTTAGCAAAATCACATACGCCTGCGACTCACGCCGCAAGCGGGAAAGTACTTCCAAGCCATCCATACCGGGCAGCATTACATCCAACACGATCAGGTCGGGTTTAAAAGCACGCGCCGCCTTGAGCCCGGAGGGACCATCCACCGCAGTGAAGACTTCATATCCTTCGGGTTTGAGATACGCTTGCACCAAGTTCACAATGGACGGTTCGTCGTCAACGATAAGTATCTTTGTCATGATGTTATTCTCTCGCGGTCATTTTTATTCATCATAAAGGCATTGTAAAGATTTGGTAAAGAAAAAGCCACAGTGAACAAGGTCTTTCACTGTGGCTTTTTACAAAAATTTTCCTATTTCGATTGGCAATACCGCTGAATATGCTCATCTACTTGAGCCTGAAGCTGTAGCGCGCGCTCAGATGTAGGCGCAACCACGATACACCCAAATCGATTTTTGAATAATGGTTTGGTAATGGTGACTACCATTCCCAGCGGCTCGTCTCCGGGCATCGGGTAGAGAAAATCCTTGATTACCTCGAGCAATTCCATGGCATCTGTAATCGTACCAGAGTTGGAAGCCTCAAAACTGATGAGAGAGACCTTACTGACATAATCATCACCAAAAGTATATTTTCCAAATTCATGCACATGTGTGCCCCCAGTGCGGCGGGCATTGATCTCGAGCAAATACACTTCATTGTCGTCGCTTACGATGCAATCCAGGTCAAAATGACCGACATATCCCATATTTTGCAGGTTATGTGCCAATTCAAGGGTGCAACGTTTCAAGTCTGCGCACCAGGGTTCGCTATAAATGCTGCGATCAATCTGAATACCGCAAAAATCCCCAAATCCTAAAAACAACTGATTGGATATATAGGTAATTTGAGGTTCACCCTCCCCAAGTTTGGGCACCTTTACTTCAGCCGAGGGAGATATTCGATTTGCCGAGGGGATATATTTCTCAACAACGATCAATTCGTTGGAATAGAAAGGTTGGGAATGCAGCTTTTCAAAAATACCCTCAACAGATAAATGGTCTTCAGGAGAAATGACCGTCGTACCGATACCGCTTTCCCCAGTATCGGTCTTTACCACGCAAGCTTCTCCACGGCTGCAAAACCAATGCGCGGCAATTGCGGCGTGCTTCAAAGTTTCGCAAATCATGCCAAATGGCAGGAATCTACTGGCGTCCGTCATCCAAAAAGAGGCCAGAGTACGAAAGCCGGTTTTGGTGTCGATATAATCACGCAGCCAAAAATGATCAGCATCAGGGCTTTCAGGGGTTAATACCTGCAAGTGGTGTTCCCTGCGCAAAACTTCCACCAACTGAAGAAATTCCTTCGTGGTGGCATATGGGATAAGTTGAACAATTCCATTTGGGGCCGCATACTGCAGGATACCTTCAAGAAGATGTGCTTCACGTAAAATATCAAGGCACAGATAATGCGAAGGTTCATGAGGAGCCAGATGGCTCGTACGTGAATAGCCCAACCGTTCTACGTTGAACTCTGCATGGGCGATCGGATAATTGACAATTACCAACTTTGGGTCATCAGCCCAAAGAATGGTGCGATCGCCATGGTAATCCTCACCATTGATCAGGTCGTCCCTCTCTTCAGGGTCGCTGCTGCGTCCGAGAAAATCAATGTGCGCCTCGGCAAAATTACTGATCACTACTGTCGGAATGGTATTCTGGGTTGGCATGGAACACACTAAGCTTCGTCGCTCTTTTTCCTCGCTTGATTATCACGAATTTTCTGGGCCTTCGTCTTGAGGTCCTGGAAGAATTCGGATTCTACAATTTCATCCACTTGTTTCTTTCTCTTACTGTCATCAATGATGATCCTCAATTCTTCGACCTGTTTACGCAGGCTTTGTTCACGGGTATAGACCTTGTCAATCATCGACTGGAACACTTTGTCAAGGGTCTCAATCTCATCGGGGAATTTGGAAGTTTCTCCCACATTGGAAAGGAAAACCAAACCTCCCTTGTAATCGCCTTCGCCGATCTTCTCTGCCGCCTTGGTAAGTGTAAGAATTGGACGGGTGAATGCGCTGGAAATAAAAAAGACAAGGAAGAACAAGGAAATATAGGTGATGGCAAAGGCGATATATACCTTCTTCAAGATCGCTGCCTGCACTTCACGGACATAATCAGCTTTGAAATCCACTCCAATGGCACCTACTACTTCACCCTTGGAGTTTTTAATCGGAGCAAACGCCGATACCCAGCTTCCAAAATCGTCTGAATACATTTCCACCTTGCATCCAGGTGTGCCATAGATACAGCCGTTGTTCTTTTGGCCTTCTGGCGTATTTTGGAGGGTGAGTTCTTCCAAGCCAGAAAGATTGGGACCAACATTATCAGTGGTCCAATGCTCCATGAATTTGGCACCTGTTGGAGGGTTATTCAATGCGCCGCCGCTTGTCACGAAGATCAGTTCGTTGGGTTCGGTTCCTTTGATATACGTGTAGATCCCAGCACGGGGCTCAATCTGCTTGACGGACCACAACAGTTTAGCTTGCGCCCAGTAGCGAAGGTCATCAGTATATCCATCCTCACGAGGGGTCGCTTCAGTATAAAGAGCTTGAAACTCGTCACCATCAATCAACTTAGTGGCACCTTGAATCGTATTCACAAGATCATCTGTGATACGCTGCATAGCCAGGTCTGTGGAAAATTGATAAAACCAATAAAAGGCAACAGCAAACACAACAGTAAACAACAAGGTGAAACCTATGAGCAGCTTAATCCGTAAGCTGATAAAAAACACCCTGCTTTTCTTAGTTTCGTTCATTTTGCACTCTCCTCTATCGAAATTGATTGAAGGGATTCCTGCACGGCCCAATGCGTTTCGGATAATCCATAATGATCCATTAGATAAGCTTTGACACACATTGAAATTTGATCAACATCTTTCGGATTGTAAGCGTCCCGGTCAATAGGATAAATTCCCAAGTGCATCGGATTGAAACCTGTCTTTTCAAGCTCGTGACGGCTAATAATCTCAAGGGCTTCTTCTGGAGCAGGCGGTTCATAATACTTGACTGGCAACAACAACATGCCATACTCCTTAAATCGAGCCACAACCTTCGGCGACTCAACCTCCACCAGTGACCCCAAAGGCAGGGGCTTTCCGAGCAGTTTTGCATCCATTAAAAGCTGCTTGTGCCGCAATTCAATCATAAGCCTGGCAAGACTAGTATAACCTGAATAGGAAAAGTTTCTATAATCAGGATGCACCCCCAAGTCCAGGCCGAGGCCGCAATTCCTCTTATAGTTGTATTTAAACACAGTCATCGCGGCAGGGCGTCCATTGACCAACGCCAGCCACTGATGCTCTAAAAATGGCGGCACAACATCATTCGGGCGGTTTGCCCGTCGTCGCATTACGGCAACGTATCGCCCGTACCCGGGAAACAGTTGCAGATACAACTCGATCAGTTCATCAAGGTAACGAGTATTGCCATTGACAATTTCCTGGATCTCAAATCCAAGCTCTGGAATCTCGAACATCAAAACTCTATATTATCCAAAACGCTTTTTCTCTTGGAGCGTGCAAAACGCCAATCCAACAGGCTTTTTTCATACACACGGTTGAAATTGAAACTCGCCAACATGGCACCCAAAGCCGCGAACAGGGCTGTGCCAAGGGCCATATACTGAAACGTTAATTCCGTGATCAACGCAGAATGCATCAGCCATAGTAAGAGTGCCATCCACATGCTGCTAACGATGGTGGCAAGGTTATAGAAAACAGAATCCATGAAAAGGGCCACACGACCGCGGCGCTCATCTGGGATCAACCCCTGTAACGACTTGCGGGTAGGTTCATCCCAACCACGTTGGACCATGCGCGCAAAGAAACGTCCAATCGCAACACCCCACACCCCCACCAAGCCAAGAGCAATTCCGCTTGCACTGAGAAGAAAAACAGGTAAAACCATGAAAGAGTTTTTCAACGCAACTTTTTCCAGCAAACGTCGGGTAATCAACCATTGAAAGGTTAACAACCCGATGGTTTGAGCAGTTTTGAAGTATCCAAGAAACTGCTGGAATTCAAGGGAATTGCCGCTCGTAGTTGTTTCAATGGAACGGAGAAAATAAAACTCAAGCAGCGCCAAAGCCATACCGCTCAAGAACATGATAATCGCCACCATTTTAAGCATGGCAACTTTTGTAAAATATTCAACACCCACCTGCATACTTTTCATCAGGCTGGTGTCTTCATCTTTGGACTGGCGCGCACGGACATGGTGACGGAAAAACGCAATTCGCAAGACAACAACCGAAACAAACAACAAAAGTGCAGCCAGGACAAAGATCGCTTCAGTCCCAGCTGAAAGCTGCTCCAACAATTTAGCTGACAAACCTGCCAGAGAGTTTCCTGCCAAACTGCCAACCACTGCGCCAGATGCAATCAGAGGAAAGACTCTCTTCCCTTCAGTAACCGAGAAAACATCATTGGCGAGCGCCCAAAACGCAAGCGGCAAAATATAGTATTGCTGGTCAGTAATTATGGAAAGTAAAGGAAAGGTGATCGTATCGGGTATCTGGGCGCGGAACAGGAACATCAAAAACAGATAGAACACCCCCATCACTCCAAGCAACCAGGTGATCAAATTCAACCTTGAATATCGATCCACGAGAACCGAATATCCGCTGGCACCCACTAGCGTCAAAAGAGTCATCACAAGCCACAGCCACGGCAAAGAATCCGACCCAATGTTACTGACGAAACCTGCCGTTGCAACAACGTCAGATAATTCCATCACCATCATGTTAATGGCAAGCAAAAGCCACAAAGCCAGAACCAGTTTAACATGCTGCGTGCCAAACCAGTTGGTTATTCTCTCATTCACAAAACCCTCGTCGGTTAACAATTTTTTGGATTTGAAGCAAGCTCCAATCTCTTTTTTTCAAGATTCAATGAATGGATTTCTGGCGCCGTAGACAAAGCAACGGGGACGCCCCCGATCTTCCAAATTCCATTGAAGAACGAACTCTCTACAACTTGAAAATGGAGCAAAGCTCTAAAATATTCTTTCCTTTTGGGGAAAACTAACGCGAGTATACCCGATTATGAGAAAGGCTCCAATTCTGCAAAAATGCCTGAATTTAGTGTAATAAATCAGGAAAAGCCATATTACGATCCGAACCTTGGAGTTTCTTTTTTAGACCCATACCTCTTACGCTGGGTAATCATTAAGACAAGCAAATGTTATACAAGTGAAGCCTCGTGAAAGTGTATAATAACCTTATGACCGACGAACCCATCAAATCACTCGCTCGAAACAAAATTGCCATGCTGAT
>DAOQID010000137.1:0-10263 GCA_035339375.1 Anaerolineales bacterium | reverse complement strand
GCGAAGCACGGAGCAAAACCCGAAGAACTGGTCACCGACCCGAACAAACGCAGTGAAACCCCACCTGAATGGGTTTCGCAGGCTCAATCAATTGGGGAAGCACAATCTGCTCAAAAAGCAGAGGAAGCGCCCATTCAATCTGAAGCTGTGGAAAACGCGCTCAATATCGGCGAACAATTTTTCGCTGAATTTGAAAACGCCTCCAAGGGAATCCCCTCCTCATCCACCACAGGAACGGAACCATCCACGGATGCATGGCTTCGTGAATTTGAAGAAACCGAGAATCAGGCTGTATTTTCATCTGCAGAAGATTCGTTTGAAAAGCAGGAACAACCGCGCAGCGATATTCCTGATTGGTTGAACGAATCTCACCCATCCGAAACGGATGGTCAATTTGCTTTTGAAAAATCTGGTTCCCAAAAATCGGATCTGCCCGATTGGCTGAATGTGGAAGAGAACGCCTTCCCCCAGGATGCATCCGCCGCTTCCCAAAACGACCTCTCGAACTGGTTGAGCAGCCTTGATAACGAGCCTGGGCTTCCGTTCGAAGAAATGCCTACACCGGATTCCATCTACAATGCTTCCAAGGCTGTTTCGAAGAGAAAGCCTGCCGAGGAAGAACCTGTGATGAAAAAGCCAGACCTGCCTGAATGGCTTAGCAATGTGGACGCTGATGACCAATGGCAGGCCCCCGCGTCAGAATCGACCGAGGAACCTGTCACTGCCTCCGAGAATGAGAATCTACCCGACTGGCTGCACAACCTTGAAGAGGAAGAAGCTGTCGTTGTGGATGAAGATTCGCCGCGCCTGGTAGACCACCCTGTATCGTCTTCCGATTGGAAACCGATGGCGAATCAAACCCCTGAACCGAAAAAAGAAGTATCTCCTGTGGAGCCGCGTAAACCCTTTGTACCGCCCCCCGCCGAGCCCCGTGCTGAAGCGGAGGTTCAACCTCAACAAATGGAAAGACCTGTTGAAGAGCGCCGTACCGAGAAACCCCAATCTGCGACTTCCAGAAAGAAGGCAAGTGTGTCTGCGAAACAACGTCAACCCGAAGCGCAGGGAACTTCCGCTTCGTTGAGTCAGGCCAAAGGTGAGTTGGACCGGGGTGATATTCCCGCCGCGCTCGACCATTACAAGAAACTCATCAAACGAGGAAAGCATATCGAAGAGACGATCCGCGACCTGACCGAATCGATCTATCGATATCCTGTTGAGGTGGGTATTTGGCAGACATTGGGCGATGCCTATATGCGAGCCAATCGTTTGAAGGAAGCACTCGAGGCCTACAATAAAGCCGAAGAGTTAATTCGCTGATCTGTTGAATCAAACTTTCGTTGATTCGCTGAATCGTCATATATTCTATTTGGAGGATTTTCTGTGGAAAGAACGCTCGTACTTGTTAAGCCCGATGGTGTGCAACGCGGCCTCATCGGTGAAGTGATTGCCCGCTTTGAACGCCGTGGGCTTCGTTTGGTGGCTGCAAAATTTATTCAGGTCAGCACCACGCTGGCTGAAGCGCATTATGCCGAACATAAAGGCAAACCGTTTTACGATGGTTTGATCCAATACATTACCTCGGCGCCTGTGATGGCGATGGTTTGGGAAGGTTCGAATGCGGTTGCGGCTGTGCGCCAGACCGTTGGTTCCACCAAACCAGCCGAGTCTGCTCCTGGCACCATCCGCCATGATTTTGCCCTTGAAGTGGGCCGTAATCTGATCCATGCTTCTGACAAGCCTGAGACCGGCGAACGCGAAGTTGCGCTGTGGTTCAAGAAGGATGAACTTGTGGATTGGAAACGCGCCGTGGATCAGTGGATCTTCGAAAAATAAGCGTTTCACGCTGATATAAAAAATCCCGCCCAATTTTTAGTTGGGCGGGATTTTTTTGTGAAAATATTTTTTTTATTGCAGGCGCAGCAATACCTTGCCATCCTTCCACAGATCTTCAAGGTTATAAAATTCACGTTGATCCGGGGAGAACAGATGCACAACGACATCGCCATAGTCAATAACCAGCCAGCCATCACTGGAGATGCCCTGTTTTTTGCCTTTCTTTCTATGGGCGCTGTGGATGTTGTCGATTGTGGAGTTGGCCAATGCGTCCAACATACGGTCGCTGGTACCCGTACACAGGACGAAATAGTCTGTGAAGGATACAATGTCTTTCAAGTCGATCAGGACGATATCTTCTCCCTTTTTATCTTCCAGGGAGTTTACGATTTCACGGGCAAGTTCAAGAGCGTTCAGGGTTCACCTCATGGTTTGGATAATGGTGCGGAAAAAAGTTTTGTATAAACTGACCCGCCTGGCTGCAGGTCGCTTTTGAATAGATGAATGGCTTCCATTCTGGCAGGGCTGATATTACCGAGTTGGGTTGCATCCAGGGCAGTTCGTATTTTTTGGAACTCAGGCAGGCCAATGTTTTGTCTGGCACGGCCAATGGTGAGATGCGGGGAAAAGGGACGTTCCTCTTGTTGATAGCCCAGGCGGGCGGCTCCTGCTTCGATGCTTTTTTGCAGGGAGAGTAATTCTGCCGGGGCGTGGAGTCCGAGCCATAGAATACGGGGCCGCCTCGGGTTTGGAAAAGAGCCGAGTCCGCCGAGCTGCAAGTCGAATGGTTTGTGAGATTCCGCTTCACGAGTCAGCAGCTGCTTGAGAAAGTCAAGATGTGAGGCAGCAATGTCTCCGATGAATTTCAAGGTCAGATGCATATTTTGGGTGGGAACCCAGCGGATGATTTCATTCCCCAGTGTCAGGCGCAGCTTGGCAGTTTGTTTTTCAATGGCTTCCAGCGTATTGGAGGGAAACTCAGTGGCGATAAAGACGCGCAAAAGACTCATGCGGGATTTCAGGCGTTCTGTAACACTTGTTCAACAGCTTGCTTGAGTTCATGGAAACCGACGGGTTTGGTAAGATACAGGGATGCGCCTGCTTCGAGACCTGTTTTGATGTCACTGGGCATGCTTTTGGCTGAAATCACAATGACTGGAATGGTTGCCAGGTCTGGTTCACGGCGCATGTAACGCAAAACTTCGAGACCGGAAATATCCGGCATCATGATATCCAGGATGATGACATCGGGTTTTTCCTGTATGATCATGGGGATGGCAGGGGCACTGGAGAACATTTTCATGACACGGAAGCCATTAACACGCATCATTTCTCCAAATAATTCAGCGGCTTCGGGTTCATCCTCAATGATCATAACGGTTTTCTGCAAAGTGGTCATTTTTGTACCTCATTTACTAAAATAGCATAAACTGCATGAATTGGCAAGGGCGGTCTCGTTATCGGAAATGTTATCGTAAGAATCCCGCCTGTTTGCAAGTCTATGGTGCATAACATTATTGGAGGAACCATGACAGATTTGGAAGATTTCCGTGCGGAGAAGGATGATTTCTTTGGCAGTCACCCGCAGAGCCCACTGACACGCGAGCAGAGGATGAAATTCAAGGGTTTGAATTACTTCCCTGAAAATGAATCCCTGCGCCTTGAGGTAAAAGTGGAGGAATTTTCCACCAAGGATGCATTTGAAATGCAGACCTCAACAGGCGGTGTTCAGCACTATGAAAGGTTTGGCAGGTTTCACTTTCATGTGGATGGGGTGGAGGCGGCTTTGACCATTTATCAGAGTCCGCATGGATTTTTCCTGCCTTTTGTAGATGCCCTGGCAGGTGTTGAGACCTACCCTGCTGGTCGCTACCTGGAGCCTGAAGCCCTGCCTGGCGGTCGCTTTTTGGTGGATTTCAATGTGGCGTACAACCCATATTGTGCCTACAATGAAATGTGGTCATGCCCAATCACACCTGCCGAGAACCGTTTGTCGGTGGCAGTGCGAGCAGGTGAGAAGTTGTTCCACGAGTAGAAAAGACAGGTTAACAAAAAAGCGACGGGATGTGAACATCCCGTCGCTTTTTATTTTGTGTTTTCAAGAACGGCCAAAAGGGCCTCATATTCCTCGTTGCATTCCGGGCACATATCCAGATGTTCTCGGATAAGCGGTGTGATCTTATCGGCATCCTTGGACTGCACTTCCGTTTCGACGAATTCATCGAGACGGGCAAAGGTTTCGGAGCAGGATAGTTCCTCGGCCTGAATGCTTTCCAGAACCCGCAGGAACTTTAGAACCACCTCATCCTGCAATTGTTCCTGGGTATTGCGGTCTTCCTGATTATTTTGAAGAGAAGTATTGTTGTCCATACTGTGGATTTGACGATTAATCAAATCTTAATCTTACTTTTGTTCAAAGGCGGTCAGAAGGTCTTGGGGGGTGATATCTTCCAAGGCCAGTCGTTTTTTCAGGCGCAGACGGGCATCATGCAGGAGTTTGTAGAGCGCATTGCGGTTGGTCTTCATCCGTTTGGCGGCTTCTTCCATGGGCATGTCTTGCAGACCAAGCAGAACCAGTGCTTCGCGCTGTTTTGGAGTGAGCTCTTCTTCCAAAATACGGCGGACGCGAACCAGCATGTCTGAACGCTCTGATGAGGTTTCAGGGGATGCCTGAGGGTCAGCTAGCAGGCCGGGGGGCGGGGGAGCGTCTTCATTTTCGGTCAGTTCATCAAGGGAGGCGTCGCGCCAGCGTTTTCGACGCAGTTCGGTCAACGCAATACGGATGGCGATCTTGTGTACCCAGGTGGTGAAAAGACTACGGCCTTCAAAGCTGTCCAATTGGTCGAGCACGCGCAGGAGGGTTTCCTGCGTCACCTCTTCGACCAGCGGCTGAAAGAGTGGATTATCTGAGGAAAGCCAGCGGGACAGGGCGTAAGGCAGGCCTTTTTGGATGACATCGCGAAGATCGTTCAGCGCTTCGGCATGTGACGGTCCATTTGCCCGTAAATCTGCGAGCCAGATTTCATTGGTACGTGTGGTCATGATGTTGGATTATAAGAGAAAACTACCCCGTGGACGAAAACTCTTATAAAACTTTGAGACTTTTTGATAGCTTCTCCAAAACGACCCTGCCTGTATATTTGGCAGGGTCGTTTTGGAATGTGAAGAAAGTTACTTGATTCCTGCAACTTTCAAGCCGTCTTGCAGGATTCCCTGCACCTTGTCTTTATGCCTGGTTTCGCAATACACACGCAGGATGGGTTCGGTACCGCTGAAGCGGATCAACATCCAGCCGCCGTCTTCAAGCTTGAATTGAAAACCATCCACAGTGATGAGCTCGGTGACTTTCAAGCCGCCCAAAGTCTGAGGATTGTTGTCTGTGATGATCTTTTCGCGGGCGGCGCGGTCACCGCTGAACGGACTATCCACACGGTCGTAGAAATATTCGCCACCGACTTTCGCGAACAGGTCTTTCAAAAGCTCGGTTGGCTTCTTGCCGGTCTTGACCATAAAATCGAGCATGTACAACCCGGCAAGGATGCCATCACGCTCGGGCACGTTTCCGCGGAAGGCGTAGCCTCCGCTCTCTTCACCGCCGATTAGGGCATTCGTCTCTGTCATCTTCGGCGCGACGAATTTGAAACCCACCCCGGTTTCATGGACGGGTACGTTATAGAGCTCGCCGAGTTTGTTCAACATGCCTGTTGTGGACAGGGTCTTGACGATGTCACCGCGTTCGCCGCGTACTTCAAGCAGATAATACGCCAACAAAGCGTAAACTCGCAATTGGTTGATAAACTCGCCGTTCTCGTCGCCAATACCGCAGCGATCTGCATCACCATCGGTGATGAGCAGTACATCGGCTTTGTTATCAACGGTGGCTTTCAAGCCCACATCAATGTTGGGTTGAATGGGTTCCGGGCGCTTCATTTCCGGGAAGGATGGATTGCGTTCATTGTGGATTTCAATGACCCTGGTCTTTCCACCTGCCAACAGGCGCGGGAACCAGCCAGCGCCGTTGCCCCACATGGTGTCGACCATTACAGTCAGCCCCGCATCTTTGATGGGTTGTAGATCGATCAAGCCGTCACGGGTGAGGTGTTCGATGTACGGTGTGGCGGCGTCGAATTTGACGATCTCGCCAGCTGCAACAGCTTCCTTGTATTCCTTGCGTTTGACATCTTTCAAGTCATCTGGAATGGAGGCTTCGATCAGTTTCAACCCATCGGGGTCGATCGCTCCGCCCGTCTCATTGCGGACCTTGAAGCCGTTATCCGTCGGTGGGTTGTGGCTGGCGGTGATGTTGACCGCGCCAGCGGCCTTTTTATCGAGCACCGCATATGCAATGACCGGAGTGGGAGTGGCTTCCTGGGTCAGGTAAACCTTCAAACCATTTCCTGCCAGCACCTCTGCAACGGCCGCAGCAAAGTGCTCACTGCTGAAGCGTTTGTCGTGGCCCACAATGACCCACTGTCCCTTTTTGCCGACCGAGAGCATGTAAGTTGCAAATCCCTGCGCACAGCGGCGCACGTTGTCGAAGGTGTAATCTTCTGCGATCACTCCACGCCAACCATCGGTACCGAATTTTATTTTGAACATTGGCCAACTCCTTGGATTGAAATAAATTATGGCATGACTTCGACGAATTTTATCGGATGCCTAAAAGCTCGAATATCTTGAAAACTTCCCTGATTCTGACCGCGGGCAGGGCGATCAATGTACTCAGCAATATGGAAAAGGAAAAAAGCACGACGGCCAAAAGCAAATACCCTTGATTGGATTTAGCCTGCCCATATCCCTGCATGAAATGGATTGCGGCCAGTACAAGCAGCCCAGGCATGAAATCGAAGCTGAAACGCATGGCTGTGAAGTAATACAGCAGAATTATAACCAATGAAATGAGAGATGCCCCACCCAGGGCGTTGATCAGCCAGGTCTCTTGCCGATCTTCAGCACGCGCATGCGGACCGAAAAAACGAGCCAAAGGCAGCAGCAGGAACAGAAGATGGGGCGAGGTGTAAGGAAGCCCTGCAAGCCTGTCATTTGAGACCGTATTTTCCACGGTGCTGATAAATGGAAACTCAGCCTGAATTTGATATGGGCGCAGAAAATAGCTCAGCAGGTTTTCCCGCAAATAGCGGACGGAAAACAGATTGTTGAACTCGTTGTAATCTGTGGTGGTGAGTTGATACCGCAGCCCAAATTCAAACACAGAGCCGAAGCGGGCCCAGTTATACCAGCACAGACCGAGCGCGACGATGAAGATCGGCGCTCCCATTGCAAACAGGGATGGAGTGAAGAAGGCTGTGTTCTTTTTCCAAATAAAAAAAATGGTCACCACACCCACAAATGCAGCAGCAGGCAGGATGATGGTCCGCGACCCGATGGCGAGCGCCCAATGGAATGCCGCCAGCACAAGCTGCCAGAAGATGTTTTTTTCATTGCTTCCCAGTGCGCGAAAAGCCCAGTAACATCCGCCCAAAAAGAAAAATTGACTTGCCGAAATTGAAGCCTCATAGATCTTCGCACGGCTGAGCATCAATGTAGCTGGGCTTGCAATGCCAAGTGCCAGCAAGGCCAGCCCGAGTGCCCACGCAGGCGGACGCTGCTCAAGCCTCGACCATAATTCCACCACGATCAATAGAGAGTAGATAAATACCCCAAATACAAACGGAAAAACAAGATGCTGGTCGCCGATCTTGTTGAGCAGCCCAACAGGGAGCACGGTCAATAGTGCTGCTGGAACTGGTCCCCAGTAAATGTAAAACCTGCCTTGATACAGAGATGCGTCCCACGGGAAGTCTTCCACGCCGCTTTCTTTTCGCAGGACATAATTGTAGGGGTTGCTCAAAGATAGCAGGGCCTCGGAAGGCTGCTCTGGCAGGGAAAGTTCTCCGTTCTTGAAACCGATCGCCAATTGTGGGTAATAGTTGGTCCCCGATTTTTCGAGGCTGGGAAAATTCAGCCAGCCATAAACAAAAGCCACCATCACCGCTGCAAGCAAGGCAAAAAGATAAACTTGCATGGAGGAATTCAGTTTGGCAGGTTTGTTCATTTGGAGTTGATGTGAAATTTGCTCGTGGATTTGCATTTCAATTCAAAATGCGGGCAGATTATAACATTTTGAAAAAGAACCCCGAGAATTCTCGGGGTTTCGATTTTACGGAATTGCTGTTGGGGTGGGGGTGATTTCCAAAACAGGCGCTGGGGTAAGCGTAACTGTAGCAGATGGTTCGATCACAACTGTGGGTGTGAGTGTCGGCGGCAGGGGTGTGGCGGTTGGTACGATCTCGGCCTCACTCTCAGGCAGACCCATCATCATCAATTGCCAGGCGATATCCACATCATCTACCGCGATGACGGGGAAGGCTGGCAGGTTGCCCAGTGCCAGATCAAGGCGCATAAGGATCTGGTTGAACGCATCCACTTGATAGGTCGGCGCATCGAGCGATAATTCTGCAATCAGATCACGCGCCGATTGCACATCTGTTTTTGCCAGCCCAAAATTACTTTGCGAAAGATACAACCTCGCCCGTGAAAGAGTTTCGATCGCGCGTGTGTACATCACCTCGCGCTTCAAGGCCACCATCACGCTGTTGTTCTGTGTTGTCATTTCTTCTTCAAGCGTCTTTTGCATTTCTTCCAACTGCGCAATGCTCGCAGATTGGGTTTCGATCGTTTTCTCAACCGCATCCACACGGGCGTTCACTTCATCCAGTTGAGTTTGTAAAATCTCGATTTGATCGTTTAGCTCGCGGATCCCCACCGTATTTTGTTCGATGGGCACGATCACTTTTTGGTTAATGAACGGCAGCCCGTAATAAAATGCCGCACCAATTCCCACAATAATGATGGCCAGAGCGATCAAACGCATCAAGGCGCGCAGGAATACGAGGAAGGCCTGCCCCAACCTCGTCAGGAAGGATGGTTCCTCCTCACGCGCTGACTCTTGTGCAGGCCGACTCCTCTCAATGGGAGCAGGCTTCGGTTCTTCCTCCACTGTGACCATGGCCCTGCTTTCTGAAGCATTTCCCTCCCCCTCAAAATTGGATTGTAACCGTGACAGCAGGTTTTTCCCCATGCCGCGCACTTTCAGGCAGTCATCCACCGAATCAAATGGCCGCCCGGCAATGATCCCGCCCGCGATCGGACGTGTGATGCCAGGGGTCTTGGTCAATGTATCGAGGTCGGCGGTATTAAGATAATTGAGGAAGTCACTCATTCTGCACCTGATTTCGATTGATTGTATTTTCTTATCTATTTTATCACCCCGATAAAATTGTTTGCTATAATCCCTTGCATGATTTATCTTGATTATGCCGCCACAACCCCCGTTGACTCGCGAGTCTTTGACGCGATGCTGCCGTATTTTCGCGAAACCTATGGAAACCCATCTTCCGTCCATCGTTACGGGCAAAAAGCTGAAAGCGCCATCGAAGAAGCCCGAGAAAAGGTGGCTGCTGTTTTACACTGCCGCGCCGACGAGATCATCTTCACCTCCTGCGGCTCCGAATCGGATAACCTTGCGCTTCGCGGCGCCGCCACAGCAAGGCGTAGCGCCTCAGGCCAGAAGTGGATCCTGACCTCAAAAACCGAACACCATGCCGTTAGCAAAACCGCCGAACAACTTGAAAAAGAATACGGATTTTCCCTCGAATGGCTGGATGTGAATGAATTTGGCGGCGTTTCGCCAGAGGCGCTGTTGAAAGCTGTTTGCAGTGACACGGCACTCGCCTCGGTCATGTACGCGAACAATGAGATCGGCACGATCAACCCCATCGCTGAATTGGCGGGCATTGCGAAGGTGAATAATATTCTTTTTCACACCGATGCCGTGCAAGCTGCGGCTTATTTGGATGTGAACACCCAAACCCTCGGCGTCGACCTGATGTCGCTTGGCGGGCACAAATTCTATGGGCCGAAAGGCGTTGGCGCGCTCTACATCCGCAAAGGGACCAAACTCCTCCCACACATGACGGGTGGGGGGCAGGAATACAGCCTGCGGGCAGGGACTCAAAATGTGCCCTACATCGTCGGTTTTGCTGAAGCCTTGCATCTCGCAGCCGAAGAACGCGAGATGCGCACAGCCCATGTCAAACCCTTGCGCGACCATATCATCGGCATGGTGCTTGAAACGATTCCCGATTCTCAATTAACAGGTCACCCCACCAACCGCCTGCCCAATCATGCTTCCTTTGTCTTCAAAAATGTGGATGGCAACCTTCTGTTGCAAATGCTCGATGCAGCGGGCTTTGCCTGCTCTTCTGGCTCTGCCTGCAAAACTGGCAACCCCGAACCCAGCGAAGTCATCACGGCCCTCGGTCATTCACGCGATTGGGCGCTTGGTTCCCTGCGCATCACTTTAGGAGTCGATTCCACACCTGAGCAGGTTGATTCTTTTGTGAAAGAATTGCCTGGGTTGGTTGAAAA